>CASGED010000019.1 GCA_949300425.1 uncultured Bacteroides sp.
TAACACAGATAGTACGGATTTACACGGATTTTAAGGTATCTGTCATGTCGAGCTTGTCGAGACATCTCACGTAGCGCATGAGGAGGTCTTACATGAGACCCTTCGACTACGCTCAGGGTGACAGATACATCTGTGCTCATCCCGTTTAATCCGTGTTCATCAGTGGTTTAAATTCCCATTTCACGGTTCATTTATCAGTTGTATGTATTCCGGCTGTACCTCCACGGAGGCGAACAACAGTGTAGGGAGTTCCACCAAAAGACGCTTCACCTTCGAACCGCGGGTGGTGACCAAGGTTCCGATATATCCGTCCAACTGTCCGCCGATGATACGTATATGGCGGTTACGCATGGCGGGAGTGACTTCTTCGGGACGGTAGTAGCGGGGATGCTCGGCAGAGGTCACCGCACGGATGAAACGTTCCATGTCGGGGGTACGGATGACGATGGGCGTGCGCCATGCTCCCAAGCGAAAGCGGTATTGCAAGGTAGGAGTGGCTTCCACGATGGGATCGAGACGCTCACGGGTATCCTTCACAAACAGCAGGTCGGGCATGAAGGCTACTTTGCGGTCCTCCCGCCGACCGTGGACGGTGACCAGACGGTGCACCATCGGCGTGAAGCATTCGACGCCCAACGCCTCCAGCATCTTGTAGGCGGGACATTTTGCGTTACTCCTCTTGAGGTCACGCATCGCAAACCATTGTTGAGCATCCATGATTGAATGTGCCAATGTAAGAATGTGCTAATATGTCCAATGTGATGATTGGGGCTACGCTGTATACGCACTGAAAAGGGTACTTCTCCGATTCCTGCCTGCGCCCATCAATCGCTGGTACACAAGCAGTTACAAGTGAAAAGCTAAAAAGTTTGGGAATTTCTTCCCTCCTTCCGGCAGTCTTTCTTTTCATACAAAAACAGGCTTGGCGAGTAATCCTAAAAATGCTCAACACGCCTTTGCTTTTGCACATCTCTTGGTAAGAGATGTACGTGGCCGCAAAGTTATGAAAAGATTTTGAATAAAACGCTCATAATGAGCCAAAAAAATCATCCACAATTTTATCCGCATGTTTTACAAAATCTGTTTTACTCAACATTTGTTGAGCAAATATCAATTTCTTTCTTCCTTTTTCTTTCTGTATATCAGCAGGTTAACACTTACTACATGCCGTTTATACATCTCTTACCAAGAGATGAAAAAGATTTTGCTCAACAAATTAAGAACGGACAAATGCGGAAATGGTACTTGCTGGGATGCCCGCTATACGAAAAAGAGGATGTGTCAAAATGAGGAATGGCTTTCATCCTGTCATGTTGAGCGAAGCGTAGCGTAGTCGAAACATCTCACATAGCACTACATGAGACCCTTCGACTACGCTCAGGGTGACAAAATGATAACGACCTTACATTATGACACACCCCGTCGCTTTATGCAATCAAATCTCTTATTGCTGAGCCTGATCGATGGCCTTGCAAATGTCTCCCGTGATGCGTTCCAACTCACCCAATCCATTGATGTGGGCGTACAGTCCCTCCTGCTTGTACCAATCGATAAGGGGAGCCGTCTGACTGTGGTACACAGTGAGGCGCTTGCGGATGGTTTCTTCATTGTCATCGGCACGGCCGCTCTGTTGTCCGCGCAGGATGAGACGCTCCATCAGTTCGTCTTCGGGCACCTCCAAATCCAGCATGACGGTAACAGCCTGGTTGCGTTCAGCCAACATTCTCTTCAGTGCCTCAGCTTGGGCGATAGTACGAGGGAAACCATCGAAAATAACCCCTTTGCTGTCCTTCAAACCGTCCAGCGTAGATGCCAAAATGTCTATGATAAGCTCATCGGGCAACAGTTGGCCTTGATCAATGTATCCTTTGGCCGTCTTTCCCAGTTCTGTACCCGCTTTTATTTCGGCACGCAGCACATCCCCGGTCGAGATGTGGTTAATGCCATATTTTTCTACAATTCTCTCGCTTTGCGTCCCCTTGCCTGAGCCGGGAGCGCCAAAAATTACAATGTTCAACATACTTCTATAATGTTTAATGTATAATGTTCTAAGTAACTAAAAATGATAATTTAGCCCCCTCCCTCCTCCCCCCGAAGGGGAGGCTAAGACTACTACGGAGTATCATAAGCTCCCCCTCGGGGGGAGTTGAGGGGGCTTCTAAATTCCCATTTAATCGTTCACCACCGTGTAGATGTCCCTATAGTTGCGTCCCAACCCATCATAATCCAACCCATAACCTACGATGAAATCATTAGGGATATGCATGGCGACGTATTCGATGTCCAAATCAACCTGCAGTTTTTCCGGTTTGACAAGCAAGGTGGCTATGTGTATTTCCCGGGGATTGCGCGTGCCCAGTGTTTCCAACAAACGTTGCATGGTCAGACCCGTGTCCACAATATCTTCTACAATAACTATAGTACGGTCTGTAATGTCCTCGTTGAGTCCGATGACTTCTTTTATCGTTCCTGTAGAGGCGATACCTTGGTAAGAGGCTAATTTCACAAACGAAATCTCGCAAGGAATGGTGACACGTTTCATGAGGTCGGCGGTAAACATAAACGAGCCGTTCAGTACACTAAGGAAAAGCGGATTCTTCCCTTCCAAGTCCCGGTTGATTTCACTCGCCACACGATCTACTTCCCTCAAAATATCCTTTTCGGGGATGGAAATGGCAAAACGTTTGTCTTTTATTTGTATGGTATTCATGAGCTAAATGTTAAATCTGCGCAAAGGTAGCGATTTCTTTTCATTTGCGAAATAGAAAGGGAATGACTACTTTTGCCGAAAAGAACTAAAATAAATGAAAGAACATGATGAAGATATTCCTAACATCGGACATCAAACAACTGGATGCCTATACAATCGAACATGAACCTATAGCTTCCATCGACCTGATGGAACGAGCCGCACAAGCACTGACGGAAGCTATCATGGAACGCTGGAGCGACCACACCACTCCATTCACCGTCTTTGCAGGTCCCGGAAACAACGGAGGAGACGCCTTAGCCGTGGCACGCCTCATGGCGGAACAAGGCTATCGGCCAGAAGTGTATTTGTTCAATCCCCAAGGACACTTGTCGAAAGACTGCCAAACCAACCGTGACCGGCTTGCGGAAGTGGAAGGTGTCGTTTTTCATGAAGTGGCCACCCAATTCGCGCCTCCGGCATTGACAGCCGGACATGTAGTGATAGACGGGCTTTTCGGCAGCGGGCTGAACAAGCCCTTGACCGGAGGTTTTGCCGCAGTAGTGAAGTACATCAACGCATCGCCCGCCCAAGTAGTGTCCATCGACATTCCGTCGGGATTGATGGGAGAAGACAACACCTATAATATACAGGCACATATCATGCGAGCCCATCTGACCCTAAGCCTCCAACTCCCTAAACTGGCTTTTCTATTTGCTGAGAACGCGCCTTACGTCGGTGAGTGGAAGTTACTGGACATCGGTCTGAGCCATGAAGCAATCGAACAGGCAGACACTGATTATGCGTTGGCTGAAGACAATGACATGTTGCCAATGCTGAAACCGCGTGGCAAATTTGCCCACAAAGGAAACTTCGGACGGGCATTGCTCATCGCAGGTTCGCAAGGAATGGCCGGGGCGTCTGTGTTAGCGGCAAAGGCTTGCCTGCGGTCGGGCGTAGGTTTGCTAACGGTGCATGTCCCTTTCTGCAACAACAGCATCGTGCAAACTGCGGTACCGGAGGCCATGACAGAGTTGGACTATAGCGAGACTTGCTTCTCAGAATACACTGATACGGACGACTTTCAAGCCGTGGCTATCGGACCGGGATTAGGACGAAGACCCGAAACGGAAGATGCCGTATTACAGCAGATAGGCTCCTGCCAGACACCCATGGTGGTTGACGCCGACGCACTGAATATCTTAGGGGAACATCGCGAATTCCTGAACCGCTTGCCCCAAGGAAGTATCTTGACTCCACATCCCAAGGAACTGGAACGCTTGGTAGGAACCTGCCGAAATTCCTATGAACGCCTTGACAAAGCCTGCCAACTGGCTCGCGCCACCGGAGTGCATATTGTACTGAAAGGAGCTTATTCGACCGTGATTACTCCCGAAGGAAAATGCTGGTTCAACCAAACTGGTAATCCAGGCATGGCCACAGGCGGTAGCGGCGATGTACTGACAGGCGTGTTACTGGCCTTATTGGCACAAGGATATGACACGACTACAGCGGCACGATTGGGCGTGTACATTCACGGTCTGGCAGGTGATTTGTGCCGAAAACGACAGGGCATGACCGGAATGACGGCGGGAGATTTAGTACAAATGTTGCCCGCCGCCTGGCGCATGCTGGAAGAAGCTACGGCCGCCGAGTCGTGATGTGGAAACAAGCTTGCCGAATCTCATACTTGATGTAACAACTTTCGGTCTGGCGCAAGTCGCGCAACACTTCGGCCAACACCAACTTTAAGGTATCGGGGGCGACGTCCTGCATGGGACGTCCGTCCTCGTCTTCCACTTTCTCAAAACGTTTCCAACTGATGTCGAAAGTCGTACCATACATGTGGGTAGAACGAGCGGAGGCATTCGTGTTACGATGACGGAGGCGTTTCACGTCGTTGTTGGTGCGAAGCACGGAAGTTACGATGATTTTGTTCGGATTAAGCCCCTTGGAAGCCAAAGAATCCAAGAAGTTCTGTCCAATGGTGTCCAGCAAAGAAGCAGCGCCGGGTATCAGGTAGGGAATGGAATGCGTCAGCGAATCAATAGCGTAACGTTCGTTCTCCTCTATCCGCACCAATTTATCAGTCATCTGCTCCGCATCTTCCCGCGAAGCAATAGGCTCGATGCCGATAGTTTGGGCTATGTTTAACTGCTTTTGATTCAAGTCGCCGAAAGTACGCCCGAAGTTAGACACTCCACGGATGTTGCGCGGTTCGTTCATCTTCATGGACATATCTTTTTCCTTGCATCCGGCAAAGGTTGAAGTCAGCGTGAATCCCCCCAATAAAAAAGCGGGTATAAGGGAACGTATAAATACGGTTCTTTTCATATTTCTTTCCTGTTTTCATTTTTATAAAAGCAGGGCAAAGATAGCCATTCTTTCGAAGCGGACAAAAAAAGAGGCGGAACGTTTTTGGCACCGCTCCGCCTTATTGGGGAAAATAATACCCTGCGCATCAGAAGCGCATTCCTATCGTAAACAACACTTGACTGCGCGTATCGGTCACTTGGGTCGCTTCTGGCGAGGCCACTTCAGTAAGGACGTTATCGGTGTAGAAGTAATTCACGAACGGATAGAATTCCGACTTACGAGTCGTGTACTTATAAGCCAAATCCGCATAGAAAAACTTACCCCGATAACCGATGCCCAACGTGTAGTTGTTCAGCGCATCGACATTGGCATAATCGGTATCTGTCTGGATGGATTCTATCGGCAAATCTTTATAAGCGTCATCGTTGAAAATAGCCGAACGATAGTTGTACCCCACACGGAAAGCAAACTGAGGAATCACTTTATACTCCAATCCCACACGGAAAGTGCTTACTCCTTTCATCATTTCTGTTGTACTATTCACGTATTCATAAGGTTTAGAATAACCTTGTGAGTTACGGAACTCCATAGACGAATAATTCTGATACTCATATTCGGCACCAATGGCCAAACTGTTACCTACGGTATAGCCTAAACTGACATTGTACGTCCATGGAGTATGCAACCTGAATTCCTGTACCATATCCCCATTAACGATTTCTTCCGTAGCCACCGAAGCCGGTTCGTTCCGTCCTGTCACCGGATCATAGACAGACGACTCCACATAAGCGCGCGTCCGGTAATCCAAGCTATAGAAGGTAGGCGTATGTACTGCCAGACCCACACGCAGGGGGGAGTACTCAAAAGGACGTATGATAGCTCCCAACTTGATGTCGAACCCCGAACCTACTATCTGATTATTGCTGGTCAAAGAGTAATACTCTCCTCCTCCATAATCCTCGCTATATACCGTATATTTATTATAATCCACCGAATAGACTCCCAAAGTCATGCCTAAATAGACACGGTCTTTAATGTTGAAGGCCACGTTGAAGTCATATTGATCTATTCCGCCCCGCTGCTCCGAGTGGAAAGTAGCATTGCCATTGTCATACAAACCGACATAAGACCCCGGCGTACGATATAAAAGATTCCCGTTCACATCCGACACCTGATTACCATCCTCATCCAAAAGAGGAGTGCCGGTCACCTGAGAAGTCACATCCGTAATCAACCAACCATCATAGCCCAATACCGAAAGCCAACCTATGCCGGGATCCATATAGGGGTCACTCCCCCAATTATCAATGCCAAAAGCTTGGTCGGCCATCTGATAAGTTTGGGACAAATTGCCTAAAGCGCCTCCCATCTCCATGTTGCCGAAGAATGATTTCGACTTATGGTAATTGAGACCAAAGTTCACGTAACGCAAAGCGGTCAAGTTTCCGATCTTTGAGGAAAACACAAAGCCCAAATTATCGAATGAGCCATGTATCTTATCCACATTCATTACGTTGCCCATATAATTGGACTCGGTGCCATAGGACGAGAAGCCGAAAGAAGTGGTAAAGTCATGACTACGGTAAATACCGATACCTGCGGGATTGGTACCCATCGTAGAAATGTCACCACCTAACGCGCCCATAGCTCCACCCATAGCGACAAAACGGGCCGTCCCGTTCAAATCGCTGTCTACAATCTGAGCCGCATCATAGACGGTCTGCGCTTGGACAGAGGTCAGAGCCAAGCCTAATCCCAACGCAGTCAGAATCATTAGTCTATTTTTCATATTTCTTTTCTATCAACAATAAAACGTAAAATAATGAATATTATTCATTTTATTTAGGCACGGATTACATGGATTCTCACGGTTGGGACTAATTGAGTTTAATTTTAAGATGAGAAAAATCCGTGTTACAACCTGTGTCATCCGTGCCTAAGAAAGATTTTGCCAATTTTACCTTCTTCTGGAACCGCCTCCCGAACGTGTTGCGCTACCGCCTCCATAGCTCCGTGAGCTACCACTGCTCGAACGGAAACTGCTTCCCGATGACGAACTGCTTCTTGAAGGATTGCTAAACGTAGAACGGCGCGTGTTGGTATTATCGACCGGTGAATAAGAACGCGTAGACGAGCGTGAACTACCTCTGCTATAGGTAGCCCCAGACGAACGGCGCGAACTGCTGCGCGTATAAGTCCCTCTGTTTGTATTCACATTGATTCCCGATGAAGTTTCCACACGCGTACCACTGCCTCTGCTTGGACGGGTATAGGCATTGTCACGTGAATAAGAAGAGCGGGATGCATTGACTCCCGTCGTGGCATCCGTTACCGAACGAGTGCCTACGACACGGCGTACACCGGAAGAGCCACTCCGCGAGACATTCCGATAGGAAGAAGTACCATTTGTACGGGTAGCCGAAACACGGTTCGAACCTCCGCCGTTCACGACTGTACCTCCCCTGCGATAAGCACTCCGTCCCGAATAACTTCGTGAAGTATACGTGTTTCGCGGTCCCCAATAACCGGGATGATGATGATGGTGATGCCAACCCCAACCGGGACCATACCAACCACTCCAACCGGCATAAAAGCCTCCCCAACCGAAGTAGAAGCTATTCCAACCCCAGTTCCATCCATAATAGGGCCAACCCCAATAGTAATCCCAGCCATAACGCCAATCCCACCACAAGCGATTGGTGAATGTCGGGAAAGCATATGCATAGAGGCCATCGGTGTAAACATTCCAGTCCCAGGAGTTCAAACCATAAACCACATCCCAATAGAGCGGGCTGCTGATGCTAATGGCGTAACGCGGATTGCGGAAACGAATAATACGCATGGCGTATTCATAATCGTCCTGCGAACCGTCGAAGCCGTTAACCCATTCCCCGTCAGGATCGGGCACGGCCTTCTCTTCGATGTAAAGCGTATCTTCCGTCGACGAAAAGTCATATTCCTTCGAATCGTAGCGGCGGTTATACTCGTCCACATCGCGCACATTGCCTTTCTTATCCTTTACCACGACGGTAGTATTCCCCGAAGAAGCCACACTGACAACCGGCTTCTGCGTTTCCACAATTATCACATCATCGGACGTACGGCGTATACCCGAGTCAGCTTTCTTTTCCTTCTTCTGTTCCGTCTTCTTGGAAGGTACATAGTAAAGGTCGTCCTCCACACTCTGTGCCATCAGTGTCCAAGGCAGACACAGAACCACGAGCAATAAAAAAACAATCTTTTTCATATCCGTAAGTTTTAAGTTTCACATAAGCCTTTAAAAAGGCACTTTGTCCCTGCCTCGTCCAAAGATAGAAAAAACCTTCGCCAAGTAATAGGTATTTTCCTAAAATCGGCCTATCTTTGCAGGCATTGTATTCTTAGGACAAACAAATATAGGAAAAGTTTAAGAACTACGCTAATCCGCGCGCTGTATTTAACATACTAATGTCAAAACAATGAAATATTTAGAATTCATATTCCACACAACGCCCTGCACCGAGACCGTGAACGATGTCCTGAGCGCCGTACTGGCCGATGTAGGATTCGAGAGTTTCGTAGAACGTCCGGACGGTATTGCCGCCTACATACAGGCCCATCTTTATAACGAAGAAAATGTCCGTCAAGTGATTACCGACTATCCCCTACCTGACACAGACATCACGTACAGTTACACGGAAGCCGAAGACAAAGATTGGAACGAAGAATGGGAAAAAAACTTCTTCCAACCCATTGTCATAGGCGACCGATGTGTCATCCACAGCACGTTCCACCACGATGTGCCAAAAGTGGAATATGACATTGTCATTAACCCGCAAATGGCTTTCGGGACAGGACACCACGAAACGACCAGCCTCATCATCAGCGAACTGCTGGACACGGATTTGCAAGGGAAAGAGGTACTTGACATGGGATGCGGAACGTCCATCCTCGCCATCTTGGCACGGATGCGCGGAGCGGTTTCCTGCACAGCGGTAGACATTGATGATTGGTGCGTGCGCAACTCGCAGGAAAATATCGCCTTGAACCATCTGGACGGGATTGACGTTTATCAGGGTGACGCTTCATCCTTGGCGGACAAAGGCCCGTTCGACGTAGTGATAGCCAACATTAACCGCAATATCCTGCTGGCTGACATGCGTTACTATGTAGCTCGCATGAAGAAAGGAGCCTTGCTGTTCCTAAGCGGATTCTATACGGAAGACATCCCCGCACTCCGGAGCGAAGCCGAAAGTTTAGGCTTACGCCACGACGGACAACGGGAGAAAAACCGCTGGGCAACGGTGAAATTCATTTTAGCCTGAGCGAGTCGAGTTGCTCCAATGTGCCGTTGAACACATCAAGGTCCACTTCCTCCTCTACGCCGGGGACGGTACCCACATCCGTGTGTTGCCAAAAGTGCCAACGACCCTTGTAGCGCACCGAATCTACATAATAATGGGCAATCCAGTAAGGATAAGCATCGAAAACCGGATTGTCCAAATAACGCATCTTGAACTTATAAGAAGTATAAAGGATAGGCTTCACCCCATAATGGGCTTCTACATCGTCCAACCATGTTTTCACGGCACGCTGCAGTTCTTCCTTCGAACGTTTTCCGCGGTCTTCCACATCCAGTACCGGAGGGAGGTCGCCCGACAATAAATTGACGTTGCGGATAAAAAAATCAGCTTGCTTGCGCGCATCGGTATGAGGACGGAAGAAGTGATACGCTCCCCGAATGAAGTTGTACTTGCGTGCCGAATCGAAATGTTGCAGGAAAGTATGGTCACTATGGTCTCCGCCTTCCGTAGCCTTCATAAATATAAAACGAATGGGAAATTCCCCCGCATGTGTCTGCGCCAACTGCTTCCAATTAATGACGCCTTGATAATGAGAAATGTCAATGCCATGCACTTCATAATCGCAAGGCATACACACACCATACCCTTTCGACCCGTAGCACGGCTTCCACCGATAGGCATATGGACGAATAAAGAAATAATAGAAACCAGCGGCAAACACCAATATAATACACAAGGCAAGCATATTGCGCATCCAAACAGGCATGACAAACTCCTTACCCTTCGCCTTCTCCTGTTTTCCTTTTTTAGGAAGGGAAGCACGATGACGCGGACTTGCCGATGCCTTCGAAGCGGCTATTTTTCTTTTATTTGGTGTAGCCATATCTGATTTCTACAAAACAAGCGCAAAGGTACACAGATTCTCTCAAACAAGGAATGGATTCCTGCTTTTATCCACAAAAAAATCAGCGGGAACACCTTCTGAGGCGATTACCGCTGATTCTATCTACAAACAGAGTTCAATAATCTTATTTGCCTTGCTCTAATTGCAGCGTCTTGGTCGGCTGGTCACAAACCTCTGCCGGACCAAAGTACTGGATAGGACCGGGATAAACGTAGTCCGTTTCCTTCGCCCACTGGTCACGCTGAGCGGCAAATGCCTTGAACGGCGCGCCATCCAGTTTCACCAAAGCCTTCTGGATAACCGGCTTCATCTCGCCGTGGCGACGCTCCATGTTCATCATCATCGTGATGGGTACACCGCCTGCAATCCATTGGTCGGCAGGAGCGGTCGTATTGCGAACGGACGACATGTAGCCCGTCTTGCCATTGCCTATCAGAGCGGCGGCCGTATAACCTAATGAGTAACAATAGTCGGCATCGAAGTTTGAAGGAGCGGCACAACGGCCTTCGTAGCCGAAGAAGTGGTGCTGGGCGGCGAACTTGCCCGTGTATTTGCCTTCCTCTTTCCACTGAGCCAGCTTCGTGGCTACCATTTCAGAGAGCAATTTTTCGGTTTCGATGAGTGATACCTGTACGTTGCCGTGCGGGTCGCGGTCCAATGTCAACTGGCGAGCCACACCTTCGGGCAGGCTGGCATATACGGCAGAGTTCTCCGGAGAGAGCTTGCGGATGATGTAGTCGCGCTGAGCCGAACGTTTCACTTGTGAGAACTCTACGGCGTTGGCGGCAAGGAAGTCATTCAGTTCGGCAATCAGACGCTTCATGGCAGGAATAAATTCAATCAAGCCTTCGGGGATGAGCACCGTACCGAAGTTGTTGCCCTGTGCGGCGCGGTCGGCTACGATTTGAGCGATGTAGGTCACCACGTCATCCAATGACATGTTCTTGGCCTCAATCTCTTCCGAAATCAGGCAGATGTTGGGCTGAACCTGCAGTGCGCACTCCAATGCGATGTGCGAAGCCGAACGACCCATCAGCTTGATGAAGTGCCAATACTTGCGGGCCGAGTTGCAGTCGCGTTGGATGTTGCCGATAACCTCCGAATAAGTCTTGCAAGCCGTATCGAAACCAAAAGAAGTTTCAATCATCTCGTTCTTCAAGTCACCGTCGATGGTCTTGGGACAACCGATGACCTGTACGCCATACTGCTTGGCGGCATAGTATTCGGCCAGTACACAAGCGTTCGTGTTGGAGTCGTCTCCGCCGATGATTACCAGTGCCTTTATGCCCAGTTCCTTCAGGATTTCGTAGCCTTTCTCAAACTGCTCCACCTTCTCCAGCTTGGTACGTCCCGATCCGATGATGTCGAAACCACCTGTGTTACGGTATTCGTCGATGATGTCGGCTGTCAGTTCCATGTACTTATGGTCTACCAATCCGCCGGGACCCAGGATGAAGCCATACAGGCGATTGGCGGGATTCAGCTTCTTGATGCCGTCAAAGAGGCCCGAGATAACGTTGTGTCCGCCGGGAGCCTGGCCTCCGGAGAGGATAACGCCTACATTCATCGTGGGGAATTCCATCGGTTCTTCTGTAGCCTCGAACTTGATAACCGGCATTCCGTACGTGTTGGGGAACAATTGTTTGATTTCCTCCTGATCGGCTACCGACTGGGTAGCTGCGCCTTCAACGGCCTTTACGTGGCTTTTTAGCGCTTGGGGGAGTTTGGGCTGATAGGCAGCCCGCGCGATTTGCAATGCACTTTTTGTCATATTTCAATCTTTATTTAAAGGTGTTATCATTCGCTTCCTAAAAATAAGGTGGTGCAAATTTCGCTTTTTTCCCGAACAAATGCAAATGCCTATGAGATATTTTTATACTTTCACAGTAACTTATACTTTGCACGGAATGAAAATGTGCATTAAAATATCATTTACCTACGTATTCTCCACAAGAACTATACTTACCAAAGGCTTGCCAAAGTCTGCGAGCATTAATTTTCTTCATTCACTTCGTAGATTTCAAAAAATAATTCTTATCTTTAGAGATTAAAAACAACATCAAACACGGAATAGGGAATTATAAACCTTATTCACAACCATTTAAAGCGAATTGATTATGTTTAACTCATTTGGAAACATGGTGCGCTTGACCAGTTTTGGCGAGTCACACGGGAAAGGAATCGGAGGTGTCTTGGACGGATTTCCGTCGGGTATCACTATCGACATGGATTTTATTCAGAGTGAACTGAACCGGAGACGCCCCGGCCAGTCGGACATCACGACAGCACGTCAGGAAAAAGACGAAGTGGAATTTTTGTCGGGCATCTTTGAAGGGAAATCTACCGGATGCCCCATCGGCTTTATCGTATGGAACCGTAATCAACGCTATAGTGACTATAGCGAAATGCAGAGTGTCTATCGACCTTCCCATGCGGACTATACCTATAAGCAAAAATACGGCATACGGGATTATCGGGGCGGAGGACGTTCCTCGGCCCGCGAGACTATCGCCCGTGTGGTGGCTGGTGCTTTGGCCAAACTGGCGTTGAAGCAGTTGGGCATACGTATCACCGCTTACACCTCGCAAGTGGGTGCCATCCGGTTGGAAGAAAACTATACGGCTTACGACCTTAGTTTGGCGGAAAGCAATCCGGTGCGTTGTCCCGACCCCGCCAAAGCCAAAGAAATGGAAGACTATATATTAAAGGTGAAGGAAGAAGGGGACACGATTGGAGGAGTTGTCACCTGCGTCATCACGGGATGCCCCGTCGGCTTGGGCCAACCAGTGTTCGGCAAATTGCAATCGGCTTTAGCGGCGGGCATGCTCAGCATCAATGCAGCCAAAGCTTTCGAATATGGCGATGGTTTCAAAGGGCTGAAACTGAAAGGCTCGGAGCAGAACGACGTTTTCTACAACAACGCCGGGCGCATCACTACCCATACCAACCATTCCGGAGGTATACAGGGAGGCATCAGCAACGGGCAGGACATCTATTTCCGTGTAGCCTTCAAACCGGTGGCTACGGTGTTGATGGAACAGCATACGGTGAATATCGACGGAAAAGATACAACTTTGAAAGCGCGTGGCCGTCACGACCCATGTGTGTTGCCCCGTGCAGTGCCTATTGTGGAAGCAATGGCAGCTCTGACCATTTTGGATTTTTATTTAATAGATAGAACTACTCAGTTATGATAAAAAACTATATTCAAGCAAACGAACCGCGAATGTTGGACGAGCTGTTCAGCCTGATTCGCATTCCCAGTATCAGTGCTCAACCTGAACACCACGACGACATGCTGGTCTGTGCCGAGCGTTGGCGTCAATTATTGTTGGAGGCCGGGGTGGACGAAGCTTACGTGATGCCATCGGACGGAAATCCGATGGTTTTCGCACAAAAGATTGTAGACCCTCATGCCCGAACAGTGTTAGTGTATGCTCATTATGACGTCATGCCTGCGGAACCTTTGGAGTTATGGAAATCCGCGCCTTTTGAACCTGAGGTCCGCGAAGGACGTATTTGGGCACGAGGAGCCGATGATGACAAGGGACAATCGTTTATCCAGGTGAAGGCTTTTGAATATTTGGTGAAGCACAATCTGTTGACTCATAACGTGAAGTTCATCTTCGAAGGAGAAGAAGAAATCGGTTCGCCCAGCCTGGAGGCTTTCTGCCAGGCGCATAAGGATTTGTTGAAGGCTGACATCATCTTGGTGTCGGACACCAGCATGTTGGGAGCTGACCTGCCTTCGCTCACGACCGGACTACGCGGATTGGCTTATTGGGAAATAGAAGTGACCGGTCCTAACCGCGATTTGCATTCAGGACACTTCGGCGGGGCGGTGGCTAATCCTATCAATGCCCTTTGCAGTATGATTAGCCGGGTGGTGGATGCGGACGGTCGCATCACGATACCGGGATTCTATGATGAAGTGGAGGAAGTGCCGCAAGCAGAACGGGAAATGATAGCCCGCATACCTTTTGACGAGGAAAAGTATAAGCAGGCTATCGGCGTGAAGGAGTTGTTTGGCGAGAAAGGCTATAGTACTTTGGAGCGCAACAGTTGTCGTCCGTCGTTCGATGTGTGTGGCATTTGGGGAGGATATACGGGCGAAGGAGCCAAAACGGTGCTTCCCTCGAAAGCGTATGCCAAAGTCTCTTGCCGGTTGGTTCCTCACCAAGACCACCAGCAGATTGCCAAGCTCTTTGTCCATTACATGGAAAGCATGGCTCCGGCCGGTGTGCAAGTCAAGGTTACTCCGCTGCACGGAGGACAAGGATATGTATGTCCCATTACGTTGCCCGCTTACCAGGCTGCGGAAAAAGGATTTGAAAAAGCCTTTGGCAAGAAACCGTTGGCGGTGCGTCGCGGAGGAAGTATTCCGATTATAGCCACTTTTGAGCAAATATTGGGTATCAAGACGGTATTGATGGGCTTCGGATTGGAGTCGAACGCCATTCATTCACCCAATGAGAATATGCCGCTTGACATTTTGCGCAAAGGCGTGGAAGCGGTCGTAGAGTTCCATTTGAATTTTCAGTAAAGTAACCGGGAACGTGCATAGGCTCAAAAAAAAGAGATGTCGCATAAGACATCTCTTTTTTTGAGCCGATAGCCGGACTTGAACCGGCGACCTACGCGTTACGAATGCGTTGCTCTACCAACTGAGCTATATCGGCAGTGGCTTTTGTTTTAACCGGGTGCAAAGGTACAGCTTTATTTGGAATCTCAAAACAGAATCCGCATTTTTTTTTGTACCGACTTCTATTTTTAAGTCCTATTTACCTACAGTCTGCGTGCGTTCAGCTATTTTCTTTTTTACAAACTGGATTTTCAGCCGGGCTTCTTCCCTCTCCTTCTTTACTTGGGTGATGGACGACAGCAGGCGTGCCAAAGCATATACATCGGCGGCAGCTTTGCGGTCGGCAGGCATCATGTTCGTGGTAAACGTCCGGTCGCCCCGATAGTTCACCCGCAGATTCTTATCCTTATTAGCCGCTATGAAACCTATCACTCCCCCATCCTCTCCCAACTTATAGTCGGCTTTCTCTATCCGTTCACCTAAATCGGTCGTTTCATAACTGTCGTGCGATGCGGGTGTCTCGGCAAAATTACCGTCAGGAGCAATGACCTTTACACTTGTGTGGTGGATATTGTAACTTCCACAATAGATGGACGTCATGCTCATCAAACCTGTTTCGTCTGTCTGGAAACGTAAATAGGAACGATGTAAATTACGCTCTATGACTTGTGCAGGAGCCAAATAGTGACCGATACGCTGATAGGCCGTATCCTTCTCAAGGACGAACCGGCTTTTCAGAGTATTCAACTCTTTCTGTTTTTCGTTCAACACACTGTCCAGATATGCCACCGTCTTTTCCTGTTCAGCCAATTCCACATCTTGCATCAGATAGATACCTTCCCGACGGATGTCGTAAGCTTTCGGATAAAGGATTTTGATACTGTCTATCTGCACCTTGGCCTCACTATAGTTCCCGGCTTCGTAAGCGGCACGCGCTTCGTCCAGTTTGGCGGCTGCTTTTTTCTCCATATTGCCACAGGAAGCCAACAGGCAACTTAGGGCTATCAGGCTCATTACTTTCTTCATCATTGTTCTCTTTTATTCGGAGCAGCCCCTACAAAAAGAACCGCCAATCCACATTATTTATAGATAATATTATGTACTTTCAAGTTTGTTATCTTGCTCCTGAAGCTTCCGGCTTTCTCCAATGGGAAAACCAAAGTGGGCACATGCTTCATCTTAGCCTTTCCTTCGTTGAAATACAAGACACGAGTCTCCAATTTCTCCACCACCTTACCATTCACCTTCAACGTGGTGGACGTATGGTCTCCCTCAATGGCTATGTGTGCTTTCTCATTGGGGTAAAAACGGAAATTAAAAGTATTCAGATAACCGTCACGGGCAAAACCCAATTTACGGCTGATAGGGTCAGCTAAATAGAATACGGCATTCTCTGAGCGGAACAACTCCGTACCCGGGGCTTCGTCAATGGCTTCGATGTCAAACTCCACCGTGTAGTTATAGCCAATCTCCGGATAAGGCATTGTCTCGCCAGGACGCACCTCAGCTTTCGTCAGGAGGCATGTATCTCCACTCTTCCAACGAGCCAGTTGGTTGACGCCGGGAGCTTCACTCAGTTGCAACCTGCGCTGGTCGAACCCCTCGAAGGGCAACGTGACATGAATGCCGTCCCACATCTTGACGGACAACGTCTGTATGGCGGGAAAAGCCCGGTGATGAATGTCTTTCACGGATATGCCGTTTCCCACATGGTCGTTCCACACGGCAAACATACCACCCAAGATAGCCGGGTCTTGTTCATCAAACACCACCTTGCCCACATGGGCAGGCGTCCAACTTTCATACAAGGACTTTGTATTCAAATAATCATAGTAATACCCGGCGGCGGGCACGATGTACAAGAGCCCATCGGGCATACTGATAAGCTTATAGCCTTGTTTCACCATTTCCTTTGGCTCGGCGTAGCCGTTGTACCAGGCGTTCATAATGACATTCTCCGACTTGACGGGCGTGTCTCCTTTCGCATGGGTCAATGCCCCCCACATGCACACCTGCTTGCCAAAACTTTCCACATATTTAATATAATGGTCTGTGAAAGCGCGAAATTGCTCCACCACTTCCTTGTCCTTGTTGGAATATTCATCGGTACCGATGTTCACCTTCGAACCGCAGAACACGGGATTGTCCCCTTCCAAGTATTCTTTAAAAAGGGCGTCCATAAACTGATAAGTCTCCGGATTGCCCAAATCCAAATGGTCCATGCCGTATTTCTGGCTTCCTATTTCCGGTTTGTAGTGGCTGAAAGCCAAGGTATGGGCTGGCGCGTCTATTTCCGGAATGACTTCCACATATTGTGCCGCGGCTTCCTTTTGGAAACTACGGAACTCATCCTTCGTGTAATAACCGTCACGGGCGGTCAGCCCGGGAAAGGTTTCGCACTCCAAACGGAAAGCGGCATACGTCTTATCCCAATCGTTGTCAAAATACTGTTTGAATCCGTTATCGTTCAAATGAACCTGCAAGGTGTTCATCTTGTAGTAGGACAAGATACGGGCCACGTCTTTCAGATAATCCATCGGAATAAACTTACGTCCGCAGTCTATCATAAAGCCACGGATGCCATAGTCCGGCCAGTCCGCCATCTTGCCTTTCGGCAATTGCCCGCCTACCGTCTGCTCGCTCAGCTGCAACAAGGTTTGCGTGCCCCAATAAACGCCAACGGCATCAGGGGCAGACAAGGTTACTTTCTCATCGATTTGAATCGCATAGCCTTCCTTGCCCAGCTTCTTGTCTTTCTTCAACACCAAGGTAAAATCTCCTTTGCGGGCTTTCCCTTCCACTACTTCCAGTTTCCGGCCCAACAAAGTTTCATAATCCTCGGCAAATTGACGGGCAATGCGCTCCAGTTGTTCGTCACAATAAACGACACGAGTCTCCTCGGAAGGAGTGAAGCGACCTTCCTTACCGGTCCATTCCTTCAGTTCGGGAATAACGAAAGGTTTGGGATTCTGGGCCTCTATGCATAGGCAAGACAGCAGATAGACGAAACAAAGTCCTACCGCCTTTTTCAGCCAAGTGAAACGTTCCATAATCAATGACAGCATCCGCTACCACAACCACCCTCGCCGCAGTCGCCATCGCCACAACATCCGCCACCGCATCCGCCGCAACCGCCACTCATCATACGGGCAGCTTCAGCCAGTTCTTCGTTCGTAGCGGGACGATTGGTTACTACTTCGCCCACAAAGTTCAAGTCGCAACCGGCCAAGGGATGATTCATGTCCATGACTACTACATCGTCTTTCACCTCGACCACGCTTCCATTGATACGTTGGCCTTCAGCAGTCATCAACGGAATAACCGCACCCTCCACAATGTGTTCGCTATCGAACTTGCCGTCTATCAAAAAGATTTCCCTGGGCAGGTCGATAACATGGTCTTCGTCATACTCGCCATAAGCATCGGCCGAAGCGATGGTAAAGTCAAACTTGTCCCCCGGATTCAAGCCTTCCAATTGTCTTTCAAAAGCCTCTAATGTCAGGCCCAGTCCCGAGATAAATTGAAAAGGATGCTCTACGGGAGCTTCTTCCGTAAATTCGCGTTCGCCGTCCTCAATGGTGTACAGCTTGTAAGCGACAGTGATGTACTTATTTGTATCCATATATTCTTATATTATCAAATTTGAGTGGGCAAAGATACAAATTATTTTGGGGACACACAAATTATCATTTAATGTCCCGCCCCTTATCATTTAATGTGCTGCCCCGTCCCATTAAATGGGAACGACCTTCTGATTAAACGTAATTTGACCGCTTGAAAACAGACCGTGTCTGTACCGGCAAGACTGTATGTTTCACCCTCTACACAAATCTTCCCATTGTAAGTTTCACGCCTTCACGGCATCATAATCTATTGAGTTTTAGACAAATGCTGTGAAAGATACATCCTTCACGGATGTTTCACATCTCCGTCGTGTGAAGGATACGGAATCTTTCCTTAGAAACCGACTCTGTACGATTTGTGCATATAGATGTACGATTTTACCATACTGCGTGAAACATCTCTGAGCGTGAAAGATGCGGATGTTTCACAGCATATACTTATGAATCAGAAGAATACAAAACGGTGAAAGCGTGAAACTTTCACCGGATGAAAGTTCTCTTTGGGTATTGTAAAGATGGGCTTTGGCAAGGCAAATGGGAATTTAGCAATTAAATGAAGAATGATGAATTAAGAATGAAGAATGACCATGCGGCGTGATTGTGCGCACTGACAGCGCAGCCTAAATTCTTCATTCATCATTCTTCATTCTTCATTAAAGCGCGCTTGCGCGCGCTAAATTATCATTTCCTATTCCGCCACTTGTAACCGGCAGCTTCCCGAGTGTGCCACCATCTCCGGAGCATACGCGCATTGCAGGGTAGCCAATCCAGACTGATACTCTCCGGCACGAGCCACCCAGCAACTGTATTCCAACACATAAACGCCTTTGCCCAAATGGTCGAAGAAGAAACGGCTGGAGGCATCCTTTGTCTCGGCATAGTAGTCAAACGAACCACTCCGGCGATAACCGGACAATACGCTCGTGGGCTCCAGACAAGCGGCACGACTGTCCTTCAACTGCACATAATCCATAGCACGCTCTAAGCGAAGCACCAGACGGGTGACAATCTTATCGCCTACACGGAGTGCCGTCCCTTCTTCCAGCGGATGCAACGTCGGGTGGCCGGAAGCGTCCACGCGCTCTACATAGAGTTGTTTCTCCACGGCCAATTCTCCTCCCTGCTGCTTCACATCGGCTACGGGCGACAAGTATTGGGCGTAAACCGCTCCCCAGGCCATGCCCGCATCCCGCTTGGCAATGGCCATTTCCTTCGCCTTCAAGACGGCATCGCCTTCGGCAAACGTTTCTTTCACATAGCCTAAGCCTTGCAACGGACGAGTGATATCAGCTGCGTTGGTGGTGGAGATTTGTTCACGTCCCAAAGTGATAAGCACGTCTCCCCTATCGGCCAGCCAGTTGCGTCCGTTGCACAACAACGCGTAAATGGCATCGGCCGAAGCCACGGGCGTATTCCATGCCACCGTTTGCTTCTGCTTCAGCAACCATCGTTTCATGTCCTCTATCAATGCTTCGTTGCCTCCGAAACGGCTCAATGCCTCCATGGCCGCCACGTGGGCCGATACGGGCATCATGCCCCACGAATAATAACCGTCGTTGAAAGCGAAATGCGCTCCCATCTTGCCATCCTGTATCAAGTGCTCTTTGAGCGAGACTTCAAAATCGGCAGCTTCGGCTTTGCGCCCGTTCGCCAAAAGAATGACTAAGCATTGTGCCTTGCTTTGCATGGAGAAGTCGGTCAGCATGTTGGGCACACGCTCCAAGAAGTAAGCATGCACGGTCTTGTACGCCGCAGGCACCTTACCACCGTCCAATGCCATCAGATACATATAATCGAGTGCCAAGGAAGAGAGCGTCTTGACCGGATGGCCATCCTGCTCGGCACGGCGCATCCGTTTGTATTCTTCTTGCGCCTCTTTATGCAGATAGTCGAACGCCCGTTGCTTCATCTGCGAGGCGTCGCCCTCCAAAGGCGTACCGGTCAGTTGCGGCAAACGAACTAACAATGTTGCAATGTAAGTCGTAATATCCCTATTAGGATACATACCCTTATACCAGCTCCAGGTACCTTCCTCACCTTGCAAATCCTTCAACCTCGTGAGGGAAGAAATATGCAGGTTGCGTTGGCGGTTGGCATCGAACAATTGGACAATGCGCTGCATACGTTCGGTCTCACTTGTCGCTTCGGCCAACCAAGGTGTTTCTTCCAAAAGCATGGCCTTTAATTCCTGATTTTGTTCAAGACGGCTGCGGAAAGTCTCTTGCGAAGCGCCGGAAGCCAGCCAGGCATCGAGCACCGACTTGATGCGAGGCTGTGACTGAGCGATGGCCATGGCCAAGGCGTTGGCATAATAAGCCGTTGCCCACGACACGGCATTCTCATCATTGGGTTGAGTCAGCGCGGGAAGTGCCTGCACGGCTAACCAAGCGGGATTGCCGGTCACTTCCACGGTTAAGCGGCGTTCGGTTGCGTTCGGACTGTCGTGATTGAACAACGTATCGAGCCTCAACGCGCATTCATCATTTCCTTGCAGGTCGAAGGTCAAGGTCTCCGTCACTTGTTCTTTGTTGCTCAGCACGGGCAACAGGTGTTGTTCACCATCGCTGAACGAACCTCCATCCGCCGTGAGGCGCACGCCTAATAATTCATAGCGATCGTCCACCTCGAAGTCGAAGCTGACGGCAGTGTTACGTCCGGCTTCCGCCTCAAATTTCTGCTTGCGGGTCTTGACGACTTTCTCCGTTTCGGGGTCAAAGAGTTGCAGCACCACAGTACCCTTTACCTTTCCATCAGTCAAGTTGCTGACAGTAGCGGCTATTGTCGCATGGTCCCCCACCCTTACGAAACGAGGCAGGTTGGGACGCAGCATAAACTCCTTGGCGGTCACCACGGATGCCTCTAACGTGCCTGTACGCATATCCTTTGTATGGGCATAGCTACGGAAGTTCCAACGGGTCAGGCTCTGCGGTACGGTGAAAGCGATGACCACCTCCCCTTGCTCGTTGGTGCGCAAATCGGGATAGAAGAAAGCGGTCTCGGCAAAGTTGGTGCGCAGGTCTTCCATCGGCTGGAGAGCCGTACCTGATTCTACCACCTCTTCTTCAAACAAAACATCACCTGCCGCAGGCGGCACTACCGTCTGTCCCACTTCTTCCGTGGAAGCAACAGCGTCCTGCACCACGGCGGCTTGGGTCTTCATCATCACGTCTCCCGTTAAAGAAGCACTGCGAGACGAAGCATATCCGCGTATCCTCACCGCATTCTCTACAATCGACATGGTCATCCTTCCGTTGGGATAAGGCGAGCAGAAGTGGTCGAAATGAAGATCCGGCACCTGCCAGTCGGGAATCGTATAATAGGGCGACAAATACAATCGCTTCGGATAGCTGATGTTCATGCTCCGCCAATCCAATACTCTTGGGAAGAATACGCCCCATTGCGGATGGTTGCGATAGAGCTTGTCCAACGAAGCGTCGTACATCAACGCCAACACTTCGGCCGCAGCAGGCGACCCATAGGGATTGCTTATCACCAGCCGCCATTCCTCCTCTTGCCCTGGACGCAACCGGTCGCGGAAGACTTGCCACTTCATGTCCAAGCGCATGTCAGGTTGCTTTTTCTTCAAGTGAACAGTTTGGCTATAGAATTGTCCTTCACGCAAGAGATTGAACATCACCGATACACTTTCGCCATACGTGTCCTGATAAGGCATCTCTATGTGCATCAATGTGTCAGAAAGTTGCAACGCACGGCTTTCTATCCGCTTGCCATCAGTAAATACATTTACTTGCATGTAAGCGTTCTTCAACGAAGTGCCAATATAGAAAGAAGCTGTTTCACCCTCACCCACTTCAGTGCGTTCTTCGTGATAAAACAAAGGTGTATATGCAGGCGGGCATGTATCATATTTTGAGAAGAAGGTGAAAGTCCGCTCTGTGCTTACTTGATGTCCCAAAGAGTCTGTGGCGGACAGAGCCAGCTTATAATTTCCCGAAGGCAATGATTTCCACAAAGAATAAGGTTGAAGCGAATCCGTCCGGCAAGTGCCGCTGAGCAAAGGCACATTCTTTGGAGAATCGCTTTCCTTTGTTTCGCGGAAGACGCGCCAATGTGCCTCCAAGTCCTGGCCAATGCTTTGCGCATTGTAGGCACGCACCGCCCATGCGCCCGTATCTTCCTTGCACACCTGCATAGGAAAGGAAGCGTCCAAGCTAAAGGCTTCTTTCTGTGCCCACAAGCTATAGGATGCCGTCTGCGTCTCGCCCGCCTCATCGGTCACACTTGCTTCTATCTGATAATAAAGCCGGGGAGTATGAGGGAGGACGAGGGATTGACCCAATGTGTCCAGTTTCACATCGATGGAGAAACGTCCTTCGGCATCCAACCTGACAGTATCGGCTTTCACGATGAAAGGTTTTTGACGAGATGAAAAGTAAAGATTGGTGCGAAGCACCTGATAAGCCAACGGCATCTCCTGCACCGTAGCTCCGCTGAAGGCTTTCACTTGTCCGCTGAGGGTGAGGGTCTCACCCAAGCAATAAGGCACGCTGACAGGATTGAAAGTTATCTCAAACGTAGGCCGCTTGTATTCCTCTACCTGGAAATGGACAGAGGCATTGGCTTTCCCCTTGGCACGTATGGAGAAGTTTCCGTTCAGGCAGGCCGTAGGCAAGACAAAGTCTGCGGTGAAGGAGCCGAAGTCATTAGTCGTTACTTCCCGTGTGGCTATCTGCTTGCGGTTGGCGTCGAGTAACTCCAGTTCGAAGGCAGTGCCTTGCGCCAACACCTGTGCGCTATCTTCCGTCTGGCTATAGGCCACGCCTTTCAGATAGACGGTTTGACCCGGGCGATAGATGGCACGGTCAGTCAACAAAGAAACTTCGTAACTGATGGCAGGCATCGGAGTTGTAGTTTGCTTCAGATAAATACGCTGAGGTTCCATGGCGGTATCATCGTCTTTGCGCGCCACATAGCGGGCCACGTAACTTTTCTCTTGCCAAATCAGTAAGGCTTTGCCATCCGTCCCGGTAGTGACAGACTTCAGCAATTTATCCGTATTGGAATAGATATCCACCGTCACCCCGCTTACGGGATGCCCGTTCTTATTGTCCAAGGTCGTTATTTCGATAGCGCCATCACCTAAGTCGAGCGTCATTACCCGCAGACGGGATACCGAAAGAAAGCGTCGCTCTGTCTGTCCGTTCTTGGCTTGCGGCACAGCTTCCACGATATACACACCCGGCACGAGGGGCATAGGCAAACTAAGCAAAGTGTCGCTGGGCAGATAAGGAATGTCCGCCTCCAACTTGCCTTCACCCGGCAAGGGCGTAAACGTATGTTGAGCTGTATATATGCGTTTCGGCGCACATTTGCGGAAGTCGGCGTTGCTACTGCACCCCTGTGATGTGGGATAAGTCTTCAGGTTAGTGGCGTAGACGTTCAACGTGACAGGCGTGTCCAGCGTCCGATACGTCACATTCAGTCGAAGCGTGTCGCCCGGATAGCTGGTGCCTTCACCACTCAGGCTTATCTGCGGACGAAGCAGTCCGGCACGGATGCGCTTCAATTCCCCAATACGGTTATACTTGGGATAAAGCCGGATGCCTTCGTCACACAAACGGATGGCCTCGGCAATGCTTTGCCCTTCGCCTCCGTAACTCATCCATTCCGCTTTGCGGATATACGCCTCAATGACAATCGGACGATCGGCGTATTTCTCCATCAAACCATCCAGCATGTCCAAGTAAGCCTTCTCCGTCTTTAGGTCGCGGGCGGAAAGGGAATAGTAGCGGACTTGCCTCAAATAATCCCCAGCCTTCCATTGCCAATAATCGAGCGTAGTCAACACCACGGCGTCCGACCCGTCCGCACGAGAGCCATAAGCCGCTATCATCTCTTGATAAAGCTCGTCCGTGCGGCACTGTACGAGCGAGTCGGCATCAGCTCCCGTCATGTCTTGATAGGCATCTATAGCACGACGGGCCAGCAAATGGTACAAATCATGCCCGTAATAGGCACTCGCCTCTTCTTGCTCAATAAATGGCTGATAATCGGACGTCTGTATCTCCATCAAATGGTCCACATCGATCAAGGAAGCGATATTATGCCGGTCTACTTGTTCCATGAACTGACGGGAAGTCCACGTACGGATGTCGACCGAAGGTTCATCTACAATCAAGTCTGTCCGCTCGGTCACTGCCCGGCGGTTTTGTCTCCAATAATCCGCATATTCACGCGCCAAAAGTGAATGCAGGATGGCTTTCTCCACCACATCCGTAGCAGCATCGGTCCAACGCTCCATATATAATAGGGTGCTATATAAACTATCCGGTGTAAGTTGTCGCTTGAAGTTCTCCCGGCAAAGATAGGCTTTCAACAACTGACCGGAGTTTTTCTCGACCAACGCCTTCCGGTAAATCTGGTCGGCCAACTCTATCACCGTCTTCGGACGGCTTTTCTCCTGCGCCTGCTCGGCTTGTTTCCACAGTTTGTCGTACGACTGGGCTTGTGCGCCCGCACTTCCCAACATAAATAGAGCCATCAGGCATACGCTGATAAATAGGTTCATTCGTCTCATAAACGCATTGATTTTTTCTATTTAGAACAAAGTAAGCGATTAAAGTTTAAAAGCGCACATCTTTTTAACTTAAAAGAATACAAAAACACAAAGGCACAGAGGATATCACTTTACCAAGCAAACCTCTGTGCCTTCGTATCTAACTATCTGCTTAACGAAGGGCTACATACTCTTTAAAACGCTCTAATCCCTGCAAAAGCAATGCCTGCGGACAGGCAATATTCCATCGCATGAAGCCTTCACCTTCCTCCCCATACATACCCCCGGCGTTCAGCCAAAGTTTCGCTTCCTTTATCAAGTCTTCTTCCAACGTCTCGGACGATTGCCCTAATGCTTTACAATTCATCCACACCAGATATGTTCCTTCCAGCTTGGTGAGCGGGAATTGGGGCAAATGTTGTTCGCAATACCGCCGCATACATTCGTAGTTTCCGTGCAGATAATCCAGTAATTGCGTCAACCATTCCTCTCCTTCGTTGTAAGCGGCCATCAAGGCCTCCACGCCCAAAGGATTGACGTCACACGTTTCGTTGACATTGATGGCCCGATTGATGTGTTCGCGCATCTTGTCATCCTCCACTACAATGTTGGCTATCTGCAAACCCGCAATGTTGAACGACTTGGTCGGAGAATTACAAGTAGCTGAATTATGCAGGAAGTCTTCATTTATCGAAGCGAACGGAATATACTCATGGCCCGGCATCACCAACTCGCAATGTATCTCGTCGGCAATCACAAATACATGATGTTTCAGGCAAATGTCTCCGATGCGTTGCAGTTCTTCCCGCGTCCATACCCGACCGGCCGGATTGTGAGGATTACACAGTATCATCACCCTCGTCAAAGGATCGGCGGCTTTACGCTCCAAGTCATCGAAATCGATGCGATACGTGCCGTCCTCATAGACCAACGGATTGCTCAACGCCTGACAACCACAGTTTCGGATGCAGGAGAAAAAGCAATTGTACACCGGTGTCTGCACCAACACCTTTTCGCCCGGTAAAGTCAGCGCCTTCAAAATGGCCGCAATAGCAGGCACCACCCCCGAAGTATAGAGAATCCAGTTAGGCCTGATTGTCCATTGATGTCTACGGGCAAACCAATTGATGACCGCTTCATAATAGGCCTCCGGTACCAGCGTGTAACCGAAAACGCCATGCGCCACGCGACGTTGCAAAGCCTCCATGATAGGTTGCGCCACTCGAAAATCCATATCTGCCACCCAAAGAGGCAACACGTATTCTTCCTTCGCGCCGTCCCATTTCAAGGCATTCGTCCCCCGACGGGGAATGATTTCATCAAAGTTGTATTTCATATCTTTTTTATGATTAAAACGCTTGTAAAGTTTCCAACTACACAAAGGAACAAATAAAATCGCATCTCTACAAATTTTTCTTTTTAAATTCTCACTTAACGCATCTACATGAAATACCTACAAATGGGGATTGTTTTTTACGGAAGAAAGCTGTTATTTTGCACCTGTAAAACATGGAACAGTTATGAGCGAAACGCATAAATACCGGGAAACAGATAAAATGAGCGACCTTATCTGCGACAACTACTCCCTACTGATGGTGATGAGCCGCTTTGGCCTGTCCTTAGGGTTCGGGGATAAAAGCGTGAGAGAGGTCTGCGAAGCACAAGGAGTGGATTGCCGCACGTTTTTGGCCGTGGCCAATTTCATCAGCCGGGAACCGTATGCCTATAGTAATGGTGGCAGCGAAGATTTTTCTTTGCCTGCGCTCATGGATTATCTGAAGCGGGCGCATACTTACTTTCTCGATTTCAATCTGCCGACTATCCGACGCAAACTGATTGAAGCCATCGACTGCTCCGACGCCAACGATGTGGCTTTCCTTATCCTCAAGTTCTATGATGAATATGTTAAGGAAGTGCGCCGGCACATGGAATATGAAAACGAAGCGGTATTTACCTACGTGGAGGGGCTGTTGCAGGGACGTCTGTCGGCAGATTATAGCATTGCCACTTTTGCCAGCCACCACAACCAAATAGACTTGAAACTGAAGGAACTGAAAAACATCATAATCAAATATTATCCCGAAAAAGACAATAACAACCTATTGAACGCCGTGTTGTTCGACATCTTCAACTGCGAACAAGACTTGGCATCCCACTGCCAGGTAGAAGATTACCTATTTGTACCCGCAGTGGCACAGATGGAAAGGAGACTGAGAAATGAGCAATAACCGTTCGTTGAACATTGTGGTGGCCGAATCGTCCGTCATCATCCGCAGCGGACTGTCGACTGTATTGAAGCGTCTGCCCAACTTGGACATACACCCGGTAGAGGTTACTTCCACCGAAGCGTTGTCCAATTATGCCCACCTGCACCATCCGGACATTATCATTATCAATCCGGCTTTTGACGGAGGTTTCAATCTGCCGGCATTCAAAACGGCACACGCCCGCGTGGGGCAAACGCGCTACATCGCTCTTCTCTCCTCCGTCATTACCAATAACCTGCTAAAGGAATACGATGACCATTTCTCCATCTGCGATGATTTAGACGCCATAGCCACAAAGTTGAACCACCTGACGCATACACCGGAGGAAGAAGAGAAAGAAAATGAAGCCGAAACATTGAGCCAACGCGAAAAGGAAATCATCACCTGTGTAGTAAAAGGAATGACAAACAAAGCCATTGCCGACAAACTCTATCTCTCCATCCACACTGTCATTACCCATCGGCGCAACATCGCCCGCAAGCTACAAATCCATTCGCCCGCCGGTCTCACCATTTATGCCATTGTCAACAAGTTAGTGGAGCTGAATGAAATCAAAGATTTACTATAAGCCATTATGATTCTTAGATGGACGGTTATCCTTGCAGCATGATGCCCGACAGGATGCGCCCCGACTTGGCGCCCAACCGACGGGCGGAGAAGAAGTCTTCGTGCCGTCTGTAGGTGCAGATCCGGCAGTCTCCTATAAAGTCTTCGTGCATGCCGAAGTACTTCATCTGGATGGCGTTGGCTTCGGGCAAATCGATGTGGTGCTTCTTGGCGCACGGATCGTAGGTGGCAATGGCATGCATGGGATAGCCGGCTTTGTGGAAAGCGTCGAATACCTCATCGCCCACCTCGAAGGCTTCCCACGAGATGCCGGGTCCGATGCAGGCCAATACGTCAAACGCTTCTGTGCCATAGTATTCGTGCATGCGCCGCAGGGTGCGCAACACGAGGAAGTTGACGGTGCCCCGCCAGCCCGCGTGGACGGCGGCTATGACCCGATGGACGTGGTCGTATAATAATATAGGTATGCAATCGGCCGTAGAGACACAAAGGCATACGCCGGGTTTGTCGGTTATCATCGCGTCGATGCCTTGAAGCAGATGGTGACGCCTTTCGGGGGTAGCGACCAGCCAGTCTTCGTCTACGGTGAGTATGTCTGTGCCGTGGGTTTGCCAGGGGATGACCAGTTCGCGCGGACGATGGGGCAAGGTGTTCAAAAGGATTTCTTGGTTTTGGCGCACGCATTGCGGGTCATCGTCTACGTAGGGCGTGCAATTCAGGGAGGCGTATGCCCCTGTGCTGACTCCTCCCTGTCGGTAGGTGCTGAACGCATACACTTCACGGTGCTTCAACAGGATGTCGTACTCCACCAATCGGATATTGCCTACATATCTTTCCATCACTTGTCTTCTTCGTCCCAGTCTTCTTCGTATTCAAAGTCTTCCAGGTCTTCCACATCATCCTCGTCGATGTACTCTACCGTCAGGTCTTCGTCCTCGCCTTCTTCCTTCAGTTCTTCTTGCAGATGGCTCATGTCCTTGGGGCGGTGGGCAATGCTTTCGATGTGCCCTTCTATCTTGTTGCTTTCCTCGTTCAGCTCCGTCCAAAGGATGTCTTTCAGGACGTTGATGCCCAATCCGGTGATGGAGGAAATGAACACGTGCGGGATGCCTTCGGGCAGAGTTGGCTCAATCTCGTCCATCAGTTCCTGGTCCAGCATGTCGCTCTTGGTGATAGCCAGTACCCGCCGCTTGTCCAGCATCTCAGGGTTGAACTGGCGCAATTCGTTCAGCAGGATGTCGTATTCACGGGCGATGTCGTCGCTGTCCGCCGGCACCATGAAGAGCAGCAGAGAGTTACGCTCGATGTGACGCAGGAAGCGCAGGCCCAATCCTTTACCTTCGCTGGCTCCCTCGATGATGCCCGGTATGTCCGCCATGACGAACGACTTGTTGTCGCGGTAGGACACGATGCCCAAGTTGGGCTCCAACGTGGTGAACGGATAGTTGGCTATCTTGGGCCGTGCGGCCGATACGGCGGAGAGCAATGTCGACTTGCCCGCATTGGGGAAGCCTACCAAGCCTACATCGGCTAGGAGCTTCAATTCCAGGATGACCATCATCTCCTGCATCGGCTCTCCGGGTTGGGCAAAACGGGGTGCCTGGCGGGTTGGGGTGCGGAAATGCCAGTTGCCCAGTCCTCCGCGTCCGCCTTTCAGCAACACGATTTCCTGTCCATGCTCGGTGACGTCACACAGGTATTCGCCCGTCTCGGCATTGTAGGCCACGGTGCCGCAGGGCACTTCTATCACTTTGTCCTCTCCATCCTTACCAAAGCTCCGGTTCTTCGAGCCGCTTTCGCCATGTCCGGCCAGGATGTGACGCTCGTAGCGCAGGTGGAGCAACGTCCAGTAATTGCGGTTGGCGCGCAGGATGATGTCTCCTCCGCGGCCTCCGTCTCCCCCGTCCGGTCCGCCGTTGGGTATATACTTGGCCCGGCGCATGTGCGTGGAGCCCCGTCCGCCTTTGCCTGAGCGGCAATATATTTTCACGTAGTCTACAAAATTCGATTCAGGCATAAAAATCTGTTTATAAGCAATGATGTATCTGTTTTGACGGGGCAAAGATAGCGATAAAAGGCGAGACTGGGAAATATGGGACGGATTAAAATCCTAATGCGTATGCCCCGGCGGATACCGTTGTTCGTTTTCTCGGGTCAGTCCGAAAAGTCGGTTGTAAAAGCCAGCAAGCTGTCTTTGCAAAGTAAGTAAGCTGAAATGGCAAAGTAAGTAAGCTGTCTTGGTAAAGTCAGCAAGCTGCGTTGGCAAAAATAGCATCCGCTATTCAGGCGGGAATGCCGTTCTCGTAAAGATATTCGGGCGCAATGTCAATTTTTTCATTGTCCCATTCCAACGTATCTGTCACTTTGAATTGTTTGAACAAAGTTAAGTTGCTCAAGGGTTGGAATACCGGATAACGTTTTACGATGTTGGCAAAATCCACTATCTTGCGGACTCCATTGTTGAACTGCACCAATATGCGGTAGCTGTCCAAATAGGTTGCGTTTAAAACTTCTGTCCACACGAAGAGAGCCGCCGTTCCTGTCATCAGGCTGCGGTATAAACCGTCTTCCGGTCAGCAAACCGTTGATTGCGAAGAAGGTATGTGCCCGTAGCGTTTCATTTTTACGTAGTCAATAGGGTGAATAATCTTACATCGGCACAAAGGTAAAGGATTAATCGCAAACCGCAATGAATTCCGCAACGTATTTGCGATTTTTACAAAAAAAAAATAAGAAATACACAGCGCAATCCGGTTGGCACATTATAATTCGGTAAACTCGCCTACATATAATATGGTATAGGCAATGCCACTTTTCGCGGAAGATGAGGCATTGCGCATTCGGATTTTTTTCTTAAGTTTGTGCCCGTCTTTAATAAGCCTACAATGAAGTTTGAACGGAATTCAAATAGGAGAATCAAGGGACGCCACATCCTGTTGGCCGTGTTGCTGGTATTAGTGTGGCTCACGCAAGGAGTGCCCGGCTGGGGAGAGTTTTACGCCCGTCAGCTTTATCCGGGCATTGCGTTGTGCCTCTCCTCCTTCTCCGACCTGTTTCCTTTTGCCGTGGGCGACCTTTTCATTGCGCTTAGTCTGACGGGGCTGGTGGTCTATCCGTTTATAGTGCGCCGAGCCGGGCACAAAACTTGGCGAAGTATCGCGCTTCGCGAAGCGGAGTATTTAGCTTGGCTTTACGTGTGGTTTTATGCCGCCTGGGGGCTGAATTATTCGCAGGACGGTTTCTACCGGCGCACGGGTATTACCCCCGTGGCTTATACGCCGGAAGCCTTTCAGGCATTCACCCAAAACTATGTGGAGAAACTGAACGCCTCCTATGTCGCCCCTCCTGCCGAAGTCGACCGTCCGCTAATGTGCCGGGAGGCGGTGCGGGGATATCGGCGCATCAGTAGCCATTTGGAAGTACACCGCCCGCTCAACGACCATCCGCAGGTAAAGACCATGCTCTTCACTCCGCTTATTTCGATGGTGGGAGTGACGGGTAGCATGGGGCCTTTCTTCTGCGAATTTACGGTGAACGGCGATGTGCTTCCCGCGGATTATCCGGCCACCTATGCACACGAGATGGCTCATCAGTTGGGCATTACCAGCGAAGCCGAAGCCAATTTCTACGCCTACCAAGTGTGCATCCGTTCCTCTGAGAAAAGCATCCGCTTCAGCGGCTATTACTCCATCTTGCCCCATGTGCTGAACAATGCCTACCGGCTGATGGACAAAGACGCCTATCAAACTTTATTGTACGATATCCGTCCCGAAATCATCCGCCTGCTTCAGGACAAGCAAGCCTATTGGGAAGCGAAATATAGCCCTTTCATCGGTCGCATACAGGACTGGATGTATGATTTGTATCTGAAGGGCAACAAGATACCCGGCGGACGCAAGAATTATTCCGAAGTTATCGGCCTGTTGATATCCTACGAGCAATCGAAGTCACCTGTGTAATTTGCTACATTTCGACAGATTCTCTATCTTTGTGCGCAAGAATTCATTTAATGAAAAAGAAATAACCATGCCTCATACCCGTAAAGAACAAATGGAAGCCTTCGGACGCTTCCTCGACATTCTCGACGAGCTGCGCGAGAAATGTCCGTGGGACCGCAAGCAGACGAACGAAAGCCTGCGCCCCAACACCATCGAAGAAACCTACGAACTGTGCGACGCGCTTATCCGTGACGACAAGTCGGACATCTGCAAGGAATTGGGCGATGTCCTTCTGCACGTGGCTTTTTATGCCAAAATAGGAAGCGAAACGGGCGATTTCGACATCAAAGACGTGTGCGACCGTTTGTGCGAAAAGCTGATATTCCGCCATCCACACGTATTCGGCGAAGCCAAGGCCGAAACCGCCGGGCAAGTGGCCGAGAACTGGGAACAACTGAAGCTGAAAGAAAAAGGAGGAAACAAAACCGTGCTGAGCGGAGTACCAGCCGCCCTGCCTTCGCTTATCAAGGCTTACCGCATCCAAGACAAGGCGCGCAACGTAGGCTTCGATTGGGAAGAACGCGAACAGGTGTGGGACAAAGTGAAGGAAGAAATCCGTGAGTTTCAAGCCGAAGTGGCCAACATGGACCGCCAAAAGGCCGAAGAAGAATTCGGCGATGTCTTGTTCAGCCTCGTTAACGCCGCCCGCCTCTACAAGATAAATCCGGACAATGCCTTGGAGCACACCAATCAGAAGTTTATCCGCCGCTTCAATTATTTGGAGGCACACACCATCAAGCAAGGCCGCAACCTGCACGACATGACGCTGGAGGAGATGGACAAACTTTGGGAGGAGGCCAAGCGATTGGAGAAAGAAGAGAAATAAGTGGTTTTATTTTGAGGATTTTTATCCGTATCTTTGCCACCACATTAATTATATTAAAAGACAAAGGTTATGATGAAGTTTCTTTATTGCATCTATCAGATTTGCATCGCGCTTCCCATTTTCTTGGTGCTGACGTTGCTCACCGCCCTTGTGACCATAGTCGGTTCGCTCATCGGCGGCGCCCACGTGTGGGGCTACTATCCGGGCAAGATTTGGTCGCAACTGACGTGTTACCTCTTGTTGCTGCCCGTGCATGTACAGGGACGTGAAAAATTGGAGAAACATACGTCCTACGTGTTCGTGCCTAACCATCAGGGAGCGTTCGACATCTTCCTGATATACGGTTTCCTGGGGCGTAACTTCAAATGGATGATGAAGAAAAGCCTGCGGAAGATACCGTTTGTAGGCAAGGCGTGCGAAAGCGCCGGACACATTTTCGTAGACCGTAGCAACCCGAAAAAGATGTTGGGCATGGTGCGCCAGGCGGAGGCATCGCTGAAAGACGGAGTGTCATTAGTAGTATTTCCCGAGGGGTCACGCACACGGGACGGACGTTTGGGTAGCTTCAAACGCGGGGCTTTCCAAATGGCAGACGACTTGCAACTGGCTGTGGTACCAGTCACTATCAACGGTTCGTTCGAGGTCCTGTCGCGCAACGCCAAGTGGGTACACCGCCATGCGCTGACGCTCACCATCCACGAGCCTATCCCGCCCAAAGGGAAAGGGCCGGAGAATGTAAAGGAAACGATGGAGGAAGCCTACAAGGCGGTGGAGAGCGGACTCAGAATAAATGAAGAATGAAGAATCGCGCTTCGCGCAAAATGAAGAATTTGTCATCCGAGGGATTATTCTTCATTCATCATTCTTCATTCATTCAACGCCATGTTCTCTTGCAGGCGCTTGTTTTCTTCTATCAGCTTCATGTTTTCTTTAGCCTTCGCCACGTAGTCCTTCACCAAAGGATTTTGCTTAAATGCCAAGGGGGCCGATTTCAGAATTTCTTCAATTTCGGGTGTCATGACGGGATAGGGCAAAGTGCTGCACATCATCATGAAGATGCTATAACCTAACACATTTTCATAATTGGTGGTAATAAAACCTTTCACATACGCGTCCATCGCCTGCACCATGGAATCTACTTCATGTTGCAGTTGGTCGTGAATGTCATCCAAGCGCACACCGTCCAGCACCATGCGGGCCTCCTTGCGCTCCATGTCGTTGATGGCGCGCTCCATGTCGTTGCGCCGGGCAATGAAGTCATACAACTGGTCGTTCAGAGGCGTACCTTCGGCTTTCAGCTGGGTATTGGAAATGTTCACCCGAATTTTTCCGTTTTCCAGCACCAACGGCATCAACCCCTCCTCGTTCATGTAGAGGGTCACCATACGCACGGTATCCACCGCACCCTTCATCTTGAACCATCCGTGCACCATTTCGGCCGAATCGACCACCACCCAATCGCCTTCTTGCAAGGCTTTCAGGTAGAGCATTTTCCCGTCCAGACTGGTGATTGATGATTTTCCTTCTATCCGATAACCTTTGGTACACGAAGTCAGGCACACAAGTCCCAACACCAACAATAGGATATTGTTCAAACTCTTTTTTATCATGTAAGAAAGATTTTTTGAGTACACTCGGCAAAGGTATTAATATTCCTTATAATCAAAACAGGAAGGTAAGTTTTTTCAGTTGGTTTACGTATTTTTGCCGAAAATTAAAACTGAATACTGAAAGAAGCCAAATTTATGTCAACAACATACGCACCTTTCGCCAAGCCGCTTTACGTGATGTTGAAGCCCGTGGGAGCTTTATGCAATCTGGCATGCGACTATTGCTATTATACGGAAAAGTCCAAGCTATACAGGGATACCCCCCGGCACGTGATGAGCGAGGAATTGCTGGAAAAGTTCATCCAGGAATATATCTACTCGCAGACCATGCCCCAAGTGCTCTTCACCTGGCACGGCGGAGAAACGCTGATGCGTCCCCTTTCTTTCTACAAACGGGCCATGGAGTTGCAAAAAAAGTATGCCAACGGACGCACCATTGATAATTGCATCCAAACGAACGGCACGCTTCTGACCGATGAGTGGTGCCGCTTCTTCAAGGAAAACAATTGGCTGGTGGGCGTCTCCATAGACGGGCCGCAGGAGTTCCATGACGAATATCGGCGCGACAAGCAGGGACGCCCGTCTTTTCATAAAGTGATGCAAGGCATCAACCTCTTGAAGAAACATGGCGTGGAGTGGAACGGCATGGCCGTAGTGAACGACTATAACGCCGATTATCCCGTGGAGTTTTATCGTTTCTTCAAGGAAATAGGATGCCATTACATTCAGTTTGCACCTATCGTAGAACGTATCTTGCCCCACACGGATGGACGTCACTTGGCTTCTCCGGCCGATGTGGATGCGCCTTTGGCGGACTTCTCGGTCAGCCCGGAGCAATGGGGGAACTTCCTTTGTGGCTTGTTCGACGAGTGGGTGAAGGAGGACGTAGGTACATACTTCATCCAAATCTTTGACTCTACGCTGGCTAACTGGTGCGGCGAGCAACCGGGCGTGTGCAGCATGGCCAAGACATGCGGACATGCCGGGGTGATGGAATTCAACGGTGATGTCTATGCGTGCGACCACTTCGTCTTTCCCCAATACAAATTGGGCAACATCTACCAGCAGACGTTGGTAGAGATGATGTACGGCGAACGTCAGCAACGCTTCGGCCGCGCCAAGCAAGGCACTTTGCCTCGCCAATGCCGTGACTGTGCTTGGCTTTTTGCTTGCAATGGTGATTGCCCCAAGAATCGCTTCGCCCGCACGACCGATGGTGAGCCAGGGTTGAACTACCTATGCGAAGGCTACCGTAAGTTTTTTGCCCACGTGGCGCCCTACATGGATTTCATGAAGCGTGAATTGCAGGCAAAGCGTGCCCCGGCCAACGTGATGCAGGCCATCAAGGAAGGGAGGATAAAGAAGTAAATGGGAATTTAGATGGCACACAGATGACACAGATTTCACAAGATGACCACAGATTTATTCTTTAAACCTGTAGGCGAAGCCCTTTAAAATCTGTGTAAATCTGTCTCATCAGTGTCATCTGTGTGCCATTAAACACA
>CASGED010000020.1 GCA_949300425.1 uncultured Bacteroides sp.
AACACCGAACGAAACGCGTGGAATTTGCCGCCCTCTTCAAAGTTCGGCTTTATCTTGTCGAGATAATTTCTTAACGCTTTCATCTAACTTATATTACTATTATACATTATTATATATTATGCCATCTCCTTGCGAAGCATGTCCAGGCCCGCACGCACGATGCGTTGCACTTCCACCTTGGACGAGCATACAAACTCGCACAGGGCAAAATCCTCGGGAGCCACTTCGTAGATGCCCAAAGCTTCCATGCGGTCTATGTCTCCCGCAATGATGGCCTTCACCAAATATTCCGGGAAAATATCCATCGGGAATACACGGTCGTACTCGTTGGACATAATCATGTGGCGTTCACCACCTTTTACACGAGCATCGAACACGTACTCTTTCTTCTTGCCCATCAACCAACTGAAGTAGGAATGGCTGGTGCTGAACTGATTACAACGCGGGGCAATCCAACCGAGGAATTCATGCACCTCGTCCCCTTCGGGGATAACGGTCAGCTGGGAATGAAAAGCGCCCAAATAGCCATTGGCCTTCACTTGCTTGCCCGTCAGCACATTACCGCTGATGTAGCGCAAGTCTTTGCCCGTGGAGTTCACGTTAGCCTTAAACACATCCGTAAGCAACGCGCCTACCATCAGCTTGCAATAAGCCGGGTCTTTCACCTCGCTACCCGTCAAAGCCACGGTACGTGTCAGGTCAATACGGCCCGTATTCATCAGACGACCGATGAAGATAACGGCCTCCGCACCGATGGTCCATACCGTTTCACCCTTCACTATCGGGGAGATGTGGTTAATCTGCACACCTACGTTTCCGGCGGGATGCGGACCGTCAAAAGCGGTGATAGTAACGTTCTTAGCTTGCGTCAGAGCGGCGGCTTTCTGCTTCACGCTTACATTCAGATAGGTCTTTGCCATCTTAGCCAAAGCATCCAATCCGGTCTGGAAATTGGCTTCCTCACCTTTCAGGGCGAACTCAAAGTCGGGAGCCAGCGGACTGGAGTCGAAGGCAGAAACAAAAATCGCTTTCGGCTCCACCGTTGGGTCGGCCACTACATCGTAGGGACGTTGGCGGATGAAAGCGAACAAACCGGCATTCAACAAAGCGTCCTTCACCTGCTGGGCGCTCATCTTGGACGGATCCATTTTGCCGAACTCTTCGTAATCCTGCTCCTTGGCGGCTTCGATGACGATGTTCATCACCTTACGGCGTGCACCTCGTTCAACGCTTGTCACTACACCGCTCACGGGCGAAACAATCTTTAACTCTGGATGATTCTTGTCCACAAACAAGGGTCCTCCGGCCATCACATACTCCTGCTCTTTGACCACCACCTTGGGAGTCACCCCGTTAAAGTCATCGGGCACTATGGAGTAGAAGCCCGGCTCCTTTACGGAAATGTACTTTTCGGCGGCTTTGCCTTTGAGGTTGATGTCAAGGCCTTTGTGCAACTTAATTACATTTGCCATGTGTTGATTATCTATAAATTATGGTTCTTTAAATGCTGATTCCAATAATTCGCCTGCAAAGTTAATAAATAGTAATGTGAATACAGAAGAAAAATGAGACGAATTACGGAAAAAATTCCGCAATTCATTCCGTTAACGCACACGAAATTCATTCTCCGGGGCCCAAAAAAAGCGTTGGAACGCATCACACAACATGGATGCTCTCCAACGCATTTCTCTAACTTTAAAGCTTATAATTCTACCCTTATATCAGCATAACTTCACGAACAGTTCGCCTTCGACTTCTTCGGTAGAAATCTTGTCCTCTCTCAACAACCAACCGAGGCCCAAATAAAGGTCTTTGTCAATCAACTTGGTCGCTTTCTTGATTTGCTTGGCAGTCAAGCCCTCGGTACCGTTCAAGGCATTCCAAATCTTACCTGCGGTTTCACCTGCTTTTTCTTTCAACATTTTCATTCAAAATTTTAGTTAGACATGCTATAAAACCAAACCTCACATGCGTGTTAAGGTTTTATTTCGCTTGCAAAGATACGTATTTTTATGTTATTTAGCACATTGTTGAGCTATTTTTTCCTGAAGATGTAAGAAAAAGAAGCAAAATCGCCCTATTTTTCTTCTTGAACGGCCTTGGCGGAGAGATGTTCGGCCCAAATGGAAGCGGCACACTCCACCATACGCGGACAAGGCCGCTTGGCATAGTATTGGGGGGTGCGCTCGGAGGCTTCGGGATTGAGGTTGGCCGTTTCGGGCTTCTTGATGCCCAACAACTCGGCACATATCAGGGTGCCGTTCCTCCGCTTGAACTCTGCGGCCAGTTGCTGCACCAAGGCATAGTTGGCCGACTTACTCGCCCGGTCGCTCCCCTCAAGGGCGCACTTCTCCAGCCCGGCCAGCATGAAGAGGCCGCAAGCAGCCCCACACGTCATGCGCATACGCCCGATACCCGCACCAAACGAGGCGGACATGTGCAGGGCTTGTTCACGCGTGTAGCCGTACATGTCGGCAAAGGGTACCACCACGGACTGGCAACAATTGTACCCGCTCATAAACATCTCTACGGCTTGTTTTACTCTGTCTTCTAACTCCATATATAAATGATAATTTAATGTGCTAATATGCTAATGTGCCTATGCGCTAATTGGGCTGCGCTGTGTTTGCGGCAATGCATTCCCATACCGCAGGGCATTAGCACATTGAAAACAATAACATTACATTGAGCGCAGTCACCACGCCCGCTATGGTATACAACACGAAAGCACTCCATCGGCTATTGGCATACACGCCCATCACCCGGTGTGAAGAAGTCAAGTAGACCTGCAAAAATACCGTAAAAGGCAACTGGATGCTGAGCACCATCTGAGATACGAGCAAGCCTTTGAAGGGGTCGCCTATGAAAAATATCAAGAGCAAGGCAATGCCCAACGAAAGCGCCACGCCCACCTGCGAATGGCTATCCTTGATGTGATAGGACTCACCGAACATGCCCGCAAAGATGGAACCGCCCGCCATTCCGCTAGTAATGGTGGATGACACCCCCGCCAAGAGCAACGCCAATGCAAACACCACTCCGGCATTACTTCCCAACAGAGGTTCGAGCAAAGACTTGGCTTGCTGCAACTCTTCTACTTCTACGCCCGCCTGAAAGAAAGTGGAAGCGGCCAAAAGTATCATGGCACTATTGATGGCCCAACCAACAAACATAGAGAAAAGGGTATCGAACAACTCGTACTTCAGCGCACGCCGGATAGAAGCATCGTCCCGTTTATTAAACTCGCGGCTCTGCACCACCTCGGAGTGAAGAAACAAGTTATGAGGCATCACCACGGCTCCCAATACGCTCATCACCACCAACAGGCTACCTTCGGGCAACGAAGGAGTGACCCACGCACGGGTAACGGCAGGCCAATCAACCTCGACTAAGAAAAACTCGTAAACGAACGAAAGACCAATAACGGATACAAATCCGATAATGGCCCGCTCGATGCGCCTATAAGAATTGGTGAAAAGCATCACCACCACAAACGCCGTAGTAAGTATTGCACCCCACCCGATAGGCACACCGAACAACATCTCCAAAGCAATGGCCCCGCCCAAAATCTCGGCTAATGAAGTAGAAATACTTGCTAACACCGCCGTACCCAATATAGGACGAGACACCCATGCGGATGTGTACTTCGTGGCTGCTTCGGAGAGGCAAAGCCCAGTGGCAATACCCAAATGAGCCACGTTATGTTGCAGAATGATGAGCATCACCGTGGAGAGTGTCACCACCCACAACAAAGCGTAACCAAATTCAGACCCCGCCGCAAAGTTTGATGCCCAGTTGCCCGGGTCGATAAAACCCACCGTAACGAGCAACCCCGGTCCGATATAGCGGAAGAGGTCGAGCCCACCCAAATACCGTTTATGGTCCTTGCGGCGCAGGTCTTTCAGAATATTCTTCATACCATTATCAATAGCCCATGGCGTGCAGGGCTTGGCAGAGCTGGTCGGGGCACGAAGTAGTTTTCATACCACACCGTATGCCTTCCAGACGCCTAATGATGTCTTCCACGCGCATACCTTTGACCAGACGCGAGATGCCTTGCAGGTTTCCGTTGCACCCGCCCCAAAACTCCACGTCCTTCAAGATGCCGTCCTCCACCACCAAGTCGATGTCCGTGCTGCACGTGCCGTGCGTCTTATAACGATACGTCATGTCTTTATTCGCCTCCTTCCTCGGGCTTCATGTTGGTGTACACCGTCTGCACGTCATCAAACTCCTCCAGGCGTTCTACCATTTTATTGATGGTCTCGCGTTGTTCGGGCGTGACATCCTTCAGGTCGTTGGGGATGTAAGTGAACTCGCCTCCCACGTCCTCCATGCCTTGTTCTTCCAGGTGCTTCTGGATGGCGGCGTAGCTCTTGGGGTCACCGTAGATGGTGATGGTGCCCTCTTCAGGATCTTCGTCATATTCTTCGTCCACGTCATAGTCTATCATGTCGAGGATGAATTCGTCCATGTCCATGCCTTCTTTCCGCTTGAAGGTGAACACGCACTTGTGGTCGAAGAGGAAAGCCAACGAGCCGGTGGTGCCCAGGTTGCCCCCGAACTTGTTGAATACCGAGCGCACATCGGCCACGGTGCGGGTAGTGTTGTCGGTCAGCGTATCTACGAATACGGCCACACCGTGAGGACCGTATCCTTCGTAAGTCATGCCCTTGTAGTCGCTCTGGTCCTTGCCCATGGCGTTCTTAATGGCACGCTCAATGTTGTCCTTCGGCATGTTCTCACGCTTGCAGGTAGCTATGACCGAACGCAGCGTCGGATTGTTCTCGGGTTCAGGACCACCCGCCTTCACGGCGATAGCGATTTGTTTGCCCAAACGTGTAAATGTTTTGGCCATGTGGCCCCATCTTTTCAGCTTTGTAGCTTTTCTATATTCAAACGCTCTTCCCATTGGAATAAGATTTTAATTTGATGTATTATATATGTATTAATCTTCAAAAAATAATCAGCGAAGCTTTGCGTCCAGCTTGTTCTGTAGGTTGGTGATGAGCTTCTGCATGATTTTGTCTATCTGCTTGTCGTTCAGCGTGGCGTTCTCGTCTTGCAGGGTGAAGCTTACGGCATAGCTCTTCTTGCCGCCCTCCAGGTTCTTGCCTTCGTACACATCGAAGAGTTCCACGTTCTTCAAGAACTTCTTCTCCGTCTCGTAGGCGATACGTTCTATCTCGGCAAACTGTACTTTCTTGTCGATGAGTAAGGCAAGGTCGCGCTTCACGGCGGGGAACTTGGTCAGTTCCGTGTAGCTCACCTTATGGGTACGCACGGCCTTCATCAGCTCGCCCCAATTCAGTTCGGCATAGTACACCTCGTTCTCAATGTCCATGGCTTTCAGTATCTTGCGTGTCACTACACCCAATGTAGCCAAACGTTTGCCTCCGCGCGTGTCGATGCTGAGAGCGGCGGCATAGATGTCGTTGGTCAGGTTTCCTACTACCAGCGAACGCATATCAAGTCCCAGGCGCAGGAAGATGTTCTCCACATAAGCCTTCAACTCGTACACTGAACTGTCCTCGTCCGGATGCGTCCACGAGTTGGTCACCCGCTTGCCCGTCACCCACAGAGCCATGTGCAGGCTCTCCGAATAGGGAGCCAAGGCTTTCTCAGGATTCTTCTTGTCGGCACGGTAATAATAGCAATTTCCGAATTCGAAGAATTTCAGGTCGGCGTTCTTGCGATTGGCGTTGCGCACGATGCTCTCCAAGCCTCCGAAGAGGAGCGTTTGGCGCAGGACGTTCAGGTCGGAACTGAGCGGATTGAGCAGGCGCACCAAATTCTCCTGAGGATAACTGTCCAATCCGTCATAATAAGCGGCCTTGGTGAGGGAGTTATTCAGTATCTCGTTGAATCCGCACCCCACGAGCTGTTCCGACACGAGGTTCTGGAGTTCGTTGGACGTGTCGTGCTCTCCCTTCGTAGTGAGACTGGACTTCAACGCGGTGGGTATCTCTACATTATTATATCCGTAGATGCGGAGAATGTCTTCCACAACGTCACACGGGCGCTGCACGTCCACGCGGTAGGCGGGCACATCGAGGGTCAGTCCTTCGGGCGTCTCGCCGACGATGTCCATCTCCAGGCTGCGCACAATGCTCTTGATGGCGTCCGCGGGGATTTCCTTGCCCACCAGCCCGTGTACATACGCATAGGAAAGCTCCACACGGAAAGGCGGAAACTCTCGCGCACATATATCCTTTATCTCGGAGGAGATAGTGCCCCCGGCCAATTCCTTCACCATGATAGCGGCCAGTTTGAGGCAATAGAGGACACTGTTAGGGTCTATGCCGCGCTCGAAGCGGAAGGAGGCGTCCGTGTTCAGCCCGTGGCGGCGTGCCGTCTTGCGCACCCATGTGGGATGGAAATAAGCACTTTCCAGGAAAACGTCCTTCGTCTGCTCCGTAGAGCCGGAGTCAAGTCCTCCGAAGACGCCCGCGATACACATCGGTTCCTCGCGGTTGCATATCATGAGGTCGCGTTCATCCAGTTTACGTTCCACGCCGTCCAGCGTGACGAACGGAGTACCTTGCGGCATAGTCTTTACGATGACCGCCCCACCTTTGATAGTGTCCGCATCAAAGCAGTGTAGGGGCTGACCGAAGGCGTGTACGATGTAGTTGGTCACGTCCACTACATTATTAATAGGACGCAGGCCGATGACACGCAGCTTTTCTTGCAACCATTCGGGGCTTTCTTTCACGGTGACGCCTTTCACGGTGACGCCCGCATAGTGGGGACACGCCTCCGTGTTTTCCACCTGCACGTCGATGTCCAGGTCATGGTTCTCTACTCGGAAAGCGTCTACTGAAGGACGGCGCAAGGTGGCTTGGCGTCCGTTTTGCACAAGCCAGGCGTAGAGGTCGCGCGCCACGCCGTAGTGCGAGCAGGCATCCGCACGATTGGGCGTGATGTCCACCTCCAGCACATAGTCGCTCTTGATGTTGTAGTAATCTTTGGCGGGTGTACCGGGCACGGCCTCCTGGGGCAGCACGATGATACCCGCATGGTCAGTGCCGATACCTATTTCGTCCTCGGCGCAAATCATGCCGTTGGACTCTACGCCGCGCAATTTGGATTTCTTGATGGTGAAACACTCATCGCCATCATACAATTTGGTGCCTATTGTAGCCACGACAACCTTTTGTCCGGCGGCCACGTTGGGCGCGCCACATACTATCTGTACGGGTTCTCCCCCGTCGCCCAGGTTCACGGTCGTGACGTGCATATGGTCGGAGTTGGGGTGAGGCACACAAGTCAGCACTTCGCCGATGACCAGTCCTTCCAATCCGCCTTTGATGCTCTGCACCTCTTCCACGCCGCCCGTCTCCAGTCCGATGGAGGTGAGCGCCGCAGCCACTTCGTCCGGCGTAAGGTCGAAGTCTACATACTCTTTCAGCCAATTATAAGAGATATTCATATTCTATGTTTTTTGTTATTATCAGTTTTTGACCCGCAAAGGTAATAAGATTTTTTTGTTTGGAGAAGCGTTCGGGTGAAAAACGAAGTCATTGCCCCAGCAGGCCGTGCAGCTCCCCGCAAAGCCGTTCCTTCACCTCCCCCATCGGCACCTCGCGCCCCAGTTCTTTCTGGAGCGACGTCACGCCCTTATCCACGAAGCCGCAGGGATGGATGTAACTGAAGTAGCGCAGGTCGGTGTTGACGTTCAACGCCAGGCCGTGCATGGTAACGAAGTGGCTGCTGCGGACACCAATGGCGCACACCTTGCGGGCACGGGGCGTATCGCCTTCCAGCCAGACACCCGTGGCTCCGTCCACACGCCCCGCCGCGACGCCATACGAAGCGCACACGCGGATAACGGCTTCCTCCAACACATGCACATAAGCCTTCAGTCCCAAGTGGAAATCCTCCAAGTAGAGGATGGGATAACACACCAGCTGCCCCGGGCCGTGGTAAGTGATGTCACCCCCGCGGTCAATGTGGTAGTAGGTCGCCCCGATGCGCTCCAGCTGTTCCTCGTCAAGCAGCATATTGGCCTCCTTGCCGCTGCGCCCCAGGGTATAGACGTGGGGATGCTCGCACAGCACAATACGTGCGGGACGGACAACGTTTCGCGCAACGGCCTCCAACGTTTCGTCAAAACAACGTCTTTGCCTTTCCCAGGCATCAACGTAGGGGACAAGCCCCCAATCTTCTATCGTCAACTCATTCATACGGCAAAGATAATACTTTTTTTTCGAATGATGCAAGCGTGCGACTTCCGCAATGCCCCCAAAAAAATCCGTCCGACATTTCTTTCTCAAAAAGGAATTTTCCGGGCTTCGTTTGCCGGATTAAACCCTCACACTCGTTAACAATACAAAAGGCGTGACGTGACAATAATAAATTCTGTACGCTTACTAAAAAAAATAACCGGGAATCTAAGTCGTCAGTTATCAACCGTTTACGCAAAACGCCCTCCAAAAAGCGGGCTTCCGCGCCCATTTTATTTGGTCGATCCGCAGATTTTGCGTAATTTTGCCTACCGAAAACAAAACATTTTTTTAAAACGCATTCATTCTTTTATTTTAAAACGAAAAAGGAGATATGAAAAACATCTTTTGCTATTTGGCGGGACTTGTGTTGGCTTTGCTTCTTGCCGCTCCCGCCTTCAGCCAAGGGCTGAAAGCCTTTAAGCTGAAAAACGGCCTGTCGGTCTACATTTGGGAAGACGCGTCGAAGTCGGACGTATTCGGACTGGTGGCCGTGCGCGCCGGCTCCATCAACGAACCGGAGGAATATACGGGCTTGGCCCATTATTTGGAACACGTCATGTTCAAAGGCACCGACCAGATCGGGGCGCTGGATTGGGCGCAAGAGCAACCTATCTACAACGACATCATCGCCAAGTATGACCAACGTGCCGCCGAGACCGACCCGGAGAAGCGCAAAACCATCGACGCCGAGATAAACGAACTGACCCTGAAAGCGGGCGCCATCAGCCTGCCCACGGAGTACTCCAACCTGATGGAAAGCATCGGCGCCAAAGGCGTCAACGCGGGCACTACGTACGACTTCACGTATTACTACAGTTCCTTCCCCGCCTATCAGGTGAATAAGTGGTTGGAAATTTCCTCGCAACGTTTCATCAACCCCGTGTTCCGTTCCTTCCAACCCGAGTTGGAGAACGTGTACGAAGAGTATAACCGCTCGCAGGACAATCCACAACAGGCCATCGGAAGTTTCTTCCTGAGCAAGGCTTTCGAAGGCCACCCTTACTCGCGCGACATCATCGGCCTGCCCGAGCACCTGAAGAACCCCCAGTTGAGCAAACTCATCGAGTTCTACAACACGTGGTACGTGCCGGAAAACATGGTACTCGTCCTCGTGGGAAACATCAACGCCCAGCAAGTGGCGCGTTACGTGGCGGGCAGCTTTGGACGTCTGCAGGCCAAGCCCCTGCCCCAGCGTAAGACGTACCCCGACCTGAGCATCAAAGGACGCAAGCAATACACCGCCAAGGTGGGACAATACCCGCAAGTATACATGGTATTCCCCGGCGTGCCTTCGGGGCACGCCGATGAGAACGCGTTGGACATCGCCCTCTCCCTGCTAAACAACTCTAGCCAGACGGGTACCTTGGACAAGTTGACCCTGGACGGCGAACTGACCGCCGGTGGAGCCTACGCACAGACCTTCCGCGAGCAGGGACGCTCCGTTGTGGTGGCTATCCCCCTGTATGACGAGAACCAACGCCGCTGGGAGTCGAACAAAAGCGCTGAAAAGAAAACGCTGGAAGCCATCAGGCAGATAGCCCGCGGCGAGTTTGAGGACTGGAAGATAGAAGCTATCAAAGCCGAAATGTGCCGCGACTTCGACCTCGCCATGGAGAGCAACGAGCGGAAAGCCAATATCCTGATGGACGCTTTCATCAACGGCAAAAACCTCAACCGGGTGTTGGGCTACAAGGACGAAATCATGGCCGTCACCACGGATGACGTGAAACGCGTGGCCGGACAATACCTCAACGCCGACAACTATTTGGCACTCTACATCGAACAGGGCAAACCCAAGAAGGATGGCAAGATTCAGAAACCCGACTACAAACCCGTGGAGCCGCCCGTAGGCAAGCAATCACTCTACGCCACCCAGTTCAAGGGCATGCCCATGGGCCATGTGGACGAAAAGTTCATCGACTTCTCCGACGTGCAGATGAAACCCCTCAACGACCGTTCCAAGATGTACTATACGCCCAATACGGAGAACAACATCTTCCGCCTCGTCCTGCAATACGGCGCGGGCACGGACGTCTTCCCCAAGCTGGACGTGGCAGCCAACCTGATGAACAACGCGGGCGTAATGGGCTTCTACGAACCGCAAGGGCTGAAGGAAGAGCTGAGCAAACTGAACGCCACCTGCTATGTGACGGCGGGCGACAACTACCTGACCGTGGTAATGGAGGGCTATGACCAGACGCTACCTCAGGCGTGCCAACTCCTGTCGCGCCAAATTCTGATGCCCAAACTGGATGACAAGCAGCTGGCCCAACTCAAAGGTAATATCTTAGCCGGCCGCCAGCAACGCAAGGACAACGTGAGCATGCTGAACGACGCCCTGCGCCAATACCTGCTCTACGGCGAAAAGTCGGACTACATCGACGAACTGACGGACAAGGAAGTGCTGGAGCTTCAAATCTCCGAGCTGACGGGTGACATCAACCGCGCGGCCAACTACGAGTGCAAGATATTCTACACGGGCACCCTGCCCTTCGACAACGCCTACGACATCCTGAGCAAGAACCTACCCTTAGTAGCCAACGAACGCCCCTCGGCCTCGCCCCAGGCCAAGCCGATGGAACCCACGGAGGAAAATATCGTTTACTTCCTGCCCAACAACGACGCCGAACAGGCGCAGATACACTTCTACCTGCCCATGCAGGTGGCGGACAAGAAGGATGACGTATTGCGTGACGCCTTCAACCAATACTTCGGCCTGGACTTCACGGGACTTGTGCTGCACGAAATCCGTGAGAAACGCTCCATGGCCTACACCGCCTACGCTTATGCCGCCACGCAAGGCATCGCAGGCAAAGCCAGCTATCTTTATGGCAGCATCGGCACGCAAAACGACAAAGCCAACGACGCCTTGGACGTATTCATGGGTCTGGTGAACGACATGCCCCGGAACGCAGACCGCATAGACAACATCAAGAGCTACCTGCGCCAGTCGGCCCTGACCAACCATCCGGACTTCCGCAGCAAGGCACAATACCTTGTCAGCCTGGGCTATCAGGGCTATACGGACGACCCCGCCAAAGAGCAGCTGGCGCAGATAGACGCCCTGACCTTCGACGACATCGTGAGATTTTATGAAGCGCACATCAAAGGCAAGCCCTACCACATCGCCATCATGGGCAACCCGAAACAGATTGACCTGAAACGGCTGGAGAAGTACGGCAAGGTAGTGCGCCTGAACGACCGAAAGCTGTTCAACACGAAGGATACGCTGTTCTAAAGAAAATGAAGAATTATGAATGCAGAATTACCCCGCGGCGTGATTGTACGCACTGATAGCGCAGTCTAAATTCTTCATTCATAATTCTTCATTATTACCGTAATCCGGGTAAAACATTCAGTAATTCATTTACAGGGAAAACGCGGAAAAGGATATACCTTTGCAAACGGGAAAACCTATCAAAATGAATAACCAAAACTGAATAAAGAAAGATATGCGACTGATTAAAGACCAAGAATTCGGAGGCGAACGCCCCTTGTTCGCCTCCCACGACCTGCACTTAGACAACGTGGTAATCCGCGCCGGAGAATCGGCGATCAAGGAATGCAGCAACATCGTGGCCACCCGATGCCGTTTCGAAGGCAATTACCCCTTCTGGCACGTACACGGCTTCACCATAGACGATTGCTATTTCGCCGTGGGCGGACGCTCAGCCCTTTGGTATTCAGACCACCTGACGATGCGCAACACAGTGATAGACGCCCCGAAGATGTTTCGCGAAATGAACGACATCGACATAGAGAATGTACAGATGAACGATGCCGACGAAGTCTTTTGGCGTTGTAACCGCATCCGCGTGAAAGGCCTGAAACTGCACGAGGGCACCTACCCCTTCATGTTTAGCCAAGACATCTACGTGGATGGCCTGGAAAGCGATAGCAAGTACGTATTCCAATACGTGAAGAACGTAGAGATACACAACGCCAAGATAACCACCAAGGACGCCTTTTGGGAAGTGGAGAACGTGACCATCTACGACTCGGAACTGAACGGAGAATACCTGGGCTGGCACTCCCGGAATCTGCGTCTGGTCAATTGCCACATCTCGGGCGAACAACCCCTGTGCTACGCGCACGATCTGGTGCTGGAAAACTGCTCCTTCGACCCCTCGTGCGACCGGGCTTTCGAATACACCACGCTCAACGCCGACATACGCGGCGCCATCACTAACATTAAGAATCCCACATCGGGACGCATCGTGGCGGACAGCATCGGCTCCGTCACGCTGGACGAAAACATCCAAGCACCCGCCAATTGCGCCATCGAAGCGCGTAAAAACTAACTCAGAAAGAACAAAAAAACAGCCATCAAGGCACAGAGACACGGAGAAAAACGCCATGGCTCTGTGCCTTTTTATTTCTAAAGTGCAATTAATTGAAGAAAAATTTCTCTATTCAGCAAGAAATGACTTACTTTGTACGATTATTACTGAAAAAGAATAAAATTATAACACTTATATTAAAACAATAAAGTTATGAAGATTTCTCACATTGAACACCTGGGCATCGCCGTAAAAAGCATCGAAGAAGCCCTACCGTATTATGAGAATGTATTAGGTCTGAAATGCTACAACATCGAAACTGTAGAAGATCAGAAAGTCAAGACCGCTTTCCTGAAAGTGGGCGATGTAAAGATTGAACTATTGGAACCGACTTCTCCAGAAAGTACCATCGCCAAGTTCATTGAGAACAACAATGGCAAGGGCGGCATGCACCACCTGGCTTTCGCCATCGAGGACGGCGTGGCCAACGCGCTGGCATCGGCCGAAGCCGCAGGTATCCGTCTTATAGACAAAGCTCCGCGCAAGGGTGCCGAAGGACTGAACATTGCCTTCCTTCACCCGAAATCTACTTTGGGCGTGTTGACCGAACTTTGCGAAAAGCCCGAATAAGCCGAAAGTAATTCAATAAAACTTAGTTCTCAAACCCATTAATCATCTAAGAAAATAATGAGTAATCAACTTGAAAAAATAAAAGAACTTATCGACCGCCGTGCGGCAGCCCGCATGGGTGGAGGTGAAAAAGCAATTGCCAAGCAACACGATAAGGGCAAATACACGGCCCGCGAACGTATAGCCATGTTGTTGGACGAAGGCAGTTTTGAGGAAATGGACATGTTCGTAGAGCACCGTTGCACCAACTTCGGCATGGAGAAGAAACATTATCCGGGCGATGGCGTAGTGACCGGATGCGGCACCATTGAAGGCCGCTTGGTGTACATCTTCGCACAAGACTTCACGGTATCGGCCGGCTCCCTGTCCGAAACCATGTCATTGAAAATCTGCCACATCATGGACAAAGCCATGAAGATGGGCGCACCCGTCATCGGCCTGAACGACTCGGGCGGCGCGCGCATCCAGGAAGGTATCAACGCCTTGGCCGGATATGCTGAAATCTTCCAGCGCAATATCCTGGCTTCGGGCGTTATCCCGCAAATTTCCGGAATCTTCGGTCCTTGTGCGGGCGGTGCCGTTTACTCTCCCGCCCTGACCGACTTCACGCTGATGATGGAAGGCACGTCATACATGTTCCTGACCGGCCCGAAGGTGGTAAAAACCGTGACGGGCGAAGACGTGTCGCAGGAAAACTTAGGTGGCGCCAGCGTGCACTCCACCAAATCGGGCGTGACACACTTCACGGCAGCTACGGAGGAAGAAGCACTTGCCCTCATCCGCAAATTGTTGAGCTACATTCCGCAAAACAATCTGGAGGAACCGCCTTACATTGACTGCACCGACCCCATCGACCGCTTGGAAGACTCGCTGAACGAAATCATCCCCGATAGCCCCAACAAGCCCTATGATATGTACGAAGTTATCGGCGCCATTGTGGACAACGGTGAATTCCTGGAAATCCAGAAAGATTACGCCAAGAACATCATCATCGGCTTTGCCCGCTTCAACGGCCAGTCCGTAGGCGTAGTAGCCAACCAGCCTAAATATCTGGCTGGCGTGTTGGACAGCAACGCTTCACGCAAGGGCGCGCGCTTCGTTCGCTTCTGCGACGCTTTCAACATTCCTATCGTATCATTAGTAGACGTACCGGGCTTCCTACCGGGCACGGGCCAGGAATACAACGGCGTCATCCTGCACGGTGCCAAGCTGCTTTACGCTTATGGCGAGGCTACGGTGCCAAAAGTAACCGTAACGTTGCGTAAGTCCTACGGAGGTTCGCACATCGTGATGAGCTGCAAGCAGTTGCGTGGCGACATGAATTATGCTTGGCCTACGGCCGAAATCGCCGTAATGGGTGGTGCCGGCGCCGTAGAAGTGCTTTATGCCAAGGAGGCCAAAGAGCATGAGAATCCCGCTCAATTCCTGGCAGAGAAAGAAGCTGAATACACCAAGTTGTTCGCCAATCCGTACAATGCCGCTAAGTATGGCTACATTGATGATGTCATCGAGCCGCGCAACACGCGCTTCCGTATCATCCGTGCCCTGCAACAATTGCAGACCAAGAAGCTGACGAATCCGGCCAAGAAGCACGGTAACATTCCTCTCTAATTCCTAACTAATAAAAAACATTACAATGAAGAAAACGAACATAGGAATATTCTTTTCATTGCTTTTGACGTTAGGAATATGCTCCTCATGCGGAGTCGAAGGGGAAAGCAAGTTGATACTGAACGAAGTGTTGGTAGACAACGAGACCAATTTCCAGGATGACTACGGCGTACAAAGCGCATGGATTGAAATATTCAATCAATCGTACGGCTCAGCCAACTTGGCGGGATGCTATTTGAAGCACTCCAGCCAACCGGGCGACACGGCCGTGTATTTCATCCCCAAAGGGGACGTGCTGACCCAAATAGCACCGCGCCAGCACGCCCTGTTTTGGGCGGACGATAAACCTAACCGAGGGACTTTCCACACCAATTTTACATTGGACAAGGAAAAAGCCAATTGGATAGGACTATATGACTCGGGACGAAAATTACTGGACGAAATTACCGTCCCCGCCGGTCTGTTGAAAGCCGACCAGTCATACGCCCGCGTGGACGATGCTTCCGCCGAATGGGAAGTGAAAGACGAATCAGCCGAGAAATACGTTACGCCCAGCACCAACAACAAGACGCTGGACAAGAACGTAAAAATGGAGAAGTTTGAGCAACATGATAGCGTGGGCATCGGCATGTCCGTCACTGCTATGTTGGTAGTATTCATCGGTCTCATCCTCCTCTACATTTCCTTCCGCTTCATCGGTAAGGCATCCGTAGCCTTAAGCCGGAAGAGAGCCATGGCCGCCAAAGGTATCACGGACAAGGCCGAAGCCAAGGAAAAGAAACTGGGTCAGGCGCCGGGCGAAGTATTCGCCGCCATCTCCATGGCCTTGCACGAGATGCAGAGCGATGTGCACGACGTAGAAGAAACCGTGCTGACCATCACCCGCGTAAAGCGCAGCTATTCGCCTTGGAGCTCGAAGATTTATACCCTGCGCGAGACACCGCATAAAAAGTAATATCACCTCTTAATCAGATTCTGAACAATGAAAGAATATAAATACAAAATCAATGGCAATCCCTATAAAGTAGTCATTGGAGACATCGAAGGCAACATCGCCCATGTCGAAGTGAACGGCACCCATTATCAGGTAGAAATGGAAAAAGCGCCACAACCGAAAGCTACCGTCATTAAACCCGTTGTAAGACAAGCCTCCACCACTCCGGCCGCACAAACCACGCAGGTAGTGAAGCCTGCCGCCGCTTCCGGTGGGAAGTCGGGCGTGAAGTCACCTCTGCCCGGTGTCATCCTTGACATCAAAGTGAATGTGGGCGACACGGTGAAGAAAGGCCAGACCATTGTTATTCTGGAAGCCATGAAGATGGAAAACAACATCAACGCCGACAAGGACGGAAAGATTACCGCCATCAATGTAAACAAAGGGGACTCTGTCCTCGAAGGAACTGACCTCGTAATCATCGAATAATATGGGAGAATTTATTGATTTTATTGGAAATAACCTTGCCGACTTCTGGACCTATACAGGTTTCGCTAACGCCACGGTAGGACACCTTATCATGATTTTGGTAGGCTTGTTCTTCATCTATTTAGCCGTAGCCAAGGAGTTCGAGCCGATGCTGCTGATTCCCATCGGCTTCGGTATTCTCGTCGGCAACATACCTTTCAACATGGAGGCCGGATTGCAAGTCGGCATCTATGAGCAAGGTTCTGTACTCAACATTTTGTATCAGGGCGTGACGTCCGGCTGGTATCCGCCGCTCATCTTCTTAGGCATCGGCGCCATGACGGACTTCTCGGCATTGATATCCAACCCGAAGCTGATGCTGATTGGCGCGGCCGCCCAATTTGGTATCTTCGGCGCTTACATGATTGCGCTGGCCATCGGGTTCGACCCCATGCAGGCCGCCGCCATCGGTATCATCGGTGGTGCGGATGGTCCTACAGCTATCTTCCTTTCATCTAAGTTAGCACCAAATCTGATGGGTGCCATCGCCGTGTCGGCATACTCCTACATGGCCTTGGTTCCGGTTATCCAACCGCCCGTCATGCGTCTGCTGACCACGAAGCACGAACGCCTCATCCGCATGAAACCGCCCCGCGTAGTTTCTCATACGGAGAAAGTGATGTTCCCCATCATCGGCTTGCTGCTGACCTGCTTCCTGGTTCCGTCCGGCCTCCCCTTGCTGGGTATGCTGTTCTTCGGTAATCTGTTGAAGGAAAGTGGCGTAACCCGTCGCTTGGCCAACACCGCC
>CASGED010000021.1 GCA_949300425.1 uncultured Bacteroides sp.
ACTTCCACTTCCGGAGCCACATAAAACTTTTCCATTTCCATAATCTTAAATAATTTAGTTGTTAATGTTAATAATTTGATTTCTCGTTTTTCCTTTCTCTCGTTCGTTATATATATAATATGGTGTAACCACCACCGCTTTTCGTCCCCATCGCCTTCGCCAAACCGTACTTCGTAAATCGTAAATTGTACTTTGTAAATGGTACTTGGTACTTGCGTTGGGGCGCATTTCAGGCTACAAAGTAACATACAAATTTCCCAAATAGGCGGGAAGGAGAATATTTCAGTAAAGAAACAGGACAGTCATTGAATAGTTTGATTTTAAATATCAGTTGGGAGAGAATTTATCTCGTGTAAAATCTATATTTTTGCGTATTGTTGTTAGAATACGACTTATGAGTGGATCAAATAAAAAGGTATTGGTAGGTATGAGCGGAGGCATAGACAGCACTGCCACCTGCTTGATGTTGCGCGAGCAAGGATATGACATCGTGGGGCTGACTATGTGGGTGTGGGGTGATGAGCCTGCGGATGCGTACCAACTGGCCGACAGCATGGGTATTGAGCATCATGTGGCAGACGTGCGTGAGGAGTTCCGCAGAACGATTGTGCGATATTTTATTGATGAATACCGTTCAGGACGCACACCGAATCCTTGCGTAATGTGCAATCCTTTGTTCAAGTTTCGCTTGCTAATGGAATGGGCGGACAAGCTGGGGTGTCAATTCATCGCCACGGGACATTACGTCCGGTTGGAAAAGGAAAATGGTCTCCTTTATATTGTGGCAGGGGATGATGACCGTAAGGACCAGTCATACTTCCTTTGGCGATTGGGGCAGGACGTGTTGAAGCGTTGCCTTTTTCCGTTGGGAGAATATACCAAGACGCAGGTACGTGATTATCTGCGCAACCGAGGCTATACGCTGAAAGCCGAGGAAGGAGAAAGCATGGAAGTGTGTTTCATCAAAGGGGACTATAGAGACTTCCTTCGCGAGCATTCGCCGGAGATTGAGCGAGAGATTGGCCCCGGCTGGTTTGTCAACTCCGAAGGGGTGAAGTTGGGACAACACAAAGGCTTTCCTTACTACACCATCGGGCAGCGCAAGGGGCTGGAGATTGCATTGGGGAAACCTGCTTATGTATTGAAAATCAATCCACAGAAAAATACCGTGATGCTGGGCGATGCCGAACAACTGAAGACACGCTACATGTTAGTGGAGCAGGAAATTTTTCCCAACGAGGAAGAAATTTTTTGCTCGCCGGACCTGACTGTGCGCATCCGATACCGTAGCCGTCCGATACCTTGCAAGGTCAGACGATTGGAAGACGGACGCTTGTTGGTGCATTTCCAGGAAGAGGCTTCGGCTATTGCGCCCGGACAATCTGCCGTATTTTACATTGCCCGTCGAGTGGTAGGCGGTGCTTTTATAGCTTCACAACGAGGAATAGGAATGTTTATAAATGAAGAATAGAAAATAATATGAAACGAGCAATTATTATAGGATGTTTGTGTGCGTTGGATATACTAAACGCCCAAGCGCGACAAGATACGCTGAAGTATCGCATCTGTCTGAAAGACAAGGCGGCTACAGAGTATCGCATAGATAAACCGGAAGCCTATCTTTCGCCCAAAGCTATCGCACGCCGTGTGCGGCAAGGGTTGCCCATAGACTCTACGGACTTGCCTGTATGCGCCAAGTATGTGGACGAAATACGCCAGGCGGGAGTTCGTGTCTTGCTGACCGGCAAGTGGGAGAATTTTGTAACCGTATCGTGCAATGACACAACGGTTCTCGAACGCATTGCCTCCTTGCCTTTTGTGCGTTCAGTAGAGAAAGTTTGGACACGTCCTGCCGGAGGCAAGCGCGGAGACGGGCAACGCGACACGTTGATTAATCGCCTGGATAGCCTTCCCAACCGGTATTATGGGGCAGGCGAAGCCCAAATCCAATTGAGTCAGGGCGATAAGCTGCATGAAGCAGGCTTCCGAGGCAAGGGAATGACCATTGCCGTTATAGACGCCGGTTATCACAACGCCGACCGCATTACGGCTTTGGCTAATGCAAAAGTGTTGGGCACGAAGGATTTTGTCAACTCTACGGAAGATATTTACGCCGAGCAGAAACATGGGCTGAGCGTATGGTCGTGCATGGCGATGAATCGTCCGGAGGTGATGGTGGGCACAGCACCGGAAGCTTCCTATTGGCTCTTACGCAGCGAGGACGATTATTCCGAACATTTGGTGGAGCAAGACCAGTGGGCGGCTGCCGTAGAGTTTGCCGACAGTGTAGGCGTGGACGTTATCAACACCTCCTTGGGCTATTATACCTTTGACGATGCATCAAAAAACTATACCTACCGCCAGCTAGACGGTCACTATGCGTTGATGTCCCGTCAGGCTTCGCGCATTGCCGACAAGGGCATGGTGTTGGTGTGCAGCGCGGGCAATTCAGGCGATGACTCATGGAAAAAGATTACTCCGCCTGCCGATGCTGAAAACGTGCTGACCGTAGGTGCCGTAAATAAAGAAGGCGTATTGGCTACATTCTCTTCTGTGGGCAACACGGCAGATAATCGTATTAAACCTGATGTAGTGACGGTGGGATATAAAGCCGATGTAATAGGCACGGATGGCAACCTGACCACAGCCAACGGAACTTCATTCGCTTCACCTATCCTGTGCGGCATGGTGGCCTGCCTTTGGCAAGCCTGTCCTACGCTGACCGCCAAGCAAGTGATTGAGCTTGTCCGCCATTCGGGCGACCGTGCCGATTGGCCGGACAATATCTACGGATATGGAGTGCCGGACATGTGGAAAGCTTACCAAATGTATTTGAAAGAGAAATGATAATTTAATGTGCTAATATGCTAATGTGCCAATGTGCTAATGGGGCTGCGCTGCGTTTGCGTGTTCTCATGTCGCAGAGCATTAGCACATTGGCATATTAGCACATTGACACATTGCGGGGCTCCGCCCCGCTAAATTCCCATTTATGAAACCATTATCTTTATACGACCTTAATACTTTGGTGCGCCGCAGTTTGGAGCAATGCCTGCCCGATGAATATTGGGTGCAGGCCGAGCTGAGCGAAGTGCGTGTACATCCCGCCACAGGGCATTGCTACGTGGAGTTTGTGCAGAAAGATCTGCGAAGCAACAACTTAGTGGCCAAGGCACGCGGTGTCATTTGGAGCAACGTTTTCCATCTGCTTCGCCCCTATTTTGAGGAAAGCACGGGGCAGATGTTCACCGTCGGCATCAAAGTCCTGGTGCAAGTCACGGTCAGCTTCCACGAACTTTACGGATACAGCCTAACGGTGCAAGACATCGACCCCACTTATACGTTGGGCGACATGGCCCGCCATCGCCGGGAGATACTGGCGCAACTGGAAGCCGATGGGGTACTGACGCTGAACAAAGAATTGCCCATGCCTGTATTGCCCCAACGGATAGCGGTTATCTCCTCTGCCTCGGCGGCAGGGTATGGTGACTTTTGCCATCAGTTGGAGCATAATCCACGGGGATATTACTTCCGGGTAGAGTTGTTTCCCTCCATTATGCAGGGCGAACGAACGGAAGCCTCCCTGCTTGCTGCGCTCGACCGCATCAACCAACGCTTGGAATACTTCGATGTCGTAGTCATCATCCGTGGAGGAGGTGCCACGTCCGATCTTTCTTGCTTCGACACTTACCTGTTGGCGGCTGCCTGCGCCCAATTTCCCTTACCTATCATTACAGGTATAGGCCACGAGCGCGATGACACGGTGCTGGACACCGTGGCTCATACCCGCGTGAAGACACCTACTGCCGCCGCCGAATGCCTAATAGCCCGCATGGACGAAGCCGCCGACCGGCTGCAGCAACTAAGCGAACATATATATAATGGTGTATCCGCCCGTCTGCAACGCGAACGCACCCGCCTGCAAGGATGCCGCCAGCGCATCCCTGCATCGTCCATACGCTGCTTGTCCCAAGCCCGCTTGCAACTGGCCGGTGCACGGAAAGACCTGCATCGTGCGGTAGACGCTCTTCTCACCCGCCAACGACATCGGCTGGAGTTGTTGCAACAACGCATCACCGATGCTTCGCCTCAAAAGCAACTGGCACGCGGCTACAGCATCACGCTGAAGGACGGGCGGGCCGTGAAGGACGCTTCATCGTTAAAGCCCGGCGATGTCCTCACCACCCGTGTCTACAAAGGAGAAATCCAATCCATTGTCAAACCTAAAAACTGAAATCACATCATGCCATCAGCCAAGAAGAAAGAGACCTACAGCCAAGCCATCAGCCGCTTGGAGCAGATAGTCAGCCAGATAGACAACAACGAACTGGACATCGACCAGCTGGCCGACAAAATCAAGGAAGCCAACGGCCTCATCGCCTTCTGCCAAAGCAAATTGACGAAAGCCGACGCCGAAATTGAAAAAATATTAGCAGAAAGGCGGGAAAGTGAAGAATAAAGGATATATTTGCAGTATGGAAGAATTTGATAGCAAAAGAGCATTTTACAAGGAATTTGGGAACTATTGCCTTGATATCTCAAAACTTGTATTTGGTGGTATTATTCTTGCCGGCATAATGGAACTTGACATAAGTCGGTTCATATTATTTGGGATAGGGGCAACTATAGTATTATTAACCGCAATTACTGGATTTATATTTGTTAGATTATCAAACTCTAAAAAGGAATAGATATGGAACTAATCGCATTTTTATCGTTTTTTGGATTAATCTCTTTAGGTTTCCTGATTTGGGGGTTAAATGAATTGCGCAAACAGCAGTTACATAAGTCTGAATAATATACCTTATGGGAGCTTACATGGTATTTGCGGCAATAGGTATCCCTTGCGCATTGTTTTTAATTTATTGCCTGACACCAAGCGGCAAGCGTTGGTTAAAAACAAATCACATGATTTAAATAAATTGGATAAACTATGAATGCAATAGAATTAAGACAACAGGTGTTACAAGAGGTAGTTTCTTTAATGGACGACGATGTTGCCATGATGAGACTACAATCTTTCCTTTCGACATTGAAAAACGAGGAAGGGTTTGAACGCATTCCCGGCCTTCCTTACACGAAAGAAGAACGAAAAGCGGACTTGATAGCGGCAGAAAAAGAAATTGCAGCGGGAAATGTTATAGCATGGGAGGATTTAAAGAAAGAAATGGAGACATGGTAATTGATATAAATAATGTAATATAAAAGATTATGAAAGAATTAGATTGGGCTAATCTGCCGTTCGGATACATGAAGACAGATTACAACGTGAGAATTTACTATCGTGACGGCAAGTGGGGCGAACTGGAAGTTTGCAGTGAAGAGACTATCCCCATGCACATGGCCGCCACATGTCTACATTACGGTCAGGAGGCCTTCGAGGGGCTGAAAGCTTTCCGGGGCAAAGACGGGAAGATTCGTGTGTTCCGTCCGGAGGAAAACGCTGCCCGTCTGCAATCTACTTGCCGCGGCATCCTGATGCCGGAGTTGCCTACCGAACGTTTTATGGAAGCTGTGCGGAAAGTGGTGAAACTGAACGAGCGTTTCATCCCGCCTTACGAGAGCGGCGCGTCGCTCTACATCCGTCCTCTACTGGTGGGCACAGGCGCACAAGTGGGCGTACATCCGGCCAACGAATATCTCTTTGTGATTTTCGTGACGCCTGTAGGTCCGTATTTCAAAGGTGGTTTCTCTACCAATCCTTATGTTATTATCCGCGAATACGATCGTGCAGCCCCGTTAGGCACCGGCATCTATAAGGTGGGCGGGAACTATGCCGCCAGCCTGCGTGCCAACAAGAAGGCGCACGACCTGGGCTATGCCTGCGAGTTCTACCTCGACGCCAAGGAGAAGAAGTACATCGACGAGTGCGGTGCCGCCAACTTCTTCGGCATCAAGGACAACACGTACATCACGCCGCTGTCTACCTCCATCCTTCCCTCCATCACCAACAAGAGCTTGATGCAGCTGGCCGAAGACTTGGGCATGAAGGTGGAACGCCGTCCGGTGCCCGAAGAAGAACTGCTGACCTTCGAGGAAGCGGGAGCCTGCGGCACGGCAGCCGTCATCAGCCCCATCGAGCGCATTGACGATGTGGAGAACGGCAAATCCTACGTCATTGCCAAGGACGGCAAGCCGGGACCTGTCTGCACCAAGCTGTACAATAAGCTGCGCGCCATCCAGTATGGCGACGAGCCGGATGTACACAACTGGGTGACTATTATCGAATAATAGAGTTATTCACCATAAGTATTCATCTTTAAAACAAATCATTATGGAAGCGCAAAGAAAGATTTCCGTAGTCAGCGTCCTTTCTGAAGGCGTAGGTTTAGGATTGAAGAATGCACCCTCCCTGCTGGGTGCCGTAATCTTGTGGCTGTTGACAATCTGGGTTCCCTACATCAACGTCGGAACTACCATTGCCATTCAGACTATTCCTATCGAACTGAGCAAAGGCAAAGTCATCTCGCCCTTGTTCATCTTCGACGGCAAGTATCGTCAGTACATGGGCGAGTATTTCACGCTGATTGGTCTCATGCTTATGTCGCTGATACCGGCTTTCCTCTTTATGATTGTGCCGGGCATCATCATCTCCATTGGCTGGAGCCTGGCTATCTACCTGATGCTGGACAAGGGCATCGCTCCCGGTGAAGCGTTGGTACGTAGCAACAAGGCGACGTACGGCTATAAATGGACCATCTTCGGAGTCAGCTTTGCGCTGAGTCTGATTGCCTACATTCTGATAAGCCTCTTTGTAAAGCTGGACAACTCGCTCGGTCTGTTGCTGATATTCCTCACTATCGTAGCCGCTCAAGTGATTTCGTTGGCATGCATGGGCATCATCTATCGTGATTTGGCAAAAGAAGACACTACGCAACAATATGAGTAAAGGCAAGTTGCAGAAATTCGCCGACATGGCACGTTATCCCCACGTATTCGAGTATCCCTACTCCGTGGCGGACAACGTGCCGTTCGGCATGAAAGGCCGGTGGGGCGAGTCGTTCTTCAAGAACACGCGCCCCATTGTCTTGGAGTTAGGGTGCGGCAGGGGTGAGTACACCGTAGGTTTGGGTCGCCTCTTCCCGGAGAAGAACTTCATCGGTGTGGACATCAAAGGGGCGCGCATGTGGAGCGGGGCTACCGAGTCGTTGCGGATCGGCATGACGAACGTGGCTTTCCTGCGTACCAACATCGAGATTATCGACCGTTTCTTCGCCCCCGGCGAGGTCAGCGAGATATGGCTCACCTTCAGCGACCCGCAGATGAAGAAGGCTACCAAACGCCTGACGTCTACTTACTTCCTGGAGCGATACCGCCGCTTCCTCACGGACGGGGGACTGATACACGTGAAGACGGACAGTAACTTCCTCTTCACCTACACCCGTCTGCTGCTGGAAGCCAATCACTTGACGCCCGAAGTCCTCACCGACGACCTCTATCACTCGGGGAAGGCCGACGAGATACTCTCCATCCGCACCTACTATGAGCAGCAATGGATCGCCCGTGGGCTGAACATCAAGTACATCCGCTTCCGTCTGCCCCACGAAGGCACATTGGTGGAGTCGGATGTGGAAATCCCCCTGGACGACTACCGCAGCTACAACCGCAGCAAGCGGAGCGGACTTGAAACGTCAAAATAAATGTATACATATACCGTCTGAAAAGGGATTTTATAACATATTGATAATCAATATGCTTTATTTCAGCCTATCTCACCCGCCGTATGAGCCTGCCTCACCCGCCGGGTGAGATACCCTCAGCCGCCGGGTGAGGCACCCTTTTATGGCGGCTAAGACTGAGATTCCTTTAGATTGTAAATTATAAATACCTATAATGATATGACCCTTTATCCGAAACTCATTCACGACGCACTGGCCACCGTGCGCTATCCCGGCAACGGAAAGAACCTCATCGAGGCGGAAATGGTGGCCGACAACCTCCGCATCGATGGCATGAAGGTCAGCTTCTCCCTCATCTTCGAGAAGCCCACCGACCCCTTTATGAAGTCCATGATTAAAGCCGCCGAGACGGCCATCCATACTTATGTGTCGCCCGATGTCGAAGTGACCATCACCACCGAAAGCCGGCAGGCCGCACGTCCCGAACCGGGCAAGATGCTGCCACGGGTGAAGAACGTCATCGCCGTATCCAGCGGTAAAGGCGGTGTGGGCAAGAGTACTGTAGCCGCCAATCTGGCCGTAGCCTTGGTGAAGCTGGGCTACAAGGTGGGCTTGCTGGATGCCGACATCTTCGGTCCTTCCGTGCCCAAGATGTTCCAAGTGGAAGATGCCCGCCCCTATGCCGAGCGCATTGAGGGACGCGACCTCATCATCCCCATCGAAAAATACGGCCTCAAGCTGCTCTCCATCGGCTTCTTCGTCAATCCCGACCAGGCTACCCTGTGGCGCGGAGGCATGGCGAGCAACGCCTTGAAGCAACTTGTGGGCGATGCCGATTGGGGCGACCTGGATTATTTCATCCTTGACACTCCGCCGGGTACCAGCGACATTCACCTTACGTTGCTGCAGACGCTCGCCATCACGGGTGCCGTCATTGTCAGCACGCCCCAGCAAGTGGCTTTGGCCGATGCCCGCAAAGGCGTGGATATGTATCGCAACGACAAAGTGAACGTGCCCATCCTCGGCCTGGTAGAAAACATGGCATGGTTCACCCCCGCCGAACTGCCGGAGAACAAGTACTACATCTTTGGCAAGGAGGGCTGCAAACAGTTGGCGGAAGAACTGGGTGTGCCTCTGCTGGGCCAAATCCCACTCGTGCAAAGCATCTGCGAGAGTGGCGATGCCGGAGCGCCCGTCGCCCTTGACACGGACACCGTCACCGGCCGTGCCTTCCTGCAACTGGCAGCCGCCGTGGTGCGTCAGGTAGACAAGCGTAACATCGAGATGGCTCCTACACAGGTGGTGCAGGTGAAGAAGTAACCATTTCATCGGTTCATCCGACAAGTGCATTATTCCTTACATGAGAAGAATCGGCAGACAGCGGATTACGTCCTAATTTGTAAATTATGTCAGATTAACTCTCATAATGATTGCAGGAAGCGCTTTTTGCAGGCGTTCGGGAATGTTAGAAACATAAGGGGTGAATGTTTCTAACATTCCCATCCTATGTTAGAAACATAAGCCCTTAAAGTTAGTAGCATAAAAAGCGGCATCTATGAAGACAGCTGTTTTTCATATATACTTCTTACTCTTCAAACCTGTATATTTAAATCCATCATTCATTACATCTCGACAGACATTTCCCTACCAATGAAAGGGCTTCCCTTTAGCCGGAACTACGCATTTGCCGAATGAGCCATTTTTATTATAAACTGTAGCATTTGTCCGGATATAAGTTGCAAATTACATCGCAATCAATGATTTTTTCTTCATTTTGTTTGTTTATTCTAAAAAAGAGCTTACCTTTGCGGCATAATTAATTGAAAAACCAACAAAAATAGAGATAAATCATGATGAACCATACATCCATTAACCTGGCAGTCCTGCATATTATTCGCGTCGTGGTCTTGAAATCAAGAGCGTGAGAAAGGTTCGTGCATGTATGTGTTTCGATACGGAAAAATAAAAGTTCAGCCTTTCTCACTTACGGTGAGAGAGGCTTTTTTAGTTCACGAAAGGAGGCAAAAAGAAGATGAAACACCGGTTACGTAGTTCATTCAGCACGGAAGGCCGCCGCATGGCCGGAGCACGTGCATTGTGGGTAGCCAACGGCATGAAGCGCGAGCAGATGGGCAAGCCAGTCATTGCCATTGTCAATTCGTTCACCCAGTTTGTGCCGGGACACGTCCATTTGCACGAAGCCGGACAGCTGGTCAAGAAAGAGATAGAGAAGTTGGGGTGCTTTGCCGCCGAGTTCAACACCATCGCCATTGATGACGGCATCGCCATGGGGCACGACGGTATGCTCTATTCCCTGCCCTCGCGCGACATCATCGCCGACAGTGTGGAATACATGATCAACGCCCACAAGGCCGACGCCATGGTATGCATCAGCAATTGCGACAAGATTACGCCGGGCATGCTGATGGCGGCCATGCGCCTGAACATCCCTGCGGTGTTCGTATCGGGCGGACCGATGGAGGCCGGAGAATGGAAGGGGCGTCATTTGGACTTGATAGACGCCATGATTCAATCCGCCGACGAGTCGGTAAGTGATGAGGATGTGGCCCGGATAGAACGGCACGCCTGCCCTACATGCGGATGTTGTTCGGGCATGTTCACCGCGAACTCCATGAACTGTCTTTGCGAAGCCATCGGCCTGGCTTTGCCGGGGAACGGCACCATCGTTGCCACGCACGAAAATCGCGCCCGGCTCTTCAAGGACGCCGCCAGGCTGATTGTGGAGAACGCCTATAAATATTATGAGAAGGGTGATGAGAGCGTGCTTCCCCGCAGCATCGCCACCCGCCAGGCTTTCCTCAACGCCATGGCTCTGGACATCGCCATGGGCGGATCCACCAACACGGTGCTCCACCTGCTGGCCATCGCCCACGAGGCGGGCGCCGACTTCCACATGGAAGACATCGACATGCTCTCGCGCCGGACACCCTGCCTGTGCAAGGTGGCGCCCAACACGCAGCGATATCACGTGCAGGACGTCAACCGGGCAGGAGGCATCGTGGCCATCATGGCCGAACTGGCCAAAGGTGGCTTGGTGGACACAAACGTAAAGCGCGTGGACGGCATGACTTTGGCTGAGGAGATTGACCAATATTGCATCACCAGCCCCAACGTCTGCAAGAAAGCCTTGAAGAAATACGCCAGCGCGCCCGGCGGAAAGTTCAACTTAGAGATGGGCTCGCAAGACACTTATTATAAGGAATATGACACCGACCGTGCCACGGGCTGCATCCGCGACCTGGCTCACGCGTACAGCAAGGACGGAGGCCTGGCCGTGCTGAAAGGCAACATCGCCCGGGACGGATGCGTGGTAAAGACTGCCGGCGTGGACGAAAGCATCTGGCGCTTCAGCGGCCCCGCCCGGGTGTTCGACTCGCAGGAAGCCGCCTGCGAAGGCATCCTGGGGGGCAAGGTGCGGAGCGGAGACGTGGTGGTCATCACGCACGAGGGACCCAAAGGAGGACCGGGCATGCAGGAGATGCTCTACCCCACGTCGTACATCAAGTCGCGACACTTGGGCAAGGAATGCGCCCTCATCACCGACGGACGCTTCAGCGGGGGGACATCGGGCTTGAGCATCGGACACATCTCGCCCGAAGCAGCCGCCGGAGGCAACATCGGCAAGGTGCGGGACGGGGACATCATCGAGATTGACATCCCCAACCGAAGCATCAACGTGCGCCTGACGGACGCCGAACTGGACGCGCGCCCCATGACGCCCGTCACCCGACGGAGGGAGGTGTCCAAGGCATTGAAGGCATACGCAGCCATGGTCAGCTCGGCGGACAAGGGGGCGGTGAGAACTATTTAATTCTTAATTAAAAATACACGAGTATGAAAGATATTGTTACCGGGGCGGAAGCCCTGATGCGTTCGTTGGAGCACGAAGGAGTAAAGACCATCTTTGGATATCCGGGAGGAAGCATCATGCCGGTGTTCGACGCGCTCTACGACCATCGCCATACGCTGGACCACATCCTGGTGCGCCACGAACAGGGCGCCACGCACGCCGCGCAAGGTTTTGCCCGTGTGTCGGGCGAAGTGGGCGTATGCCTGGTCACCAGCGGGCCGGGAGCCACGAACACCATCACGGGCATAGCCGACGCCATGATAGACAGCACGCCCATCGTAGTCATAGCCGGACAGGTGGGCACGGGCTTCCTGGGCACGGACGCCTTTCAGGAGGTGGACCTGGTGGGCGTGACGCAACCCATCTCGAAATGGAGCTACCAGATACGCCGCGCCGAGGACGTAGCCTGGGCCGTGGCGCGGGCTTTCTACATCGCCCGCAGCGGAAGGCCGGGACCCGTCGTGCTGGACTTTGCCAAGAACGCGCAGACGGACAAGACGGAGTATGCCCCGGCTACGGTGGACTTTATCCGCAGTTACCAGCCCGTGCCCGACATGGACATGGAAGCTGTCCGCCAGGCGGCGGACCTCATCAATGCCGCCGAACGCCCGCTGGTACTTGTGGGCCAGGGGGTCGAACTGGGAAACGCCCAGGCCGAGCTGCGCGCCTTCATCGAGAAAGCGGGACTGCCGGCCGGACGCACCCTGCTGGGACTGTCGGCATTGCCTTCCGGCCACCCGCTGAACAAGGGCATGCTGGGCATGCACGGCAACTTGGGGCCGAACATCAACACCAACAAGTGCGACGTGCTGATAGCCGTGGGCATGCGCTTCGACGACCGTGTGACGGGCAACGTGGACACCTATGCCAAGCAGGCCAGGATTATCCACTTCGACATCGACCCCGCCGAAATCAACAAGAACATCAAGGCGGACGTGGCTGTATTGGGCGACTGCAAGGAGACTCTGCCCGCCGTGACCGAACTGCTGCAACCCGCCACACACCGGGAATGGCTGGACAGCTTCCGCGTCTATGAGGAGGTGGAGGAGGAAAAGGTGATCCGCCCCGAGCTGCAACGCCCCGCCGGACGGGAGCTGAGCATGGGCGAAGTGGTGCGCGCCGTGAGCGAAGCCACGGGCAACGACGCCATCCTGGTGACCGACGTGGGGCAGAACCAGATGATGTCCGCCCGCTACTTTAAATATACCCGGGAACGCAGCATCGTCACCTCGGGAGGCTTGGGCACCATGGGCTTCGGACTGCCAGCCGCCATCGGGGCCACCTTCGGACGGCCGGACCGCACCGTCTGCGTGTTCATGGGCGACGGGGGCCTGCAGATGAACCTGCAGGAACTGGGCACCGTGATGGAGCAGCAGGCGCCGGTGAAGATGATATTGCTCAACAACAACTACCTGGGCAACGTGCGCCAGTGGCAGGCCATGTTCTTCAACCGCCGCTACTCGTTCACGCCGATGCTCAACCCCGACTATAGGCAGATAGCCGCCGCTTACGGCATCCCGTCCCGCCGGGTGACGGAGCGCGGGGACTTGCCATCGGCCGTCAGCGAGATGCTGGCCGCCGAAGGCCCCTTCCTGCTCGAAGTCTGCGTGGAGGAGGAAGGCAACGTCATGCCGATGACGCCGCCGGGAGGCTCGGTGAACCAAATGCTGCTGGAATGCTAAGGTAACATTATTTATATGATAAATGGGAATTTAAACCACAGATGAACACAAATTAAACGAGATGAGCACAGATGTATCTGTCACCCTGAGCGTAGTCGAAGGGTCTCATGTAAGACCTCCTCATGCGCTACGTGAGATGCCTCGACAAGCTCGACATGACAGATACCTTAAAATCCGTGTAAATCCGTACTATCTGTGTTATCTGTGGTTCCTCTGATAAATTATCATTTTAGTATGGAAAAAAGACTATATACCATCATCGTTCATTCGGAGAACATCGCCGGCCTGCTCAACCAGGTGACGGCGGTATTCACCCGCAGGCAAATCAACATCGAGAGCCTGAACGTGTCCGCCTCGTCCATTGCGGGCGTGCACAAATACACCATCACCGCATGGACAGACCCGGACACCATCGAGAAAGTGGTGAAGCAAATCACCAAGAAGATAGACGTCATACAGGCGCACTACTTCACGGATGAGGAAATCTACCAGCACGAAATAGCGCTCTACAAGCTCACCACGCCCGCCCTGGAGCAGACGCCTGGAGTGTCGAAGGTCATCCGCAAGAACCACGCCCGCATCGTGGAGGTCAACCCCGTCTTCTCCATCGTGGAGATGAACGGCATGAGCGACGACATCACCCACCTCTACGAGGAGTTGCAGGCCTACAACTGCGTACTCCAGTTCGTGCGTTCGGGCCGCGTGGCCATCACCACCAGCTGCTTCGAGCGCGTCAACGAATACCTGGCCGAGCGCAAGGCAAAATATGAAGCGAGCAAAAACAATTAAATGAAGAACGATGAATGAAGAATAAAGAATTGCCATGCGGCGTGATTGCGCAGCCTAATTCTTCATTCTTCATTCCTAATTCTTAATTAATAATGAACAAGATAGGAACCTACAAATTTGTGGCCGAGCCTTTCCACGTGGACTTTACGGGAAGGCTGACCTTGGGCGTGCTGGGCAACCACCTGCTGAACTGCGCCGGCTTCCACGCCACCGAACGAGGCTTCGGCATGGCCACCCTCAACGAGGACAACTACACGTGGGTGCTCTCCCGCCTGGCCATCGAGATGGACGAGATGCCCCGCCAGTACGAGGACTTCACCGTACAGACGTGGGTGGAGAACGTCTACCGCCTCTTCACCGACCGTAACTTCGCCGTCACCGACAAGGACGGACGGCGCATCGGCTACGCCCGCTCCGTGTGGGCCATGATCAGCATGCACACACGTAAGCCCGTTGACCTGCTGGCGATGCACGAGGGTCACATCGCGGATTATGTATGCGACGAGCCGTGCCCCATCGACAAGCCCTCGCGCATCAAGGTGCGGGCCGCCGGGCCGACCTGCACCCTCCGGGCCAAGTACAGCGACATCGACGTCAACGGCCATGTCAACAGCATCCGTTACATCGAACACATCCTCGACCTCTTCCCCCTCGATTTCTACCGCGACCGCCGCGTCCGCCGCTTCGAGATAGCCTACGTGGCGGAGAGCTACTACGGCGACACCCTCTCTTTCTACATGGATGATGAAGGAGACGGACGCTATGCCGTAGAGATAAAGAAGCAGGCAGAGGGAGTGGAGGAGCCCGTGTGTCGGGCATCAGTGGTCTTTGTCTGAGACACGGCATAGAATCATTGGCAATGATTCCCACAATCATTGGCAATGATTCCCACAATCATCGGCAATGATTCCTACAATCATCGGGGATGATTCTACCTCGAGTCTGAGACACGGCATCCTTTAAATGGACAAACGATTATCATTAAATACTAACTAAAACAAAAAGAAAATGGCACAAATGAATTTTGGCGGTGTGATGGAAAACGTCATCACCCGCGAAGAGTTTCCCCTGGAGAAAGCTCGTGAGATACTGAAAGATGAAACAATCGCCGTACTGGGCTATGGCGTACAAGGCCCCGGACAGGCTTGCAACCTGCGCGACAACGGTTTCAACGTCATTGTAGGCCAACGCCCGGGCAAGACGTACGACAAGGCCGTGGCCGACGGATGGGTGCCGGGCGAGACGCTTTTCGGTATCGAAGAAGCCGCCGAGAAGGGCACCATCGTCTGCATGCTGCTCAGCGACGCCGCACAGATAGCCGTATGGCCTAAAATCAAACAATACCTGACGCCGGGCAAGGCACTGTACTTCAGCCACGGCTTCGGCATCACGTACAAGGAGCGCACGAACATCATCCCGCCCGCCGACATCGACGTCATCATGGTTGCCCCGAAGGGCAGTGGCACGTCCCTGCGCACCATGTTCCTCGAAGGCCGCGGACTGAACTCTTCCTACGCCGTTTATCAGGACGCTACGGGCCGGGCTACCGACCGTACGCTGGCTTTCGGCATCGGCATCGGTTCGGGCTATCTGTTCGAGACGACTTTCAAGCGCGAGGTTTACTCCGACCTTACCGGCGAGCGCGGCTCGCTGATGGGCGCCATCCAAGGCCTGCTGCTGGCCCAGTATGAAGTGCTGCGTGAGCACGGACACACGCCCAGCGAAGCCTTCAACGAGACGGTGGAGGAACTGACCCAGTCGCTGATGCCCCTCTTCGCCAAGAACGGCATGGACTGGATGTACGCCAACTGCTCCACCACGGCACAGCGCGGCGCCCTCGACTGGATGGGTCCGTTCCACGATGCCATCAAGCCCGTCATGGAGAAGCTCTACCACAGCGTGGAGACCGGCAACGAGGCCCAAATCTCCATCGACAGCAACTCGCAACCGGACTACCGCGAGAAGCTGAACGCCGAGCTGAAGGCCCTACGCGAGAGCGAGATGTGGCAGACGGCCGTAACGGTGCGCAAGCTCCGTCCGGAGAACAATTGATTAAAGGAATGAGCTTATAATAAAGAGAAGGTGTGCCTTGAGACATTGTCCCGGCACACCTTCTTTGCATGTTATATCCATTCATCAAGACTCTTCCGCCGGCATCCCGTTTAACCGCTTAAAGTCAGCGCCAGACGGCGACTGAAACACACGTAAATCAAACTCAGGAATAATGGCCAACACATGGTCGAACACATCGGCCTGCACGGCCTCGTAAGGAATCCAATCTTTCACGTTGGAGAAGAAATACAATTCTACGGGCAGGCCATGGTCGGTGGGCTGCAAATGCCGCACCATGCAGTTCAGTTCCGTATTGACTACGGGCAGACTTTTAAGGTAAGCGGTCAGATAGGCGCGGAACACGCCAAGATTGGTCTGACGCCGGCCGTTTACCAATATGTCATTATCAATGTGGTTTTCTTCATTATACACCCGCACCACTTCCTCCGTTTGGTCGATATAATCTTTCAGCAACTGAATCTTCCGGTATTTATCCAGCATTTCGGACGTACAGAAGCGGACGCTTGTCATGTCGATGTTGATGCTGCGCTTGACGCGTCGTCCTCCACTCTCACGCATGCCGCGCCAATTCTGGAACGAATCGCTCACCAACAGGTAAGGCGGTATCGTGGTAATGGTATTGTCGAAGTTGCGCACCTTGACCGTGTTGAGCGTCACCTCAATGACGTAACCGTTGGCGCCATATTTGGGCATCGTAATCCAATCACCCACCTTCAGCATGTCGTTAGCAGACAATTGCACGCCACTGACGAAACCCATGATGCTATCCTTGAACACCAACATCAATACAGCGGCGGAAGCACCCAGCCCGGCCAATAAAGCCAAAGGAGACTGCCCGATAAGTACGCTCACCACCACGATACCTCCTATGAACCATAACAACACCTGCAATATCTGAAGCAGCCCTTTCAACGGACGTCCGCGCAAAGACTCCATCTCGCTATACACGGAGTAAGCCGCTTTCAGGAAAGAATTGACGAAAGACAAAAAAGTGATGATGATGAAAATCAGGCATAGCCGTTGAACAAAAACCATGGCGGTAGAGCCGGCAAAGGCGACGGGGATGCACAGATAGATAACGACCGGTGCTACCATACGGCTCAGATGCACCATCACACTATGGTCGAAGAGAATGTCGTCCCATGTAGCTTTGGTCTGCTTCACTATCCGTGCGATAACCCGCAGCAAGACCTTGCGGCAAAGCATGTCCGCGGCAAAAGCTATCAACAAGATCAAGGCAAGTGCTATGAACTCATCGATAATCACGGCGGTATCCGGACTTATCCCCCACCCTATCAATATGCTGTCTATATTCTTCAGTAGTTCCATCTTTATATAATCCGTTTGACCTGCTCGCGCATCCACTGATAAAGATAAAGCGATTTGTAAGCATCGTTCTTCTTCAACATCAGTTGCACACCCGCCAGGCTGTTCTCATAACTGGTCAATTCATTGTGAAGTTGCTCTACATGAACCGCCAAACGCTTGATTTCCCGCTCACGCTCGCGCCGGAGCTGAGTACATACGGGCATCAACAATTTCATCACGACATTGTCCATAATGTGATGCCCCTGTATATAGAGATAGGTCGTATCGGGCGTCAGCCCCAATTTCCTCAGCTCATCTCCCAAAGCATCTATCTCACTGATGAGCTGAGGAAAGCGAGTGCCCAATTCCGACAATTTCTTGTCCACGACTTTCCGCATCTCCTCCAAGCATTGGTAGGGCTGCTGCAAATCGACATCCTGCAAACGCACACAAGCATTGAACTCGTACATGGGAAACGTATTATTGTCATGCCGGCGGTAAAACCAGATGTTCCACAAAAACAACGGATAAGCAATGCGCGAATAACGCCGCATGAACTCGGGGAAATCCACAATCTGACGATCATTCAACGTAGCCTGCACACAAACTTCATGCAAGCTCTCCGCATAGCAGAGGTAATTCTCAATGGCATACGTATAGGTTTGCAGGACATAAGGATTGCCATTGATCCGTCGGGACAAGGCCGTAGCGCCCTGCATCAAGAAATCGTAATCACTATCCACACAAGCAATAAGCCCCCGTCCCAATTCGTTGGTGTTGAGCGTATTGAGCAACACCATCTTCTTTCCTTTCGAAAGCGAAGTCTGCGAAGGAAGCATCACCTGGAAGTAATGCTCCTCATCCTCGAACTCGGACAACAAAGTCCGCCAAAAAGCCACATCGTCATAACTTTCTACATAAGCCACGATGCGGCGGCGTTTCTTCCGGGGCGAAAGTTTCGTTGCGGCGTCCAGGTAGGCGGACGTAAGATTATGGCGAAGAGTCAGAGACATGCTGTCATTTACTGTTTTACAATTTACTATTTACTATTTACAATTTTATCTGCTGTTTACAAGCTGCTATTTTATTCTTTACGATTCCTTTCCTTTTTCTTCCGATATGTCGCTTACTTCGGTCACGGCGTCGAGCCACCCCTCCATGATGACCGCAGGCGAGTGGGTGCTTAGGATAAGCTGCAGGTCCGGATTGAGTTTCCTTATCATCCCTATCAGCTTCTGCTGCCATTCGATATGGAGCGAGGCTTCCGGCTCGTCCATGAACAGGACACTGTGCGTACCTTCCCGCACTAACACCGTAAGCAGGATAACCAGCATTTGCTTCTCGCCGGAAGAAAGTTTGTAGGGCAACAACCGTTCGCCGCCCTGGTAGAAAGCGATGTCATTGCTCTTGCGGTCAATCGTCTTGTGCGTATAGCCAAATAGCTCGTCCACCATATCCTGAAACCGGCGCTTAGGCAGGGACAGACGGGAAGCCTCGGCACGTTGTTCCTCGTCCCCGCCCAGCATTTCTATCATGCGGTTACCCACGTTCACCTGATAGTCCAAGTATCTGCGTTGCAACAGATAAAGCTGCCAATCCAGCTCGGTATATATATGCGGGTCGGCCATGCGGACGGTAAAGTCCCCCGCCACGAGCGGACGGTCGTAGCTACGGATGACATCGTAAGCAATAGTGCCGGCCTCCGGATTGTCGAAATAGACGTGCACCCCCGTTTCACCTTGCCCTTCCAGGCAGCTTACGGTGCGGTTCAAGATGGTGGTCTTTCCTACTCCATTGACTCCCGCCAGAATGTTGACGTCGGGCCGCAAATCCCAGGCGATGTCGTAACGATGCCATAATCCTTCGATCTCAATGCGGCGAATATAATTGGCTTTCTTTTCCATAAGTCAGGTTTCTTTTAAAAATACCCTATTTTACCAACATTACTTACAACAGAAAGAGGTCCGCCCCACACAAGGAGGCCTTAATCTTTAAAATAAGCGTCGAGCAATGACTTGGCGGCGGCAAACGAAGTCAGGTTTCCTTGAAGCACCTGCCGTTCGCAGTCCGGCAACATGGCTTCTATCTTCGGATTGTGGTAGAAACTGCCGCGAAGCTGCTCGTTGATAGTCTCATACATCCAATATTTGTTCTGCTCATTGCGACGGTAACCAAAGTAACCGTTTGCCTTTACAAAGTCTATATACTGATAAATCATATCCCAGATTTCCTTCACGCCTAAGTTATAGAAACCGGAATAAGTAAGGACTTGGGGTGTCCAACCGCTTTCGGGCGCGGGGAACAGGTGCAGCGCGTTACGGAACTGGGTCGCGGCCAGCTTGGCACGTTCCAGGTTGTCGCCGTCGGCTTTGTTGATGACGATGCCGTCCGCCATTTCCATGATGCCGCGTTTGATTCCCTGCAGCTCGTCGCCTGTCCCGGCCAACTGTATCAGCAGGAAGAAATCGACCATGGAATGTACGGCCGTTTCGCTCTGGCCGACGCCCACGGTTTCCACGAATATCTTGTCGAAACCGGCGGCTTCACACAAAATAATGGTCTCACGCGTCTTGCGGGCCACGCCTCCCAATGAGCCCGCCGACGGGCTGGGACGGATAAACGACCTGGGATGTACGGACAACTTCTCCATACGGGTCTTGTCGCCCAGGATGCTTCCTTTGCTCCGCTCGCTGCTGGGGTCGATGGCCAGCACAGCCAGTTTGCCGCCATACTGCTCGAGCACATGCAGCCCGAATACGTCGATAGACGTGCTCTTGCCCGCGCCCGGCACCCCGCTGATACCCACACGGACAGAGTTTCCGGCGTATGGCAGGCATTTCTCTATGACTTCCTGCGCCACGGCCTGATGCCCGGGCTTCAAGCTCTCCACCAGCGTGACGGCTTGTCCCAGCACGGTCGTATTACCTTTCACGATACCATCTACATAATCCGCCACGCTTAGTTCACGCTTCTTCCTCCGTGGGCGGTTCTTCAAATAAGGGTTTACCGATGCCGGCTGCTCAATACCCGCATTCACTACCAGCCCCTTATATTCAGCATTGTTCTCCGGATGTTCCACCTTGTTCAATTTACAATTTACAATTTACAATTCAATCACCACTTCCACTTTCGGCCTTTTCGGGTCGTTGGTTATCAGCAGCAGGCGCAAATGACGGGAATGTTCGTCCAAACGTTTCTTTGTTACGGTCAGCCGCATGCGTGCCGTCTCTCCGGGTCGCAGCGCCGTTTTCTTCAGGCTGACCCCCAACGCCGGATGCGACACCTGCAACTTTCCTATCAGCAAAGGCGAACGTCCTTCGTTAGTGAGGAGGATGTCTTCCCTTACTTTTTTCTTCTTGGCCAAAAGAGCGCTGAGATCCAGGCTTTCGGCCGAAACGCGGATGGCAGGCGCGTTCAGGCGTTCCGCCTCAGTCCAGCCGGAAAAGTCGGGCAGTTTTATCATCGAAACGCGAATCTCGTTTTCCCCGCTCACCTTGTCGCCCATAAAACGGGACAGATAGACCGAAGTTTGCGTCAAGCCTAAATCGGGAAGTTTCTCCGGATCCAACGTCAGCGCTATTCTGCCCCGTTTCCCCTGTGGCAAGCGTTCCGGTTCGGCCTTCATGGCCAGGTAAGAAGGCAAATGCATCAATACCGGTTCGTACGAAGCGTCCGACAGGTTCACGACGTCTATGTACACCGTAGGCCGTTCGCCCCGCCTGATGTCAGGAAATACGATTTCATCCTTGTCGATGCCAATCTGTCCGATGCGGAAAGGATGCGTCAGGCTATAATCTTGCAGTTCGCCCACCACTTCACCTTCCATCGCCAAGTAGACCAAATGGGGCGTCGCATTGGTATAAACAGCCACCGACTTATGGAAATGCCCCAAAGCCTCGGCGTCGAACGTCACGTCTACCCTACCTTTCCCGCCGGGAGCGATCGGCGTCTGTGTCCATTGGGCGGCGGTACAGGCGCAATCCGGTTCCACACCTGTCAGCACCAGCGGTTCCGTCCCCGTATTGGTAATGACGTATTGCACCGTCAGCGGATGTTTCCACTCTATCTGCCCCGCACGATGCAACCGCGTATTCGATGTGAAGCGCGCTTGGGCCCGGGCGCCCGCCACCAGCCCGCCGCACAAGCAGAGCATAAGCGCCGCCCGCCTCACCCGTATTTCAAGTTCCCTTCTTCTCATTTGTACTCCTGCCAGCTCTTAATCTGGATGTCTTCCGGCTTCATGTCGCAGAAGGCTTCGATGAAGGCGCCGGCCAGACGGGCGTTGGTTATCAGCGGGATGTTGTGGTCGATGGCGGCGCGGCGTATCTTGTAACCGTTGGTCAACTCGCGCTTGGTGTGGTTCTTCGGGATGTTGACTATCAGGTCGAACTTGTGTTCGGAAATCATCTTCATCACGTTGTTCTCAGCGTCGGGACGCTCATCGGGCCAGAATACGGGCGTCGTGTCCACCCCATGGGCGTTGAGGAAAGCCGCCGTACCCGCCGTGGCGTAAATCTTGTAGCCTTTGCCGTAGAGGATGCGGCTGGCGTCCAGCAGGTCCACCTTCGACTTCATGGCGCCCGACGACAGCATCACGCCTTTCTCCTTGCCGGGTATCTTGAAGCCCACGGCTATCATGGCGTTCAGCAACGCTTCGTCGAAGTCGTCGCCCAAGCAACCCACCTCGCCCGTCGAGGACATGTCGACGCCCAGTACCGGGTCGGCCTTGTGCAGGCGGCTGAAGGAGAACTGGCTGGCCTTGACACCTATCCAATCTATGTCATAAGCCGACTTGTCGGGCTTGGTGTAGGGGGCGTCCAGCATGATGCGTGTGGCGGTCTCGATGAAGTTGCGCTTCAGCACCTTGCTGACAAACGGGAAGCTGCGCGAGGCACGTAGGTTGCACTCGATGACCTTCACCTCGTTGTTGCGTGCCAGGAACTGGATGTTGAACGGGCCGGAGATGTTCAGTTCCTTGGCTATCTGGCGGCTGATGCGCTTGATGCGGCGTGCCGTGGCGAAGTAAATCTTCTGCGCGGGGAACACCAGCGTGGCGTCGCCGGAGTGTACGCCGGCAAACTCGATGTGTTCCGAGATGGCGTATTCCACAATCTCCCCGTTCTGCGCCACGGCGTCGAACTCAATCTCCTTCGTGTTTTGCAGGAACTGGGATACCACCACGGGGTATTCCTTCGACACCGATACCGCCATCCTGAGGTATTCCTCCAGTTCGTCCTCGTCGTAGCAGACGTTCATGGCGGCGCCGGACAACACGTAGCTGGGGCGCACCAGGACGGGATAGCCCACCTTGGCGACGAAGCCTTTCACGTCGTCCAGGCTGGTGAGTTCCTGCCAGGCGGGCTGGTCGATGCCAAGAAGGTCGAGCATGTGGCTGAACTTGTTGCGGTTCTCGGCCCGGTCGATGCTCACGGGCGAGGTTCCCAGGATGGGCACTGCCTGGCGGTGGAGCTTCATGGCGAGGTTGTTCGGTATCTGTCCGCCCACGGAGACGATGACGCCGCGCGGCTGCTCCAGGTCGATGACGTCGAGCACACGCTCAAAGGACAGTTCGTCGAAGTAGAGGCGGTCGCACATGTCGTAGTCGGTGGACACGGTCTCCGGGTTGTAGTTTATCATGATGGACTTATAGCCCAGCTTGCGCGCCGTCTGGATGGCGTTCACCGAGCACCAGTCGAACTCCACGCTGGAGCCGATGCGGTAGGCGCCCGAGCCGAGGACAACCACGGACTTCTCGTTCTTGTAATAGTTCACGTCGTAGCCTTCGGCGCCGTACGTCATGTACAGGTAGTTGGTCAGTTCGGGATGCTCGCTCGCCACGGTGTTGATGCGCTTCACGGCGGGCACGATGCCCAGCTCCTTGCGGCGGGCGCGCACCAGCAGGTTCTCTTTCTCCATCGTTCCTTCGGGATGGAGCACGAAGCGGGCAATCTGGAAGTCGGAGAAGCCCAGCGCCTTGGCCTGGCGCAGCACGTCGGCGGGGATGTCTTCCACCTTATTATATTGGGAGAGCACCGCCTTGTAGTCCACGATGTTCTTCAGCCGCTCCAGGAACCACGGGTCAATCTTCGTCAGTTCGTAAATGCGCTCGATGGTGTAACCTTCCTCCAACGCCTGGGCGATGGCGAAGATGCGCAGGTCGGTGGGGTGGGACAGTTCGTGGTCCAGGTCGTCGAAGCGCAGGTCTTCGTTGCCCACAAAGCCGTGCATGCCCTGGCCTATCATGCGCAGCCCCTTCTGGATGATTTCCTCGAACGAGCGGCCGATGGACATGATTTCGCCCACGGATTTCATGGAGGAACCAATCTCGCGGCTCACGCCCACAAACTTCGTCAAATCCCAGCGGGGAATCTTGCAGATGAGGTAATCCAGTTGCGGAGCCACGTAGGCGGAGTTAGGCGTACCCATCTCGCCGATCTCGTCCAGCGTGTAGCCCAAGGCAATCTTGGCCGCCACGAACGCCAGCGGATAACCCGTAGCCTTCGACGCCAATGCCGACGAGCGGCTGAGGCGGGCGTTCACCTCGATGACACGGTAGTCGTTGGTCTCGGCGTTGAACGCATACTGGATGTTACATTCGCCCACGATATTCAGGTGGCGCACACACTTTCGCGAAAGAGCCTGCAATGTTTCGACTTGCTCATCGCTCAGCGAGCACGTGGGAGCCACCACGATACTCTCGCCCGTATGGATGCCAAGCGGGTCGAAGTTTTCCATTGAGGCTACGGTAAAGCAATGGTCGTTGGCGTCGCGGATAACCTCAAATTCTATTTCCTTCCAGCCCTTCAACGACTCTTCTACCAATATCTGGTTGCTGAACGTAAACGCGCTTTCGGCCAAGCGCAGGAAAGTCTCTTCATCAGGACAGATGCCACTACCCTGCCCGCCCAAGGCGTAAGCAGAACGTACCATGACCGGATAACCTATCTCCTCTGCCGCTTTCAGTGCCTCGCGCATGTTCTCCACGGCATGGCTCTTGGGCGTCTTCATCGGGATTTCGTCCAGCTTCTTCACGAACAAGTCACGGTCTTCGGTGTTCATAATGGCCTCTACCGAAGTGCCTAATACCTGCACGCCATATTTCTCCAGTGCCCCGTTGCGGTAAAGCTCCGTGCCGCAGTTCAGCGCCGTCTGTCCGCCGAAAGCCAGCAGAATACCGTCCGGACGTTCTTTTTCAATGATACGCTCCACGAAATAAGGAGTCACCGGCAAGAAATATACTTTGTCGGCGATGCCTTCCGAAGTCTGGATGGTTGCGATATTGGGGTTCACCAGCACCGAACTGATGCCTTCTTCGCGCAGGGCTTTCAGTGCCTGCGAACCGGAGTAGTCGAACTCTCCGGCCTGTCCTATCTTAAGCGCCCCCGAGCCTAAGACCAGTACTTTTTTCAAGTTACTCTTCATGCTGTTTATTCGTTGTTTATTGATAAAATCCTTCACTAAAGCATACTAAAATAAATGCGTTCATCCGGAAAGATAAACGCATTTACCACCTAAAAACCAGCAGGGAAAATCCTAATCCTTCCCTCTTCCTATGCAAAGGAAAGATTTATTTATGAGATTTGCAAATATTTGATTCTCATTTTCAAGAATACGTTGATAAATCCCTTCTTTTCACTTCATTTCTCCGCGATTCCGACCGGACGTAGTACCCCGACAGACATATAACTTCTGTTGACGTCCCCATTCCGTAGGAGTAAAATAGTTCATTTGAGTAAAAGGAATAACTAAATGAGTAAAGACATTCAAACTAAAACATCTATTTTTGTTCCTCAAAAAAAGTTTTACTCAAACAATTTTGCGAAATGAATTATAAAACCATGATTTTACTGCTTCCCTTGCTACATATTGCCATAGGAGGTAGTGGCAAAAACAAAGAGAAAGATTGGCTGATAGACGGAGAGTCGTTCAAAGCCCGGACGAACGTTCAGGAAGACACCTTGCGGTTAAGCAACGGATTGGTATCACGCACTTTTGTCTTGTCACCCAATGTGGCCACCATCAGTTTGGACAACCTGATGACGGGGAACAACGAATTAAGAGCCGTACGGCCGGAAGCTATTGTCACATTGGACGGGAAGGACTATCCGGTAGGAGGCTTGGAGGGGCAACCGGTACAGAACCATTTCACAACAGACTTTCTGCACGAAATGAAGGTATGTGACACGGCTTTTGTCTGCACGGGCTACGAAACAGGAGAGACCGTAGAACGTTTTCCTTATCGCCCCCATAACGAATGGACCGCCAACAAATATCCGTGGCCGGCACCAGGCAAACGGGTCGTATTTACCTATCAACCAGCCCCCAAAATAGCAAACAGGCTGAAAGGAATTACCGTGAAAGTAATATATGAGCTTTACGACAAAGCCCCTATTCTCTCCAAACAGATAGAAGTGGAGAATGAAGGGACGCAACCGATTGTATTGAATGCGTTCAAATCGGAAATATTGGCTTTGGCCGAAACGGCTCCTAAAGTGCATTACGGTGAACCGCATGAAGTACGCATGATGGCACAAGAGGTAGGTACCTATACAAAGGACTATCGTAAGAAACCTGTACAGACAGACGCTCCCCGTGACTATATAGACCGTTTCACGCAACTGTTTGTCGTGACGGACTATGCCATGGGAGGAGACATGGAAGCCATGAAAGACAATCCGGCGGTGCGGTGGGTGTTTGACCATCCAGAGTATGAGGCAACGGGCATCCGCTACTATGGGCAATACAAGCCGGCGCGTCTGGAAGTCACTCCGCTGATTGGACCGGATTATGAAATAATGCCGGGAAAGACATTCCGGTCTTGTACGGCTTTCGAGATGCTAAGGGACGCTACGGATACGGAACGGAGAGGGCTGGCGGAATGCCGTTTTTGGCGCATGATGGCGCCTTGGACGCAAGAGAATCCCATCTTCATGCATGTCCGCCAGTCGGATGAAGCATCCGTAAAGGCGGCCATCGACCAATGTGCGGCCGTAGGTTTTGAAATGGTCATCATGACATTCGGGAGCGGATTTGACATTGAAAACGATTCTCCGGAATACTTGAACCTGATGAAACGCATCCGTGACTATGCCGCTTCCAAAGGCATTACCATTGGAGGCTACTCCTTACTGGCCAGCCGTGGAGCTAAGGCGGAAGACGCGGCCATCAGCCATAAGACCGGGAAAACCGCCCGGCTGCGTGAAGAGGGAAGCCGCTTTGGGCTCTCTCCCTGTCTCGCTTCGACGTGGGGTGAGAATTATTTCCACAAGTTACGGAACTTTTTCCAAACTACCCGGATGGGGGTATTCGAAAATGACGGTTCTTATCCGGGAGACCCTTGCGCTTCAACCTTCCATAGCGGGCATAAAGGTTATGAAGACTCCCAATGGAAACAGTGGGAAAAGATACGCGACTTTTACCGTTGGTGCCGTGGCAAAGGAATCTATCTGAATGTACCTGACTGGTATTTCCTCTCCGGTTCCAACAAAACGCCCATGGGATATGTGGAAACCAACTGGTCTTTGCCACGAGAATACCAAGAAATCATTGAACGGCAGAACATCTACGACGGCACCTGGCTGAAGACTCCCAGCATGGGATATATGTTTGTCCCGTTGACTCAATACCACGGGGGAGGCGCACGGGCCACAATCGAACCGCTGCACGAACACTTGGATCACTACCAGCGCAGGCTCCAGAACCTGTTTGGCGCCGGCGTACAGGCCTGCTATAGAGGGCCGAGACTGTACGACACGGACAGTACGCGTTTGCTGGTAACCCGTTGGGTAGACTTCTACAAGAAACACCGCGCCATCCTCGACTCGGACATCATTCACCTACGCCGTCCGGACGGTAAAGACTGGGACGGTCTGCTGCATGTCAATCCGTCCCTGAAAGAAAAAGGACTCCTGTCCGTTTATAATCCGTTGCCCACACCCATTGAACGGGAAATCAAGGTGCCGGTCTATTACACCGGGCTTCATGAGAAAGTACGCGTAAGGGAACAAGACGGGAAAGCCAAGACTTATCCTGTAGACAGGGAATACCACATACATCTTAAAATACACATTCCCGCACGTGGGTACAATTGGTATGTATTAGAATAACACTCAAAGAGGCGCTTGTCCTTATGTAAACTTTTCTAACCCGCAAAAGATATACGAGGCTATGCCTCTAAGGAAGGGCTCAGAACAAAGCTAAGTGAATGTTAGAAACCTAAGGGTCGAATGTTTCTAACATTCCCCCTTTAGGTTAGAAACATTCGGCTTCCATGTTTCTAACCTAAAAAGTCAACTCCTATACAACTTAGTCCTGTTTGTGTACTATTTTAACCATTCCTGCAGAAATTTCCTCCGTCATACTTCTCTGCTCACGGAAAATAACCAACTCATGAGATCGGCTCCAATCCGTCTCCGCCACTGCTTTCTTCCAATCGTCCAAGGTTCGGATGTCTTTGCCGTCTATCTTCAATATCACATCATTAGGCCGTAACAAGTCACGCAACGGATTTCCCATGGCCTGCATACTGACAATGTAAACGCCCCGCTCGCTATCCATTCCAGTGGCTGAACGTTCTCCTAACGTATCCAATGTCTTCAGACGCAAACCAGACCATTCCCAAACCTCCGCATCGGCTCTTTCCAGAATGGCGGGCACAGGCATGGGAGGTTGCTGGGCTTGCCGCTTCAGACGCGGAGAAAGCACCCCAAAGTTATCCATCTCAAAATTACGGAAACCGCAATAGGGTGTTATCTCAGCCAAACTGTCCACCCGGAAATCTCCTTGGGAAGGATTCCTAAAGCGTATAGTACGCACAATGGAATGACGGTCGGTACCGCTCCGCAAAGCAGCTCGGTAAGCCGTGCTGTCGGCAAACACGTTGTAATCCACCTCGGCTCCCCAGTGGGAAACGCCAATGGGACGATAAGGAGACATTACGATGTTACGGGTGAAAACATCGCCACTCTTTGCGAACCAGACGTGCGGATGAAACGTGTTGTTGACCAGAATATTATTTTCCACCACCCGATAGAAGCCTTCGCGCAATTTCAATCCTCCGTTCAGGCAGAGGTTATTATAAATATGGTAATTGCTGGATCCATCGTCCAGGTCGATGTCCCATCCTCGGTCGCAGCGGAAACGGTTGTTGGCTATCGTTGTGCAGGAGCCGGCATCGGCCCACACCAATTCGGGATGTTTCGTCAGGCGTTCGTTCATCGCCTTGCCCGAGCTGCTCCAGAAGCGGTCGCGCCCCCAAGAGTTGAATGCGCCGTGGTCTCCGGTTTCCATCACGGTGGCAAAGACATCATTGTATTCTATCAAATGTCCTCCCCAAGTCCCCTCGCTGACATTGATGCCTGCGCGCGGCACATGGTAGATACTATTGTGGCTGACGGTGATATGGCTGCACATGGACAGCTCCACACCTGCCACCTGCTTTTCAAACAAACCGATGTGGTGAATCAGGTTGTCGGCAATCAACAGACGCGAAGGATAATTGTCATTCCGGGGGCCGGGCGTAAGGTCAGTCTCCTCCAAAGGTATCGTATTACCATAACCCAATGCGGGCGAACGCACCGCATCCGGGCTACCTACTACACAGATCGCACTTGCCCCCACTTGAGTGAAAAGTGAACCACAGACACCGGAGCGGCGATTGTAGTTGGAGAAGAATACTGCATTTCCACCCAAATGATGCAAGTCACAATCGCGTACAAAGCAGTTTTCCGTTCCTTCCATAAAGATGGCGCCTCCCCGATAGATACACCAATCCGAACGTAAAAGCGGCTCATAAGGCTCCATAAAAGTACGCGAAGTCAACGTGAACTCCAAGTTTTGGAAAGTGACGTTACGCACCGGTTCTTGTTGCGTGCCTTGCAAGGAAACCAGACATTTCAATGCCGGCACTTCAAAATGCAGGCTTTCCACTTGCTCGCCGGGCAGGGGATAATAATACAGGCATTGCTTGCGGGCATCGAAATACCATTCACCGGGCGCATCCAGTTCCTCAAAAACGTTTTCCACCATCCTGTTTTGCGGGTGCGGAGCCGACTTCCGGTTATTCTGCCATCCGCCTTCCAGCGTCAGATTTCCTTTTTTGTCCTTGCCCGTTATGCGATAGTGCATGCTTCCCCAGTCACTCCGGTGCATGGCGTGCAGGTAGCCACCTTCGGGATGTTTCCATTTCTTCACCCGTTTGGGAGAGGTGGCTTCGGCGGAAGTGCCGTTCAGGCGCACCGCCGTAGAGTCATAATTCGGGTAGCGTGCCATGGGGCGAAACTCGCCTTCCACCAAGAGCAAGTCAATGCTTCCCGTCATTGCTATATGGGCTTTCATAATGCCCCGCTTATAAGGTTCCCATTGCAATCCGTCCAATGCTTTCCCGCCACTGATGACAGCCTTTTCACCCGGATAAGAACAGATGCGCAAGGAACGTCCGTCTTTACAATCGGCCGGTGTGAGCGTAAGCGGCTCCTCCAAATAATAGGTTCCTCCCCGCAGATAAATGGTAATCTCTTTGTCGGACGAGTTACGGGCGGTCTTCACCGCTTCCTCTATCCGCGTGTAAGGATGACGTATGGTGCCGTCTCCCGTCTCTTCCCCTTGCGGAGAAACATAATAAACGCTTTGCGCTTTGAGCGGCATAGTTGTCACAATGAGAGTGATAGCCGCGAGAAAAATGTGTTTCATGTGCGAAAAAATATTTTGGCGTATCTATAAGATTCTATTTACATCACTGTTTCGCCCTTTTTTGAGCGCGTGAAGTTAGCAAAAGCAGGTGATATCTGCAAACGCATAGCCTCTTATCATTTAAAACATCGCTTGCTTTTTTTAAATCATTTCGCACTTCCAAGAAAAAAGGCTACCTTTACCGCCCGATAAACAGAAACATGACTAAAACAAATAAAAAAAAGTACCATCATGACGAAAGAGAAAATCATCCTTACGGGAGACCGTCCTACAGGACGCCTGCACATAGGCCATTTCGTAGGCTCGCTCCGCAGACGTGTAGAGTTGCAAAACGCCGGCGATTATAAAGACATGTTCGTATTCATAGCCGATGCGCAGGCCCTGACCGACAATATGGACAATCCGGAGAAGGTACGCCAGAACGTCATTGAAGTCGCTTTAGACTATTTAGCCTGCGGCTTGGATCCTATGAAGTCCACTATCTTCATCCAATCGCAGATACCGGAACTTTGCGAGCTGTCCTTCTACTATATGGACCTGGTGACCGTGAGCCGCCTACAGCGCAACCCTACTGTAAAGACGGAAATTCAGATGCGCAACTTCGAGGCCAGCATTCCGGTAGGATTCTTCACCTACCCTATCAGCCAGGCGGCCGACATCACTGCCTTTAAAGCGACTACCGTGCCTGTCGGTGAAGACCAGGAGCCTATGCTGGAGCAAGCGCGCGAAATTGTCCGCCGCTTCAACTACATCTATGGCGAGACTTTGGTAGAGCCGGAAATCCTTCTTCCGGATAACGCCGCCTGCCTGCGCCTGCCCGGCACAGACGGCAAAGCTAAAATGAGCAAAAGTCTGGGTAACTGCATCTATCTGAGCGACACAGCCGATGAAGTGGCCAAGAAAATAAAAGGCATGTACACTGACCCCGACCACCTGCGTGTGCAAGACCCGGGTAAAGTGGAAGGAAACACAGTATTCACCTATCTCGATGCCTTCTGTCGTCCGGAGCATTTCGAACGTTACCTGCCCGAATATCCCAATCTGGATGAGCTGAAAGCTCACTACCGCCGTGGTGGCTTGGGCGATGTCAAGGTAAAGAAGTTCCTGACTGCCATCATGCAAGAGACACTTGGTCCCATTCGCGACCGTCGCAAAGAGTTTGAGCAAGACATTCCTGCCATCTACGCCATGCTGAAGCAAGGCTGCGAGAAGGCGCGTGAAACAGCTGCCGCTACCTTGGACGAAGTGCGCAAAGCCATGAAGATAAACTACTTTGACGATGCCGAATTGATAGCCGAGCAGGCCAGACGCTTCCGCGGAGAAGCGAAATAACATACGGAAGCTGATTGCTTGTCCAAGCTCATATAACTACATTTCTGGTACGATTAGTAATCGTACCGCATGACGATTAATAATCGTATCACGTGACGATTAGTAATCGTATCATGTGACGATTAGTAATCGTACCGACAAAGCAGCTATATAGATTTTCCCGCCTGCTCTTTTTGATAATTTTGCGGAGTACTCCCATATTGCCGTTTGAAGCATTGACTGAAGTAGACAGATGAATTAAAACCACTCCGGTCACTGATTTCGGCTATTGGAAGATTGGGATACCGCCGTAGAAGAGTTGCCGCATATTTTAAGCGGTAATTTACTATGAAGTTATTAGGAGTCATACCTGTCAACGCTTTGAACTTGGAATAGAGCGAAGAACGCCCGACACCGATTTCTTCACACAATGTAGTAATATCAAACTGAGGGTCATCTATATGCCTATCTATGATGCCAGAGGCTTTTTCCAAGAGTTCTTGATCTAAAGGGCTGATATCTGAGAAGTTCTTCTCTGACAATATTTTTTCCATTTTTGCTTTCGAGATGTTTTCTGTGACAAAAGAGTCTACAGTTTTTACGGGTTCACAGGTTTCGCATTCTTCTGTCAGAAACAAATCTTCTAGATTATTATTCTTCGCCTCTTGCGCCGAGTTACGATGCCATATACGCAGAATCTCTTTACGGCGGATACCCATAAAAACACCCAAAGCGCAAACGCAAAAATACAACAGCCACGCCCACCAAGTATTATACCAAGGAGGAAGAATATGGATTACCAATTGAATAGGAGTTTGCTTTAAGTTGGCAACACGCGCAGACAAACGATATTTCCCCGCAGGGAGATTGGTATACCTGGCCTCAGGAGTGTGTGTAAAAATCCATTCGTCATCTAACCCCTCCAACTTATATTCAAATCCTCGTTGCGTGTACAGATTTTGATAATCGGAATGAGCCAATCGAATACGTAAATCCCGCTGGTTATGGTTCAGTTCTATTTCTTTGGTAAAAGGTAGAGCCTGAGCAAGGATTCCATCTTTACCAGACGAATGTATTAAACGGTTGTTGACATACAAATAGGAAAAATAAAGCTGATTTTCCAAATCTTGTAATGTCTGAAATTGGTCCTCGGTAAGACTGGTAATCCCTTTGGTATCTCCCACATAAATTTGATTGTTCGAGGATACGTATATGCCACAATCTTTGATGATGGGTGCTTGGAGTTCATTACCTTTTTGATCCAACCGGATAAAAGTAGCAGAAAGCGGATCAAACAAAATTATGCCTTTATCACTGGTCAAAACAAATCGTCCACTCATTGTCTGTTTAATATTATAGCAATAATTGGATGGCAAGGTACTGTTTAGAGTTTGATACGCAGACATTTTCTCCGTTGTTCGGTTATAGAATAGCAATCCGCTTCCCAATGTACATAAATATACGCCTTCGGAAGTTGCCTCTATATGTGACACATTGCCATGATAGCCATAATCTTGCAACCTGCAAACTTTCTTCTTTTGCAAATTCTTAAGAGAAATAATCCATAGAGCAGATTTCCCGTCATCTTGAATAGCATACAAATTCCCAAATTCATCTATGTCGAAATTACTGCAAGGCGTGGGGAGCTTGAATAAGAAAGTAAATTGGTCTGTTTCCGGATTTAATTTAAAGAAACCGTTACGGGAAGACAGATACAAATCATCATTCCATTTCTGGATTTGATAGATGTATTGTCCTGGTGAAAGCGGATTATTGTCCGACATCGTATAATGATGGAACCGTTTTGCTTGCAAATCGTAACATGACAATCCTCCAATGTGCATGCCGATATACAAGTTGTTGTTATTTGCATTGTAACAGATTGTTTTAACATTGTTGTGAGAGATATTATGAGGTTGATCGGCCGTGAATTGATGAATAAGGTTCCATGATTTGTCCACACAACTCAATCCTCCACCATCAATAGCGGCCCGTCATGGCTTGAAGCTAATACAAAGGAGGAAGTCTTTGAGCGTATCAAACACGAAAGAGCCGTTGAGCTTGTGGCAGAAGGACATCGTTGGTTTGACCTTAGACGCTGGGATATTGCCAAAGAGGTACTACCTGGCGATGTATTTGGAGCTACGGGCAAAAGAATGATGACTCGTGTATTCACGGATAGGGATATGTTATGGCCTGTTCCAGGTGTAGAAATCGAAAGGAATCCTGCATTGGCACCGAATAATGCGGGATGGGAATGAAATAAGGCATAGAGTTCTTTTTAGTCCTTGATTATAAACGAGATGTGTTCTCCATAAGCACTTCACATTCTCATCCATTTTCGGCTACTCAAATGAACTATAGAACTAAGGTGAAGCCATCTATAGAGCACTGCTCAAGTGAACTATAGATGGCTTAGTAAGTGATCTATAGTTCACTTAGAAGTAGTCAAGTAAAAGTGCTTTTGGATCAATCATCATGTATTATCGGGAATTTTGCCAAGTCCCAAGAATGCAAAAAAAATACGGACATCACCAATCCCCTTGGACGGGATTAAACTCTTCAGAACACTTTTCTGTCTACACCAATTATAGATAAAAGCATTGGTCAGATGCCCCAAAAAGAATCCCCTTCCCGATGTACTAAGTTGTACTATCAAGAAGGGGATTGTTTAATCTAAAAAACTATTTATATTACTGAGCTTCTACCAATACTACGCGGTTCAGGATAGGTTCACCGAACGTATCGACACCTTCCGTCTTGCCCACAGAGAGACGGTCTGACTCAATGCCATATTTCTCAACCAAAACCTTAATAACGGCTTCCGCACGTTTCTTAGCCAACTGCTTGTTGAATTCTGCTGTACCTGTAGCAGAGTCAGCATAACCATTGACAACATACTTCGTGTCGGGGTACTTCTTCATCGTCTCAGCCAGATAAGACAGGTTCATAGCTTCACGCTTAGAAACCTTAGCAGACTCGATGGTGAAGAATACGGTACGCGGCGTAACATCCGGACGGTCAACCTCTACCTCACGAACTTGAGGTTCAGCCATCTTAGCTTGCTGCAATTCGCCTGCCAAACGTTTGTTCTCAACAGCCATATCGTTTATCTTGTCACGCATTGCCGCCAATTCAGGTTCTGAGATTAACTGCGGTTTCGGTTTGTCAAAGCCTCTCTTAGCAAAACGGTACGTAACACCTACCATGGCACTTACAACACCGTCATAACCTTTTCCGCCCAAACCGGCATCAAACTTGTCCTCAAATCCAGCAATGGCCAACTCCAAATTGATATCGAAAGCATCCGAAATACGGAAACGGTTAATCAAACCACCGTTTACAGACAAGCTTTGACGGTGAGGAGTGGTATAACTGTGGGTCAAACCGAAACCGGCATAAGGAATCAATTCATATACACGGTCAGGATTATACCCGCCAATCAAAGCCATCAAGTTGAACATAGCGTCAGCATGCAAGTTCATGTAGTTGAATTTCTGCTTATAATAGCCGTCTGCCCTACCATCCGCATAGTTCATACCATTATCACCCGGAACCGCGCCTTTGGCCTGCAGGCCACTATACTGCAAACGAAGTCCCAAGCCCGGAGTAAACCATTTGCCCAAAGCGATGTTAATAGTCGGGCTAATACGTTTGCCAAAGCTGGCATTCTTATCATAGTCACCCATCAGCACACTACCGCCAATGCCACCGGAGATAAACCAATTATCCCAAAATCCGTTCGTCACCACCGCATACTCATCATACTGTACCTTATCTGCGGCCTCAGTCTCTGTCTGTGCCATGGCACCCAAAGACATGCTGGATACAGCCAGCAACATTAAGAACTTTTTCATATTCTCACCTTATTAAAATGATTAATACTACAAATATTTGTTTCCTATTTTCTTTTATATTAATCTCCCAACCCTGTATACATTTAGATTTAATAACACAAAGTTAAAGAAAACTTTTTTAGGAACAAACTAATATTGTTAATTTTTCATTCTATAGGAGCAAAAAAACACAAATTCGGACTCAATACCCATCATCCATATTCCATTCATTCACCGGATGCCTACACCTCGCTTCCCGAACACCCGCCCCGCGCAAAAGACGGGCAGGTAGAAAAAGATACCCACCACCGACATGGCCAACCCGCCGATGGTACCTGCCGCCAGTGGAAACCAAAATGAAGTTTTCTCACCTATCAGGAAGGGGATGAAACCGAGGATGGTGGAGACCACGGTCAGGAAAATAGGAATGATCTTCACGTTCCACGCCTTGGTGTAGGCACGTAGCGGTGACAGTCCGGGGAATGCCCGGCGGATGGCATTGTATTCGTTCAGGATGTATATGCTGGCGTTCACCGTGATGCCGCACAGCAGAACGAAAGAAGCGAAACCACCCTGGTCGAAGTTCAACCCAAAGAGGTAAAACGTGAGAAACACCCCTATGTAAGAAATCGGTATTACGAAGATGATGGCCAAAGGCTGTTTCAGCGAGTCGAACAGAATGGCCGATATGAAAAAGATGATAGAAATGACTATCAGCAACAACAGGTACTGTTTGTTGTCTTTCCTGCCCCAACTCCAGTAGTCGTTATCGCTTTCCACCGTATATCCCATAGGCAACAGCTTACTTATTTCTTCTATGTCTTTCTGTAGCAGTTTTCTTCCCTGTTCGGAGGAACCGATGTATTCGTATTGCAGGCACAGACGGTACTGCTGGTTTTCCTTGGCAATCTTTTTGGGCGCCTGACCTTTGACCAACGTGGCAAAATCGGACAGCTTGTATGCTTTCCCGTTTACGGTGAAAGGAATCTCCATCAGTGCCCATACATCGTAACCGCCACTTTGCAGGGAGTTCAGGCGCAGGTATTCCAAGTTGTTTTCGTAGATGACGCTCCCGGCTATCTGTCCGTTCATAAAGACAGGACGCAACGCGGCAAACAATTGGTAGGCGGTCAGTCCTTCCTCAACCATGCGGCGTTTGTTGAAGTCTAAAAAGAATTCACTATAGTCGTCTTTCCACCAAGAGAATTCGGAGTTTATCGTCACTTCTTTGATGCGGCGATGGGTGAGCAGCTGTTTTTTCATCTCCTCTGCCCAGTGGCTCAGCTCATCGTAGTTGTAACCGTACATCTTGACGCGGAAACTTCCGGCAGACTCGCGTACATCGTTACTGAAGCCCTGGTCCTGCAGTCCGTACACGCTCCAACTTCCACCGCCCAAGGTCAGTGCCTTGCTGATGATGTTCGCCTTCAGCGTGTAGGGGAAGCCCGTGTGGCTGTATTCATCTTTAAAGTATATTTGAATGCCGGCCCGGCGGGCGTTGTAGACTGATGTTTGAAACTGGCGTATCTCCTTAAACTCGGTCAGATAGGTTTCCATCCTTTTCACCAATGTATTCATCTGATCCAACGTGCTGCCGTTGGGCAGGGTGGCGTTGACAGACAGCACCACTTCGCTTTCGTCACGATTGAAGTAACTGCCGTTGTACACTTTCTCTACGAACAGACGCAGCGCCCCTCCCAGAGCCTTGTCCACGACGGGCTTCACGTGTTCCTTGTACGTGGCGTTGTCGAACAGTTGGTTATACCATTCGGCCCAACGTCCCTTTTCTTCCGCCTTTTCTATCCGTTCCGGCAAAAGGAACACGGGCAGGCCAAAAGCCAGCAGCAACACGACGCACGCCGCTATCCGGTAACGGCACAGCCCGACAATCAGCATACGGTAGGCACGGGTGAAATAGATAGCTCCCCGTTTTACCCACAGTCGCGGATGTTTCGGTTTGCCTCGCCGCAACCCTATTTTCTCAATCATGGGCGGGACGAAAAACAAGGCCACCAAAATGGAGATGCCGAGATTGATGATGACCACAGCCGCAAAGTCCTGCAGGTTCAGCCGTATCTTCTCATCCAGGAAGAAGATGATGACAAGAGCCCCCATGGTGGTCAGTGTGGCGGCCAGGATGGACATGAATGCTTTCAGGTTGTGCCGCCGCAGGATGTGGTCAGTCATGACGATGATGTTGTCTATCACCAGGTTCAGCGAGATGGTAATACCGGCCAGCGAATAGAGCTGTATCTCCAGGCCAAAGGCATAATAAAGGATGAAGGCCACAGCTATATTGACGCTCAGTCCGGTCACAATCAGAAACAGATAGCGCAGGTTACGTGTAATCACGGCTACGAACGCCAACAGGATGAGCACCGTCAGTGCGGTACGGAAATAGATGGTTTCCAATTCTTTGCTGATGTATTCGGTGGCATCGTAGGCGGTATGTATCTCGTAGCCTTCGGGCATGCTCTGGCTCACCCCGTCCATGACATCCCTTACGGCTTCGGCCAGGGTCAGTTGGTTGGCGGTCTCGGTGGCCGTGACGGACAGGTAAACGGAATTCAATCCGTTGATACGGTAGTACGAAGTCGGTTCCTCCTCCATGCGTGTCACGCTGACTATTTTGTCGAGAGGAATACTTCCGCCATCGCCTATCGGGACAAATATATCTGACGGTACAAAGGCCTGTCCGTTGCCTTCCGTGGAACGGACGACCCGAATCCACTCCTGTTTGTCGTGGGAATCATACTCGCAGATGCCTAAGAACTCTTTTCCGTAGCGCTCGTTGATGGCCGCTTGCAGGGTGGACACACTTACGCCCAAGGCAGCCAGGCGGTTATTATCGTAGGTGATACGCCATTCCATCGGAGTGGCTCCGCTAAGTTCCACTTTATAAATGCCTTTCAAGGCAGCCAACAGAGGCTTTATCTTCTCTTCGCCGTACTGCTGAATCAGGATGGGAGAAGCCGGTGCGTTGAGTGTAAAGGTCATGAAGGGGCGAGACGCTCCTTCGTCCGACCGTTGGGCGGAGATGGACGGATAGCTCACTCCGTCGGGCAACTGCGACCATAGTTGCCGTATCAGCGTGGAGACTTCGAAGCGGGTGGCATCCATGTCGGCGTGTTTGTCCAGTTCGATGCGCAGGCTTCCGTAGCCGTTGTCAGAGGTGGAACTGATGCGCTTGATGCCGTTGACCCGTGAGAGCATGCCTTCCAGCTTACTGGTCACTTCCGATTCGATGACCCGCGCCGAGTTACCCGGCATGGAAAACGATACAGTCAGTCCGGGCAAGGTGCTTGAAGGCGACAGCTTGACAGGCAACAGTGAGGCCAGTGCCAACCCGATGAGCGACAGGCAGACAAAGGTAACAATCAGCGTGAAGGATGACCACATCCGTGGTGAAGTATCTTTTGCCATAAATGATAATTTAGCGAGGGGAACCACAGATAACACAGATGTACGGGTTTACACAGATTCTTATCTTCATATGAATGATATCTGTCATGTCGAGCTTGTCGAGACATCTCACGTAGCGCAGAGATAAGTTTTACATGAGACCCTTCGACTACGCTCAGGGTGACAGATACATCTGCGTTCATCTTGTTTTAATCCGTGTTCATCAGTGGTTTAAATTCCCATTTTACAAATATGTATTAAAGTCAAAACGTTCGGACAGCGAGAAGCCGGATTCAAAATCATACAGCGTCAGCTTTCTTATCTTGTAGTAACTCAACCAATAGTTTTGCAGGGCAGTGATGTAGTTCTTCTGCGCCTCCTGCTGGCGGTTCAGCGCCAGTGTCAGACTGCTGATGTCCGCTTTGCCGATAATGAAGCGCCTGCGGGTTTCATCGTAAGCCAGTTCGGCCAGGTCCAATGCTTCTTCCGCACTGGTTATCAGTTCCTGTTGCACGTTGAAGTCGCTTACCGTCATCATGACATCCTCCTCCAAGGTGATTTCCTCTTGTCGGGCGGCTATCTTCACCACATTCAAGTTGTTCTTCGCCATGTTGTACTTGCCTTTACGCACGCCCCAGTCCACCAACGGGATGGAAACCGAAAAGGACACCAAGTCCTGCTGCAACAGGTTCTTGTAAGCCGCGCCCAGGTTGTCCGCCACTTGGTTAAAGCCGACGCTGGCATTAAAGCTGGCGTTGAACAATGATTCCTTGCGCGTCTTGTCCACATTCTGTTCCGCTTCCAGCACGTTTTGGCGTTGTTCCAAATAAGTAGGATTGTTCTCTTTGGCCAATGCCAGTGCTTCATCCGCGGCAACTATGATGGCTCGCGGGCGCGAAGGCAAGTCCAGTTCGATATGGGTATTCTTGTCTAAGTTCAGGAAGGTGGCAAGCGCCGACATGGCCCGTTTCAAGCTAATCTCCGCATTGCGCAACGTGTTCCGCGCGTTCACTCTGTCCAGTTTCAGCGTCAACAGGTCCGCCTGCGAGATGGAGGCTATCTTCTGCCGTTGCTGCCCGATGGCATACAGGGTATCGGTGGTTGTCACGTTGTCGACCGCCAAACGATGCTCGGCCTGAGCCATGGCTAAGTTGAAGAAATAGTTCACGGCTTCTTCGGACACTTCTTCCGTATTGTAGATAAACTGCCGCTTCACCTTCTCGTACTTCAACGGCTCTATCTTGCGGTCCCACCTGAAAGCGTTGTAGCCCAACAGGTTCTGTGAATAGCCGATGCGGAACGGCACGGTAGAGAACTGCGTGGACTTGGTCGCGCCGAAGTTGCGCATATAGTCCAGTTCCGTATCTATATAGAACGTACCGCCCAACAGGTCGAAGTTCTGCTCAACGCTCAGCCCGGCGTTCGCGCTGTACATCTGCTGTTCACGGTACACGTCCAGGTTCTGCTCGGAGTCGTACCGCTGGGTAATGTAACGGTAGTACTGCGCCGGTGTGATATTGAGTGTCAGGCTGGGCAGACGCGCCGCCTTGTAGGAACGGTACTCCCAATATCCGGACAAATACATATTTTGGTATCGGAAGGCCGACAGCGAACTGTCGTTGGCCATGCGGATGGTACGTTGTAAACTGAGGCGCAACGTCTGCTGCGCCTGCAAACCGGTTGCGCACAACAGCGACAGCAGACAGATATTAACGATTCGGAGTTTCATGTTTTCTATAAATAAGCCAATAAATCAAAGGAATAACAAACAAGCTGACGATTAATCCCACCAACATGGTACCTATCATGGCGATGGAGAGCGGACGTTGCAGTTCCGAGCCCATGTCGGAAGTAAAGAGCAGCGGCACCATGGCAAACACCGTGGTGAGCGTGGTCATGATGATGGCGCGCAACCGGCGGTGTCCGGCGGTGTGAATCGCTTCCAACAAGGGCATGCCCTGTCGGCGCAGTTCGTTGATGCCGTCCAGCTTCAGGATAGAGTCGTTCACCACGATACCGCACGACACGATGAGACCGATGGCGGACATCAAGTTCAGGGAATGTCCCAACGCCCACAACAGCACCAAACCGAAAGCGATGTCCATCGGAATTTCCGCCAGCACAATCAGCGGCTGCAAGAAGCTCTCGAACTGGGCGCACAGGATGAAGTACATCAGCAGGATGGAGATAAACAGAATGACCGTCAGTTCGCCAATCATTTTCCGGTTGGAGAAGTAACTGCCGGAGAAACTCACGTCCCAATTCTCGTCCTTGTCCACCACTTCTCTGACCTGTTCCATCAAGCGGGGCGCGTCTTTTACGCCATAGAAGCTGATGGGAATATATTCCCCGTTCCGGTTGGCGGTAATTTCCTTCAAGTCTTCATCGGGAACCACCTTCACCAATTCGCGCAGGGGGACGTAGGCGGGCTCCTGGTTGTTGGCCCGACTTTGCGCCTTTACCAATGTTTCTTCCAGCACCCTGTTCACCGTCATTTCCCTACCCGCAATCCCTATGGGCACGTATTGCTGATACGAGCGGAGGATAGACACCTGGTTGTCTTTAAAGGCGGTGCGCAACACCCGCGCCACTTCATTATAGCTCACGTTGTACACCAGCAACTTGTTACGGTCGATGACCAAGTTCAGTTGATTCCGGAAAGCCGTGCCGTCGGGCGTATATCCCGTGGCTTGCGCGATGTCCCGTTCCAATCCGCGCAGTTCGGCGGTCTGCGGCGTGACGCTCTTGTCGGTGACGTGCAGTTGCGCCACCACGTCGGGTTCTCCCGTCACAAACAGTTTCTCGAAGATAGTGACAGGCGGGGCAAACGTAACGGAGGCTTCCGGATAGGCCGTCCGCACTTCGTGCTCCAACATCCGCTGCAACGGAGCGATGTCCGCCGGACGGGGAGTCTTGAAATAGAGTTCCGCCTCGCCGGTAGAAAGTTCGTGGTCCGTGCCAAGCACGAAATCTTGTACGCCTACGTAGGCCGTATGTTCTTGCGCCAAGGTATCGGCTTTACGCAACAAATCGTTCACGCGCCGGGTGTTTTCGTCCACGTGGATATTTTCATTCCATTCCACGTTCATCACCAATTCGTTTTGGTCGATTTCCGGCATGCGGTCTTTGTCAATCACTCCAAACATCAACACGCACAACGGTATCGAGAGCAAGGCAAACACCAAGGTGAAACGTTTGTGAGAGAATGCCCACTCGATGCCCGTGTCGTAGAACCGGGTCAGCCATTCATTCTTCAGCAGGTTCTTGAAGTTGGCGGTGAACCAATTGTGTTTCCGCAATCCCATGCGGAAGAAAAGCACGTACAGCACCGGCAGCAGCATGATGCCCGTAAAGTAGGACACCGTCAGTCCGGAGGTGATGGAGAAAGCCTCATCCATAAAGATGGCACCGGCGATGCCGCTCATGAACACCAACGGCACGAATACGGCAATGGTCGTAAGCGACGAGCTGAGCATGGGCGTTATCATTTCCGTAGTACCCGCCGCGGCAGCCCGCCTCAGCGAGTAGCCCCGTTCCCGGTATTGCGACACGTTTTCCGTCACGATGATGGCGTTGTCTATCATCATGCCCACGGCAAGAATCAGCCCCGACAACGAAATGATGTTCAGCGACACCTTGCAGAGGTAGAAACAGAAGAACGTGATGACCACCGACACAATCATCGTGATGCCTATCACCAACGGCGAGCGCACATCGCCGATGAAGAATACGGCCACGATAAAGATGAACAAGAATCCCAACGTAAAGTTCTGCTGCAGGTTGGAGATGCTGTAGTCCAGCAACTCGGTCTGGTTGCGGCTGACGCTGAACGTGATGTCCGGGTAGATGCGGGTAAAATAGTCGGTTGTTTTCTTCAACTCCCGTTTCAAGTTGTCCATGTTCTCCTCACTCTGCTTGATGATAGCCAGGGTAACGGCGCGTTTCCCGTCGGCCAGCGAACGTCCCATCTCGTTCCGGGTGACCAGCCGCACGGAGCAGATGTCCTTCAGTTGCATGACGCGCCCGTCGCGGTTGAAGTAGATGTTTTCCACGTCTTCCGGTGTACGCAGCAACGAGGCGATGCGTATGTTGTATTCATAATATCCGTCGCGCACCAGCATGCTGCCCGGTTCCACGTTGTTGTCGGCGAGCAGATTTTCCAGTTCTTCGATGCTCATGCCCATGCCTTCCATCTTGTCCATGTCAGGAACGATGCGCAGCAGGCTGCCCGGCACCCCCGTCATGTCCGCCATGGCCACCTGCGGCAGTTGCTCAATGCGTCTCTTCACCACGTTCTCCGCCAGTTCGCACAAGTTCAGGAACGCCTGTTCGTTGGTTTCCCTGTAGGGGACATCCTCTTTCAAGGTCATGTTCAGGTAGAACACGGGAATGTCCGTCGCGCTGGCTTTGATGGCCTTGGGGCGCACGGCGTCTTTGGGCAAGCTGTTCATGGCGGCGTCAATCTTCTCGTTCACCTCGATGAACGCCAAGTCCGTATCGGTGCCGAACTCAAAGCCTAAGCGGATGACACCCGTGCCGTCCCTCGTTTCGCTTGTCAGTTCGCTCAGGCCGGACACCTGCATCAGCTGTCTCCGCACCGGTGCCACCATGGTGTTCTCCAACTTGCGGGCGGAAGCGTTCTCGCCGGTTACCTGTATGGTGATTTGCGGGATGTCAATGTCCGGCAACAGCGATACCGGCAGCGAGAAGTACGTCACCAGCCCGATGATGAAGCAGGCCGTGAATGCCATCAGCACCGCTATCGGCCGTTGTATTAGGAATTTTACCATAAACTATTTATTCTATAAATGGGAATTTAGAAGCCCCCTCAACTCCCCCCGAGGGGGAGCTTATGATACTCCGTAGTAGTCTTAGCCTCCCCTTCGGGGGGGGAGGAGGGAGGGGGCTAAATTATCATTTCTCTTCTCTCACCACTACCGGAGCCTCATGCGCCAGGTTAACGTTGCCCGTGACAATGATTTGCGCCCCTTCCTCCATGCCGTCACCGGTCACGGTGTATTCCGTCATGTTCTCCAGTCCGGTCTGCACGTAGTTCCACATCGCCTTTCCGTCTTTCAGCGTGAACACCACCTGCTTGCCCGAACGCAACACCACCGCCGTCTTGGGTATCACCAGCTGATCGGGCACCGAACGCTTCACGCTCACCCGTACGTTCATGCCGTCAAACAGCCGCTTCGGACTTTCCACCACGGCTTTCACCTGCACCATGCCGTTCTCGTCCACCATCGGATTAATTTCCGTGACGCATCCTTTGCAGGGAGGCAGCGTTGCCGCATAGGGCGTCACTTCCACCCGGTCGCCTTCTTCTATCAACGGCAGTTCGCTTTCCAGCACCGTGAACGACGCCTCCATGCGTTCCGTCCCTATCACCCGACAGAAGGGTTTGGAGGCGTCGGGCGTATTGAAACTTTTACCCGTCAGGTTGGCTATCACCCCGTCAAAGGGGGCGGTCAGTGCAGCCTGTTCCCGTTCATACCGCGCCAGTTCATAGTTAGCCAGGCTCTGCGCATATCCGCTGCGGGTCTCGGCCAGTTCCCGTATGGCGGCCGGCACATCCTGCATGCGGTCGGGAGCGTAACCTTGGCCTATCAGCACGTCCTGCATGTCCAGTTCGGCTTGTGCCAGGCTGTTCCGCGCCTGTTGCAGTTTGTTGTCCAAGATGAAAAGAGCCAGTTCCGCAATCTTCTGCCCTTTACGCACCCGGTCGCCGTTTTTCACATATATTTGGGCGATAGGTTCCGAAGTGACCCTAAAGCTGAGGTCGGCGTATTGCCTGGCTTCTACCTTGCCGTTGCTCACCAGTTCGTGGTCAAAGTTTCTCCGTTTCAGTTCCATCACGGTTACCGTGTTCTTCTGTTCGGGCAGTGCCGTGACGATGCCTTGCTCTTCTTCCGCAGGTTGGTCGTTCCCGCCTCCCGAGCAGGAGGGTAGCAACACAAGTAGTATCCATACATACTTGCCGCAGGCATATTTCGAAATTCTGTCTTTCATGTTCCTTTCTTATTTTTTCGTAAATTGTTTATATTCGATGTCAAAGATAGTTTTTTGTTTTAATATGTCAACCGGTTTTGCCTAAATTTTTTCATCAGCTTTGACCTGTCAGCATTTTCTGTCTCGTAGTCTGTTAGTAAACAAATGCTACAATATGTTATCCATAAGGTATAGTTTCAGCGGCCGCCTCAAAGGAAGTTACCATCTTGAGAGGTCTATGTTTCTAACCAAAGGGGCGAAGGTTAGAAACATTCCCCCTTGATGTTAGAAACATTCCCCCATAGCGTCCGGACATCAAAAATCACGGGAAACCAGACCTTCCGACATCAATATCCATTTTATTCAACACTCCGGTTCCAATTTATCTTTTTTATTTCTTCCCGCATTTCCCTTATAGCTGTAGACATCACCTTGGGCTCTTTGGTCAGTACCACTTGCTTCATCGCCTCAAATCGGGCACTGTCCCGGCAAGACTCGGAAGCATAGAGCTTGGCCAACAGGTAGTAGGGGTAGATACGGTTGGGAAGAAAGTTTATCGATTTTGTATAGTAGCTTTCCGCCTCCCGATATTGCCCCATATATTGATAGTTCTGTCCCATAAAATTATATATCAGCGAATTACACTGTAATTTCAAATATCTTTCATACAAAAGGTTCGATTTCTCATAATCTGCAACCTCAAACATACATTGTGCGTATTCAGAGATAAAACGGGGATTGTGTTTTAATGACTGGAACAGCATCCCGTATCCTTCTATTGCCAGCTGTTTTTCTCCCATCGGTCGTAAGACACGGCACTTTTCCCAAGTCTCTATTTGTTTCTGAGGTGACGGTAAGGTTTTGAATATCACAACGGATGACACACACAGGAGGACAGGAAGTAAAATACAGAAAATCCTCTTACCATTACCGTACGGGGCGGAATTTGTTATACCTGCTGACAAAAAGCACAGGATGACCCAAAAAGCCGGATATTGCAAGGGATAGGACGAAAAGGCAAAAAACAAAAATGAGATGATGCCGCCGCATAGCCCATAATGCTTTTGCTGCCATCCTTGTTTCATACATGTCATAATGAATGCAATAAACAGGAACAGCAGAATGAAACCTCCCTCCAACCACATCTGCAAGTATTCATTGAAGGCATATTCCGGATTACCCGCCACCCTTTCCTCCCTGTCGGAGTAGTTTCCCGATTCAAATCTCTCAGATTGGGCGGCTGCATAGACTGTGGGAAAAGAACAGCTTCCATAGCCGGTTAGCGGACTTTTCGCGATGGCGGAACATACATTCTCCCAAATAAACAATCTGCCATAAGCCGAATCCTTCTTCAGGTTGAACATGAACACTCCGGCTGTCACACCTATTATAAGTATAGATAACAACAGGGAAATGAAAGCCCGTCTTTTAGTATGCCAATGTGTAAATAATCCCTTTTCGCTGCATACTACCCATGCGGATGCGGCAGCCACACCTATCCAGGCTGACCGGCTCATGCCTGCGGGAAGAATGCAGAACATCAGCAACATGGCACCCAATGCCAACCAGTATTTGTAGTCTCTGTATCTCAGAAATAAGTGCAGGGCTACCGGAAAAGCCAATCCTACATAACCGGCAAACGGTCCGGGATTCATAAAAGTTCCCGTCATGTCATATCTTTCGTGGTTGGAAGGGCAAAAACCGTAAAGCTGCAAAAGTCCCCATACCGCCTGCAAGACTCCGGCAGCCACTACCGTCCATGCGATATTCTCCGTGCTTATCATTCGGTTGGACAACAACCATCTGATTAGTATCCAAATGATTAGGACTGTTCCCCACAATGCGATGCGCCAATTACCCAACTGTTCATCAAAATCATACCTGATGATATAATAAACGGCAATGGACAGCAAGATATAGTCCGGTCGTCCTATATGAAGCCTGCCTGTCTTCTTCAACAAAAAAACCAAGAGGCAAGCTATTCCGGCTGTTATCGCCACTGTACATGTCAGGGGATATACCGCGAACGAAAAGTCGGGAATCCTAAATTGTCGGAATGTGGAGCAGAGACAGCCGAATAACAGTAATGTCATCAATATCCGTATTCCGGTCTCTGTTCCTTTCCAAGTCTTTATTTGTGAAAATACTTTTTCCATATAATACGGTAATACATGTCGGAATAATCCGGTAGTTCTTTCATTGGAATAAATAAGTCTTTCATCCGCAAGTCTTCCCCGATGATAAAAACGAAGGGGACATTCTCGTCCCGTAAAATATGGCTGAAAGCATTGTCATCCACCAAATAGATCGGATAATCCAGCCCCATACTGTTGCTTAATGCCTGCACTTCCCTCCTGTTGGATTTGTCCGCGAGGATAATAAGCCGTTCCCGCGGAATGTTTTTGGCTATTTTCCTGAGGGCACTGAACCCGGATTGAATGCAAGTGGAACAATTGGAAGACGAGAACTTGAACACTAAGGTCTCTTTCCCCTCCAACAACTTTGATAGTTGAATCTCATTGCGGGATTCATCCCGAAGGATCATGTCTTCCAATTGCTGGTCCGCATAGGTATAATGCATCTTCATATTGCCGGATAACAGTGAAATGATTTGCTCGCTTTCCTCCTTTTGTTCAGTTAATGTTTTGATTCCTCTATCCTTGCTCATTATTTCTTGTACAAAAAATATAATTGTTATAATAACTATTGTAAAAGATAGCAATAATAAACGTCTATTCATAAATTATTCATGCTTAAACATTCAGAGTCTGTGTTTCCTAAATCACATACCTATAAATTCTTTCAATCAATTAATTAATTGCTTTTTTCATATGTATGGCCACAATTATGGGATTGTCATCTTCTTTTAAATATTTTCCCCACGAAGTTTTGTCAAGTCCTTCCATATAAGGAGGGAGGGACGTGTAAAGTATATTCCCATGCGATGAAAGGAAGTAGAGTTTGGAAATTCCGTCTATATTATCTATGTCGTTTCTGATAGGAAGTTTTCCTTTAGAGCAACCTTCTATGAAATTACCGGTTTCTTTATTATGGATAAGCATGCATTGACAACTCTTTATCTGATAATTGAAAATAAGATATTTGTCTGTCTCGTTTACACTTGCCCAAGATGGAAATCCTTGTATTAATTCAGCTACCTCATACGCTTCAATCCGGGTTGACAGTAGTTTTTCTTTATAGTTGTCGAATGCGTCTGCCAAGGGTGACTCTAGTGCGAAAATGATTTTCTTATCCAAGCTTGGGCGGCTGTTCATTTGATACAAACAGTTATCCAATGTGGACAGATAACTTCCGCAATCGGTAAAAACAGTAAGTGAACCGTAAATGCCTGAACTTTGCAGCATCTTGGAGTCTATCCATGACGCCGGATGCGTTTCACCGGTCCGAATGTTCCAAAAAAGCACATTGGGTGTCTTTCCGTTCTCTACATAGGCTGTGTTATTTTTGTAATCTCCATACAAAGCTATCCAAGAATCATCGATAACATGAATATATTCCGCCCAATAATCCGTTTTCACTTCCTGTTTTAATTCCCCGGATTCACCATCGTAAATGAAAATTTTTCGTAGATTTCCATCCCAAAGATAAACTTGTTGACTATAAGTAGTTACATCATTGATTTCTACATATTCGCCGGGACCTACTCCTCGATTGCCAATTTTTCGGACAAATTTCCCATCGTGAGTAAAGCAGAAAACGTTTGATGTTATCTCATCAAGCACATATAGATAATTATCGGAAACAGATAATTTGGTAATCTGTCCTATTAATAAATCATTTTGGGTCTCTAACGGAATGTAAACCAAAGAATCTGCTATGAGAGATAGTTTTATTTCATTTTCAGTCGGTTGAGCAATTTTAACGACAACCGCTTTCCCCGTTTCATCTTTTAAGTTCGTCTGACAGGAAAATAAAATGAAAGGCATCGCTATGGAAAATAATATGCCAATTTCTCTAAGATGTTTACTAAACAAATGTTTCATGTTAATAATGTTAATAAGGACTTGTCCTTTTATTTATTATAGCACAAGTCCTTGATTTGACTTAATTATAATATTCCGTCACAAGTAGTTTGTTTTGAAGGATCACAGCACACATTCGGTTCTTTGACACATTTTAGCTTGGATCCTAAGTTGAGACATGGTCTGTGTTTTAGAGTCTTATTTTTTACATATGTAGGATTCCCCCCACATCCCCATTCTCCGCTTTCTCCGTCGCCTGTTCCTCCTCCACTCTCGTTACCGTTCTCATCCGACAATGCCATGATGTTGGCAAGCCGTAAACTTACTTCCTTTTTACTTTGTCTTACATTCAAGACATTCGCTGTCGCTATACCAATTGCAGCTACAGCAACTAAGCACAATGAAATTTTCTTTTTCATCTTCTTAATTTTAAATGTTAATAAATATGTTAATTAAAGCGCGCTTCCAGTTATGTTCAAGGTGATAGGGCTTTCCGGAATATTGGCATAAACGCGGATGGTTTCTTGGAAGAATCCACGTTTTTGTTTCTCTATTTGCACTCTAATAATGGCACTGTCGCCAGATGATATAGGTTGCTTAGGATATTTAACAGAAGTACATCCGCAGCTTGTGCTTAAATGCTGGAGTACTAATTTCTCTGAACCGATGTTCTTTATTACAAATTGAGCTTTGATACTGTCCTTGGGTATCTGATAAAGATTTATCTTTTTGTGAGGAACTAAAATCAAGGCCTGTTTTTTGTCATGCAGAATACTGTCGGAAGGCACAAGTATTTTTCTGTACAAATCTGCTATTCCCTCGTTGTTGACAGGATTCCCAATGAGTACAATCCGATTTTCCTTGTCTAAGAGAAATGTATGATATTTATTCCCCATAGGAAATTTGTTCATGCTATTTAAGCGATCCTTGCGGTCGATACACACAGGAACATCAAACTGATAGAACTGAAGCAAATCCAGCAGTTCTTCTTCATCTTTAGGATAAAAATCAAACAGGAATGAAATATTATATGGTGAATCCCGTTTTAAATATCTGATCCAATCATGCCACCTCTCCAATTGCAACTGGCAACTGGTGCAACCTACCGTATCCACATACATTAAAATAGTATAATCGGATAAAGCTGTGGAATATTCTATTGTATCCATACCATAGCGAGTGTATATCAGATCCTCCGGTATAATAACGGTTTTGTCCAGCCACTGATCTACAATTGTCTCTTCCTTATTAGAGCAGGCGCCTAATATGATAAGACCTGACAAACAAAAATAAAACGATAGAAGTTTCATTCGTTTTCTATTTAAATCACTTGTTTTCATAGAAATATATTTGATAATTCTTTAGTAAATAATTCCCCTTCTGTTAAAATACTGTTTCCTGTTAAAGTAAACGAACGTCTGTTCTTCCTTGCCCGCCGTTAGGTCACGCAGCCAGAACAGGGCATGACGGGGTGCGTTATGATACACCAACAGTTCGTAGGTATATAGATATGTTGGAAGAACTTGCATCGGTTCTCATTTTTCATATCGGTAAATGCTTTTGGTCTCGGATTATAGAAAGAACCGGCCAACCGGAAAAGTGAATGCGATGAACCGCACACCCCGTAAATCTGTAGAAGCCCCCATACGGCCTGTGTTCCGCCCGTTGTGCTCACCCACCAGCATACAGCTTGAGATGATTCTGCATATACATTGCATAGCAGATATGGCAAGATTGTAAACATTTTGTGTTAAATCTTACGGAAATATCTGTTCTCCGTTTTTCATGTAGAAACAACGTTCCTGCCTACCTCGCGTATGGTTACGCAGTATTAATAATGCTCCTTCGGGTACATTATCATAGTAAATCGTCATTTCCTTTGCCGTCTGTCTTCCCAACGACTTCCATTTCCGATGCTTGTCGTAATAGTAAAGTTCGTAAGTGTCTCCCAAATGGATGAAGTTGTCATCGTTGCGGGGCATGAACAGAAAATGGTCTATGGGTGTCGGTTTTCCCAAATCAAATGTAAGCTGTTCGTTGGCGGAGGCAGAGTGATAAGAAGTGCTCCAGTCTCCGTCCGTCAGTAATTTCAACTGTTCTCGTTGATACGCGGTCCACTCTTGATTTGAACTGACTGTGTAGTTGTCTATCGGTTGTCCGGTACTGTCCGTATACATGTACCATTCTCCCAATTTTATGTATTTATGTTTCGGGGAACAATAGCGTATGTATCGGTACTTTCCTTTGATCGCAGGCACTACAATATTATAGTTGGTCTGTGGAGTATCGATAACCTGATACAGCAGTTCCGAGTCTTTAAAATCCTTGCGGTTAGCGCCTGATACAGTCACTCCTACCGAATAGGCCAAATACTGGTCGTTGTTTACCAACGGGTATTTCCTGCGGAGCGCCACCCTGCTACGATGCTGTGTGTCGGGAATGAAGAAATGAGGTCCTTCCTTTGTTGCGAGAAAAGGGTAGTCGCATACCGTAAAATCTCCGTTGTCATAGCGTGACAGAAAATAAATCATGCCGGGTTCCACGTACTTGAAGTTGGCTACACCCTGTTTCGGCCGAGTGACATCGATGGGTATGTAATTCTGACCACTATAGACGCAAAGATAAAGCCAGTCTTTATCACTTTCTTCTTTCACGGAGATGTTGACGTGGCTGTCCGGGAAATATTCGCCGCTCACATCCTTCAGGCAGGGATTCTTAAAGAAACCGTAAGCTTTCTTGTCCGCATAAAGTCCTTTCTGTTTCTCCGCCTGTATGCCGTAGCATGTCCTGTACACTTTTCCTTTCTTGCGCTTGGCGGTTTTGCCGTTCCGGCTGAAAACCTTATCCGAGAGATTGAAAGGTACGGCCAGCCCATTGGTATCTACTACTGCGTTCCACAGATGACGGCTGTTATAACTGGGTGATATTTCGTAAAAATCGATTGTAACCGGAATCCCTACGGCCCGCATGACATAGGCGCAGATGTCGCACTCCTCCCTGCAATATCCGCCTCGGGTATTCAGCAGGAACAAAGCTCCTAAATGGGGAAGATTAAGATCCTTGTAACTGTCGAAATGTTGTTCTTTCTTCAAGTATTCGGCCATCCGGAAAGCCGCTTCCACCGCATTGTCTCCCTGATACAGTGAATCCAAAATGGGAGAATAACGTTCGTAATAAATCCTGCGCCAGTTTTCAAAGGGTTCGTCTCCCACACGGTATGGCAGGACGTATTCACAAAATTCTTCGAAGGAATAGTTTTGGTTCCACGCCCGTTTCTTCCATGCCTCAAACGCCAAGTTGATGTTGTCAATCAGCACTTCCGCCCTGGCCACGTGTATATCCCTCACCAATTTGCATCTCCGGTAATCGAAAGCTCTCCACCGATTGAGAATGGAGTCCGCTATGGGTTGCCGCCACTTCTTATTTTTCCGGATGCTGCGTAGGGTATCCAACTCCCAGCCCTCATAGGTGTGGTGCAGGTACATATTGGCCACCAAGAAACGGGCGGCTTTCGCTTGCGGTGAATGTGGAGGATAATGGTCGAGCACCTTTTGCAGTTCAGTCCGGTTGTCTCCGGCTTCCCGTAAGACTGATTGCATAAGCTCGTCACGGTTGCCGCACGCGGCAAGTAGTATCACGACAAGCAACATTCCGATGTATATTTTGTTTCTCATGGCAAAAGTTGTTTTTAATCGTATTATTTTCTATTCATTCATTTACTTTTTTTCCTATCCGTTCCCATCGCATTTCGCCGGTTACCGGATCTACCGATTTCCAAATCCTCCATACTCTACCTACAATGAACGTTTCGGGTAACAGTCCCCAATAGCGGGAGTCGCGCGAGTTCAATGCTTTATCCCCCGCCATGAAATAATAACTTTCCCGGAAACGGTAACTGTTTATCAGGCTGTCGCCTATCCAAACCGAGTCACCCTTCATCCGCAGTTTCTTTTTCTGTTCCCACTCTATTGGGTGTTTGTAGAGCAGGGCGTGTTTGCGGTTCATCGGCAAGTTGTCACCTTGGCGAGGAATGTAGAGCGGTCCAAACTCGGCGATGTTCCAACCCAATGCGGAGTCTTTCGGATAACTCCGTGTCACAAGGCGCATCCGTTTCGCCTCTCCGCTATCCATGACTCGTTGCAGTTCGTCCTGTCCGTCTACATATCCTATCGTCTCCCCCACACCTCGTACCCGATAATGGGCATTCCTTATCTCCAGCGTGTCGCCCGGCAACCCCACGCACCGCTTTGCGTAGTACAACATCACATCGAAAGCCATCGAGTCCCGTTTCTCCGGATAGGGGAAGTTGAACACCAATACATCGTTCCTCCGGATTTTCCGCCAACCTGGTACTCGGTATATCTCCACTTCCTCCCCGTTCACTGCCTTCAGCAGGTTGAACAGCCGTGCCCCGGTGGAACATTTGTCTACCAAGATGTAATCGCCCGGCGTGAGCGTAGGCTCCATGGATTTCGATGGCACTTTGAAGGAAGTGAACACGAACACTTGCAGGAATACCCAAGCCAAGATGGCTAAGCAACCATAGAAGGCGATGTCTAAGGCAAGGAGAAGAAGTTTCTGAACGATTTTCATTTTCACAACGATTGGTTATTCCGCATTCCCCTTGACAGTCAGTCGCAAAGGAGCTTCTTTCGCATTGCAATACACTGTCAGCGTTTTGTTAAAGTACTCCGGTCGGTCAGCTTTGTAAGTCATGCGCAAGGTCACACAATCACCGGGGCGTACCGGTTCTTTAGCATAATCTACCGTAATGCAACCGCAAGACGTATCTACCATTTCGATAGCTAACAATTTGTCACCCGTATTGGTCAGCGTAAAGGTTCGTGTCTGCTCCTGTTGCCAGTCAAACGTCCCCATGTCCAATGACGTTTGGTCTATGCTTATGGTTGTAAGAGGCTTGGGCGTTTCCGTATCCATGGCTTTCCCTTGGATGATTCTCAGGTACAAATCTTTCACTTTGGGATTGTGGATGGGGTTACCGATAGCGAGAACTTTATTGCTCTTATCCAACAAAAAGGTTTGAAACCTTTCGTCCACAGGAAAATGGTTCAGTTGATTTAATACGTCATCGTTATCAATGCAAATAGGATATGGAAACCTACTTGCCCTTAAGGTTTGATATATTTCCGGCCCATCTTTTGGGAAAAAGACGAAGAGGAACTTTACTTTTGAAGGAACTAAAGAATCTAATAGATATATATAATCTGCCCATTCGTTTAAGCCTAATTTACAACTGGTACACCCTGTTGAATCTACATATGAAAGTATTTTATATTCTCCACAAACAGAAAAATCCACAGTATCATTTCCACGTATAGTAAAAGTCATGCTATCAGGATATTGTATAACACGCCCCTCCCATCCCTGTAATATATCCATTATTGTTCTTTGCCTATCTTGGCAAGATACAACAAATAATAAGATAAAAATCCAAATCAAATGTTTCATTGCAATTCTAAGAAATTGTCAATCAATTAATATGTCCAATTTAAAAAACGAGCCCTTCCCTGATTTGTTACAGCAACCAATGATGGCTTTTCTGTCTTCATCTACTACAATACCCACAACAAACTTATTCAAACGATATCGAATCTTTAAGTTTCCTTCCCAATCCAAGACCACAATCTCTGAATAGTTTTTCGGAGGCGGAAGCTGTTGTTCCGGATTTACAAGATAAATGTATTTGTCCGTAGTTACCGCATTTTGAATATACCAATAAGTTTTTCGACGGTTCGGATCAACCAAATTATCATTAGGCACATAATCAAGTTTCACAGCGTGAAGTAACTTTCCGCTATCGTCATATATATGTACACGACGAATGTTGGAATAAGCAACAACAAAAGCTGTTCCATCCGGTTTTGTATTCAATGTATGGAAATAGGCTTCTTTGAAATTCCTCAACCGTTTGAAACGAGCTGGAGACTCCGGGTACTCACCGCCGGATTTCCACTCTCCTGTTTTCATGTTTACAATATGAAATTCTGAAGTTCCGTCCAAATCATAATTGTCGGCAAAAACATACCGTTCCTTACCCAAAGATTTAACGCTGATGGAAAAGGGGACAGCCAACACCTCGAAAGCCCCACATGGAATTAAGGAATCTTGCTCATCCAACCGGTATTTGTTCACTTTCCCTTTCGACTCCAACAAAAGCTCGTTTCCTACTACGGTCTTTCCAATATTTCGCTGAAGTTGTTGAATACGAATGAACTTCAAATCCGGATAAGAATAAATCCGAACCCTGTCGTAATCCCCGAAAGCCAACAGCCTATTTTCCAATCGGAGCAAAGACGTTGTCTTGAGGTTGCATTCCATAGATATCGAAGACAGCGCACAACATGTATCGATCAGGAAATCCGATTTATATTCTATTCTGACATCCTTCTTTCGTGAAGTGTCGCAAGCTGTTACTGTCAATGACAGCAGAACTATGAGAATACAGATGCTTTTACAATTCATATTTCAACAACATATAGTCGGGATTTAAAGCCAAAGCATACAAAACATTGTTACGGCGGTCTGAAGCAATGCGTACGACTGGTACTCCTAAGTCCACCACTTTCACTAAATTGGCATTGTAATCGTACAAATAGGCCAAGTGCGGAAGCAATCGTTCGTCACGTCCTCGAACAGGCTTTTCCAAAGGTTCGTTCTCCCAATCACGGTGCAGAGACACTATATAATCCTTACATAGTGACAGTCCAAATACACCTCCTATGCGGTCATCCGTGACAATGCGTCCACGCGAAATCTCATAGCCTATCTCCGGTTCAATCTCCCAACGAAATTTAAAGGCATCATTTTCTTTTTGATACAAGGCCAAATAAGGCACGCTAAACGAACAGCAAGCCAACATGCCGCTAACAGAATCGTATGCCAGTGTATTACCTAAATGCTGACGTACCTCCTTGATTGGATAAACACCAAACGCTGTTTCCCGTCCGCGTATGTTTGCCCTAAAATAACGCTCTTCACCATCTTCCGTGATGCCGATGAAAACGCCCTGCTGCAATTCGGTCATATGCGGACGTACCTTTTCCTCTTCTTCACTCAAAGGAATGAACGGATTACCACCCGCTATCAGGCTGTCAATAGACAAGAAACCGTTGGTATTACCGTTTGCGTCCGATGCAAAGAAGCGGTTGTTTATACAGTTCGTACCAATTCCTCCTGTAATGAACTCGGAAGGTCCTTCGCCAACCTTTCCCATCTTTCCGAGCAGTTCTCCAGTCGTGGCATCGTGTACATTTACAAAATAGTCTCGTGCAAATGGATCTTCCCAGACCAAATAATCGCCTGCGACAGACATACTCCCCGGCATCCGTGTCATAATGTTGCTATCCAATATTTGGAATAGAACCTTTTCTCGGACAACTTCCCTTTGCTTGGATTGGCATCCCAATATAACCATACCGCACAAACACGCGGCGAAAATCTTAATAGCCTTATACATAATAATCGTTTATTATAAATGAAGAAGCACAATGACTCTTATTGAAATAATTAATAAATCAACGCAGTCCCGTACTTCTTCTAACCATTGTATTACTCTTCTCAATTGTGGTAATGTGCGCATCCTGTCCGATGGCTACAAGGTGAGTTTTCAGTTGGCCTTGCATAAGTATAATGAAGCCGATCACAAACACAACATTCCTTATCCCATGACCCTTCACATCTGTGTTCGGAAGGTAATTCTTGATCGGCTAATGCTTCCATATTAGCCATCGTCGTTTCGGATAAAGTCGTTTGGGGCTTTTGGTTGGCATAAACTCCATACCCCGCTATGGCAGCGAATGCTGCTACTATAGCTCCTCTAATAAATACTTTTTTCATTTTATTCTACTTTTAATGGTTTTCATATTCATTCTTTTCTTGTTCTTCCGTCTCTATCCTTTCACCGGAAAGCAACAGTATTGCCCATTCGTTACATTGTGATTTTGATACACTCCTCCTTTCTTCTTTTCTGTTAGTACAAAATTCAACAAAAATCTTCAAGAAGGCGTTCAAAATCGTATCAAAGACTTTTAAAATCATATCTTCTCCGTAATTTATACAGAAATTATAAGAATTGTAATGATATTATGAGGCTACAAGACATATTTTCCCGCTTTTTATTGCTATTATGGTTTCATTTATATCCTCGTCCATTCTGCATTCCCCTTGAACTGTATATGTTGTAAGCGGCCGAGTCATTTCTGTATCTGTGTCCCGTCCAAGGTTGCTCCATGGCAGCCCGTGCGCTCATCCGCCACAGGAAGAGCCGTCCGCGTGCCGAATCGGGCTTCAATACGAACAACAGGCACGCTGCCAATGCGACAAGCGTAAGACTCGCACTGACTGTTCCCACCTTTTTCCACCAACTCCCCGCCCAAAGTTTTCTATATATAATATGGTGTAGACGCTTCGCCTTTCCATTGGCGCCCCATACCCACAAGCAAGCCGCCGCAGCCGCTATCCATGCCGAACGGCTCATGCTTGCCGGCAACACGCAGAGGACGAATAGTCCCACACCTCCGCTTACCCATCGTTTCCATTGGCTGTCTGCCGTAAGATACCCGTGCAGGCACACCGGAAGCACGATAGCCAAATAGCCCGCATAAGGACCGGGATTGAAGAAAGACCCCGTCAGCGCATACAGTGAGTGTCCCGAAGCCGTGAAGCCGAACACTTGCCGCAGCCCCCACACAGCCTCCAGTCCGCCCAGTATCAGCAGACTGCCTTGTAGCACGTCCGCTAATGCAGGCAACGGCTTTCTCCGGCATAATATGATGGCCAGGCCGATACAACCGGCCGTTATTGGTGCAGTCCGGTCGTACCATACCCATTGGCTCACCGTCTCTCCGGGCGGCAAGTCTGCCGAAGTAATCCCTACCATGCCTAAGGGCAAGGTTACGGCGAAAAGCAATAGCAAAGTTCCTATATGTCTCATTGTTCAATCCTCTTCATCCATCTGTCCCATCTCCATTCCCCGCTTACAGGGTCTACCGACTTCCACACCCGTACCGCACGTCCCACAATGTATTCCTCCGGCAGCAGGCCGAAGTAGCGGGAGTCCCGTGAGTTCACCGCCTTGTCGCCTGCTACGAAGTAATAATTCTTCCGGAAGCAGTAGCGGGAGATGATACTGTCGCCCAGCCACACCGTATCGCCTTGCATCTGTAGCTTCTTTCCTTGTTCCCATTCTATCGCGTTGCGATACAGCATCACGTTCAGCGAATCCATTCTGATGGTGCTTCCCTGCTTGGGAATGTATAGCGGACCGAATTCCCCGATGGTCCAGGGAACCTCTTCCCGGTTGGGATAAGCGCGGGTCATGATGCCAAAGTCTTCCGCCCGTCCGTCCTTCAGGATGTGTTGCAGTTCGTCCTGTGCCTGTATGCAGCCCGGTGTCTCTTGGCATCCCCGTATCCGAAAGTGCGCGTCCCGTATCTCTAAAGTATCGCCCGGCACTGCCACACACCGCTTCACGTAGTACAGCATCAGGTCGAAAGCTATCGAGTCCCACCGTCCCGGATACGGAAAGTTGAACACCAGCACATCGTTCCGCCGGAAGTCCCGCCAGCCGGGCATCCGATGAATGGTAAACTCCTCCTTGTTCGCCGCTTTCAGTAGATGGAACAGCCGTGCCCCCGTGTTGCACTTGTCCACCAGGATATTGTCACCCGGCATCAACGCCGGCTCCATGGAGTCCGACGGCACCTTGAACGAAGTGAACACGAACACCTGTAGGAATATCCAGGCAAGGATGGCCAGGCAGCCGTAGAAGGCGATGTCCAGGGCAAGTACAAGCAGTTTTTTGAGCACTTTCATTCTTATCTAATTTCAAATTTCACTAATTCCAATTCTCCTTTATTTGCTAAGTAAGTGTACAAAATTAAATGATAATTTATCTGTCCAGAGAACGCAGACGACACAGAGCACGCAGATGAACGCAGACTTATATTTTTCCCTTTGTGCAGACAGGCGAAGCCCTTTATTTTCTGCGATCCTCTGCGCCAGTCAGCGTTGTCTGCGTTCTCCTGATGCAGTCGCTAAATTCCCATTTTACTTCTTATTGCTTACTTGTCCAAGTATTATTGGATAAATGGTCAACTATCCAAGGATACTTGGCACTTTCTTATTGGATACTTTTACAGCCCGCCAACTCCACCTTTTATTCGGAATCGGCACACCGGCTGGTCTTGGTTCACGTCCGTAGCCCAGATGACGCCTTTCTCCTCCTCTACATGGAAGCCGGAGATGTGGCGGTCCAGCGTATAGCGGAGCAGGGGCTTGCCTTGCAGGCTAAACACATAGAGGTACCGGCCTCCGTCCGGCAAGTCCTTGCCTTGTTGCGCGCTTTGCATCAGTTCCTTAAAAGTACGTCCGCTGAACACGGCATAGATGGCACGGTCCGTCACCTGCACATCGCCAAAGCCCATGATGCCCGTGGGTATGCCGTAACCTTGCGACACTTGAAACTGAGGTTCTCCGTTCGGTCCCATGCAGACGATGTGCGCGCTGTCCCGCAGTTGGTATATCTCCAGCACTTCGCCTAATTGGGTAGCTGCCACCAACAGGCCGTTATGGGGATTGTAGTCGATGAAGCTGCGCCAGGCTTGCGCCAAGGCGGGACGGGCATTCCGCAAAGCTTCCTCGTTGGCGGTGGGGATAGTCCCCAAGCGTTGAAGCAGTTGCCCGTGTCTGTCCGCCAGGCAGAAACGCGCCTCGCCCGAATAGTCCGGCACGAGGAAACGGCCTTCCTCGTCCCGTGCAAAGTCCAGCGGACGCAGGATGTCCTTCTCGTTCAAGGTTACTTCCGCTACGGGGTCCGTCCAGTGGTTGGAAGCGTTGAGGCGACTTAGTTTCCCTTTCCCGCTGTCCAACATCCACCAACCGTCGGGACACAGGCGGATGTTTTCCGCCGAGATGACTTCCGTAGGCGCTTCGCCCCGCTTGCCGAAAGACGAAAGGTAGTCCAACCCTTCGCCTGTGAAAGCGTGGAAGAAGTGGTCCGCTCCGTGCAAGTCCATCACGACCACCGTGTCTCCCTGCGTCCGGATGCGGAAGGGGTAACGGAACAGAGCCGTATCGATGGGTACGGTTTCCGCCCGTAGTTCCACGGTCTGCGGAAAGTCCGTATAGGTGGTTACGTCCTTGCGGGTCTGCGGGGTGCAGGCGGTGAGCAAGGCGATGCTCAAACTGATTAAAATGTGTTTCCTGTTCATAAGTTCATATTGTTCTAAAAATGATAATTTAGCTATTCAATGAAGAATGATGAATGATGAATGAAGAATGAAAGGAATCAATTCCCCTCCTTCTGGAAGGAGGGGTGCCCAACGGGCGGGGTGGTAGGAAAAGGATGGTTCGACCTATTTATATAATATAGGAATAGGAGTCGCTTACGCGGCATATTTATCCTACCACCTCTCCCTACGGGTACTCCTCCTTCCAGAAGGAGGAGAATTAAGTTACAAATTTTTCATTCATCATCCTTAATTCTTCATTAAAGCGCGCTTGCGCGCGCTAATTTCCCATTTATCGGAAGATTTGCTTCTCGTCCTTGTATTCAAAGATACGTTCCTCTTTCCCTTCCGAATGGCATTTCAAATACAGCAAGGCGTTCACCGGTGCCCGGTAGACCAACGAATCCGCCGTAGCCGTTTGCCTGCCCAAGGAGTTCCAACGCCCGTCCGCCCAATAATAAAGCTCGTAGTCATAACCTTTGTAAATAAAGTTCACCCGGTTGGCGGGAGTATATACCGCTTTCTCCACCCGCATGGGGCGGCCAAAGTCCATCCCTGCCCAACCAATACCTTCTTCAGCATATTCAAAAGAAGTTTCTGTGTTTCCATCAAACACATTAGGATATTCATAGCGTCCATCTTTTCCTTGAGAACTTGGAGTCCCTATCACTCTTCCTTGCAGGAGCATCGTATCCTTCCCATAAAAGCCCAACTCGGCAATATGACTATGACTGTCCTTCGCTCCCCGGTAGCGCATATATCGGTAAGATTTTTCCGTTTTCAATCGGGCAATATTGAATCGTCTATAAGGCTTTTCCGTAATCGCATAGACAGTATCTGCCTGTTCAAAATCTTCGGAAGAGCTCCCCTCAATGACACCTCCCAACATACGTTCATACAAATAGTCATGTGCAGGCATGTGAAATTTCATATACAGATTGACAGTCTGGCACTCAGCCTTTGGGTTGTAATACCGAATTTCAGAAGTACATTCATCCACATGAAACGGAGAACAAAGTGGAATGATGCGATGGTGTTTCCACAAGGCAACAATACAGGTAATGCCTCCCTCTATTCGCTCAAAACGGATATTTCCTCCTTGGTATTGGATGTAGTCTATCGGCACCCATTCTTGCTTACTGGAAAGGCAAAGATAAACGGTTTCTCCATTTGCGGGTACTCGTTGCAGACTTTCTTTTTCTATTTCAACAAATTTTCGTGGATGTTCCAAATAGGGCAACGTCACGTCATGGAAAAAAGGTGTCCGGAAAGTAGGGTAAATATCAAGAACCTTACCCCCTTGTTTCATCAGGTATTCATTCAAGCTATAAGTGATGCGGTACACTTTCCCCTTACGCTTCACAATATAGTCTTTGCATGGTTTCCACACTCCTTCATTAGGAAAATCCGTAACGTAACTCATTCCAGTTTTATCTAAGGTAAAATTCCAAAAATGTCCGGTATTGCAATCACCTCTCAGCAAAACTTGATCCGTACCGCACGGTATGCCCAACGCACGGCATACATATATAAGCCCGTCAGATAAGTCCCGACAGCTTCCTGCACGCCATTGCAGGATATTCGGACCGACATGCGGCCCCACCGGGAAAAGACTTGTATAACGATATTTCCACTGTTGCAAATGGGTCAAAACCACCTGTGCCGCCTGTAACGGATCGGTCGCAGAAGATGTGGCCCTCAAACTATCCAGTAACGAATTGTATTGCCCATACAGTTCTTCACGCCATAATGAAAGCGGTTCGTCTCCTATACGGTAAGGCAAAATGTATTCGCAAAAATCACGGAACGTGACATGCTTTCCCCAAGGCTGCTCTCTCCATACTTTGAAGGCCCAATCTATATGGGTGGCCAAGAATGCCGAGTCCACAACTTCTATATCTTTTCTTTTGGTTAATAACGCCATAGAAAACAATCCGTCAGCCTGTTCCAAAGAATCCACAATGTATTGCGCCCCTTTATTATTGGTAGAATGAGCCTTAAAATAGTGCCAATATTTCTCCAACTCCTTGCCTTCACACGAGTGATAGAACGGCATGTTCCGAATCAAGAAGCAGGCAGCACGGTATTTCTCCTCGTCCGTATCCCGGTAGCGGTCCAGCACTTTTTCCAGTTCCACACGGTTGGTTCCGGCTTGGGTTAAGGCATTTTCCAATAACCTGTCTTTTCCTGTACAAGCTACAAAAAGGGATAGGCATATCAGCCCTATTATATAGTTACGTGCCATGGTCACATCGTTATTACTCCGCAATACCCGAAAGGGAAAACACCAAATATCCGATAAACTATTCTCATTTTTATTTCTTCTCTATAAGTTTGAACAATTCAAAAGTCATATAATCACCGGATTGATTTCCGTTTCCAATCTGATAATCCCGGCTGATATACAATCCATCCTTGTGTACGAAAAATACATACGAGTTATATATGCCTTCGGGAAATAGTGTCTCGCCAATGATATTGAAGTTTTCGTCTAAGATTATCACCGAGAACTTGTTTCGTCCGTAGACGGCTTTTCCCCACCAGTTCATATTACGATCCAGTAAAGTTTTGGGATAAGCGAACCGGTAATAGGTATTACGGTAAGGGTCATAAATCAAGTCTCCATAACGGGCCAATTCAAGATTTAAGCGCGGCCCTTGCTCATTGTCCTTTTGTTCTTCTGTTGCAGAACTGATGTGGCGGCTTTTGACTGGAATTCTTCGGACGTTTGAATGGTCGGTCGAGACCAACAAAACGTCTTCGCTAACATAAAATGAATAAATAAAGTTTTTACCGTCATAAATGCGGCTGAACTGCATGTAGTTTGCGCCCATCTCTTCATCCGTCAGTATGTCGTAGGTCAATGGTAAATCTTCATTAGTATGCTGAATAGTGTCTATGACGACACTGAGCGGAGTATCCTTTACGGAATGAAAACGGGGTACAGCCTGTTGTGTGATATATATTTTGTCGTCCCGAATAATAGGCGCCACGTAAGGATGGGATGCAGGGGTGTAAGACGGCAGGACTTGATAGCCTTTGCTCGTCTTTTTATAGGGAATCTTCTGTACAATCGTTCCGGTAGTGTCCACCTTGATCAAACCGTTGTACGCATAAGATGAAACGTATATGTTATCAAAATCTTTAATGTAATATCCAGACACTTGTGCGACTCCGTTTGGGCCTTCACTGCTCAGTTCCACTTTGAAGAGAAAGCGGGCGGTGCTGAGGTCGTAAAATAACAATTGGTTGGTGCGGTAATTGAGAAAAGAAAGGTACTCTTTTCCTTGCTCATCGCAGAACGAATATAAATAAAAAGCATTATACTTCACATCGCTATCCAGTTTAAATGATTTAACACTCTGGGTAGGTTTCAGTTCGTATGCATCAACTGTTTTCGACTTGTTGCCAGCGCAAGAAGCCAACAAAAAAATTGTCAAAAGTAATAATATCGTTCTCATATCATATTTAGAAGGTTTGCCGTCATGAAAAAATAGACATAAAGACACAAAGAAAATATATTTGTCAATCAATGAAATAACCTCTCTGTGTCCCCGAGTCTCTGCGTCTAATTCATTTCGGCACACGTTAATTAGAATCCACAAGGACAGATTGCACCTCCATCATAATAATTACAGATAGCGGTATAATCCGCATTTGTACGACAAAGGCCATCACTTTCTCCTCTTGCCAACGCTTCCACATTAGCCAAAGCGGTATCCGACAGTGTAGTTTCTTCTTTTTGGCCGGCATAAACGCCATATCCTGCCACGGCTGCGAATGCGGCAACCATAGTGGCTTTTAAAATAAACTTTTTCATTGCATTTTATGTTTACAAGTTAGTTATTCATTTTCATTCTCCGTATGTATCCTTTCAACGGGCAAGCAAGCGTATTGCCAATTATTCATACATAGATTTTGATACACTCCTCATTTCTATTTTTAGTGGTTATAAAGGTTTATTTCCTCATTTCTCATTCCGCATACCCTTTGACGGTCAACCGCAGAGGAGCTTCTTCCGCATTGCAATATACTGTCAGCGTTTTGCTGAAATACTCCGGCTGATCCGCTTTATAGGTTACATGCAATGTAACTTTTCCTCCGGGACGTACCGGTTCTTTATCGTATTTCACTTCAATACAGCCGCAAGACGTATCTACCATTTCGATGGCGAGCGGTTTGTCGCCCGTATTGGTCAGCGTGAAGGCGGTTGTCTGCTTCTGTCGCCAGTCAAACGTCCCCATATCCATAATAGAAGTCCGGTCAATGCTCGCGGTGGTCATCGGCTTCACCGCTTCTGCCGAAGCGTTTTCTTCTTGGATGATTTTCAGGTACAAGTCTTTCACTCGTGGGTTATGGATGGGATTGCCCATGGCAAGTATCTTGTTGTCCTTATCCAACAGAAATGTTTGTCCGCCGGACTCCGTAGGGAAGTGGTTCAAGCGATCCAGTTCCTTGCGTTCGTCAATGCAAACGGGATAAGTGAATGCATATGCTTTCAACGTACTCACAATATCTCTCCTTTTCTCAGGTGAGAAGAAAAAAAGAATGCGTACAGAGGAAGTATCGATTTTAGTCATAAACTGTTGCCAACTTCCCAACTGCAATTTACAACTGGTGCACCCTAATGAGTCTGTATATGTTAGGATCTTATAATCCTTTTCCAATTTGAACAACACTGTATCTTCCCCTTGAATGGTAAAAACAGGATTATCAGGGAACCTTACTTCTTTACCAATCCATTCCTTTAACAAATCAGTATAATATTTTTGGGGGGATTCGTTACAAGAAGAAATAGCACAAATTGCCACTATGATTACTAAAGCATGTCTCATCATATTTTATTACCAACTTAACCTGTCATATTCTACATTTTCTTTTTTTTCTCCTCCAGACAAGGGATTATCCACATAAAGTAAAAGCGCATCAGAAGTAGTACACCATCCGGTTAGTAAGCTGTAACGTTTGGATGCTAATTCACTTTCCCCAATAACAGAAAAATGATTATCTAATACTGTTAAATAAAATTTCCTTCCTGATAATATTTCACCTAATCTCTTTGATGTATCATAAGTTTCTTCTTTTACTTGTAACCTAATATACATGTCACGATCCGGCAAATATCTTACTTCATAAAAATGGGAGTTAACGACACCATGTTTTTCCCATTTTGCATAATCTTTTCGAGACTCACATTTATCAGCCTTATTCTTACAGTAGCTACTATAGGCCTCATACACTTTGGTTTCTTTGCTCATTCTATCCATTACATATATATGGGACTCTACCGGATAATTATAGATGATTTTATCGGGGGTAAAAGTAATATTGGGTCTATCCATATTTGCATATTCCCCATTTCCAACTTCGGGTACATCTACAGATAAATGCAAGGGATAAATTATTTGAGGGACAGAGTCAGACAGAAAGATTTCGCGGACTTCGAACGAGACAGGATTTGTATCAGCATTTCTTATTCCAAAAAGCAAAGAACAACGAGAACGGTCATAATACAAATCCGTTGTAGAGATAGCATAATTACGTTCAACCATTACAGACTGACCAGAAGACAATCCTAATGGAAGTTCTATTTTTTTTAGCACCTCCCCATTTCGGTTCAACAAGATGGCGTTTTGAGTAGCATCAACTACCCATATCGAATCCTGAGAACAGATAAACAAACCTGTTATTGGTCTAATGACAGATGAAGTCCCTTCTGTTTTAAAAGATATTTGAGTCGCTTCGCCATTTTTCAAATTAAAACAGTCTAAGGCATGTAGTTTAGAATTATACCCGTATAACCAATCTATAGAATCATGGTAATAAGTAGACAAATAATATGATTTCAGATTTAATATGTCGGACTCTGGGATAACATGATTTTCAATCTTTAAATCTTTTATAGGCGAGGTTTCAATTCGCACTTTTTTTTCATCTGTAGAATTACAAGCTGCCAAGAAAAAAAATAAGCATATACATATAAGTTCTTGAATTTTCATTTTTACAATATTTTAAAGTAGAAGCGAGTGTGCCCAAATAGAAATAAGAGATTATTATTCCACTTTGCATTACGGCACACTCTGATTTTCATTTCTTACAGTCTTGAATAGTATTAATAAGCTCAGTGACAATAGCTTATACTCCAACACTCCGGTCTGTCAGCACTTGAAGTTTTACATTCATTTCCGCCATTGTAATCTGGGCAAGGAAACAGACGATAGGGTGAAGAACCTTCTCCCCGAGCCAACGCTTCCACATTAGCCAAAGCGGTATCCGACAGCGTTGCTTCTTCTTTCTGGCCGGCATAAACGCCATATCCTGCCACGGCTGCGAATGCGGCAACCATAGTGACTTTTAAAATAAACTTTTTCATTGCATTTTATGTTTACAAGTTAGTTATTCATTTTCATTCTCCGTATGTATCCTTTCAACGGGCAAGCAAGCGTATTGCCAATTATTCATACATAGATTTTGATACACTCCTCCTTTCTATTTTTAGTGGTTATAAAGGTTTATTTCCTCATTTCTCATTCCGCATACCCTTTGACGATTAAGCGCAAAGGAGCTTCCGCCGCATCCTATCCAATAACTTGCTTTCATTGTCTTGTCATTTGGTTCATTTCCTTTTCCATCAGATGAGGCCATTCAAATCCAAATGCGTATAGCTTATATATTCTTTTTAATTGATTATACACTTTACCAATTCCAATTCTCCTTTATTCGCCAATGCATACAAGTTCTTATCATCATCCGATACGCAAAAAAGGGTAATGGAAGTATCCAAAAAAAGCTTGTCTACAGGTTCTCCATCCCACGATAGGCGGTAAATGACATCGGCTTCGAAAGCTTTCATCTGAGCCTCCCGGAAACTTTTACCCGAATATAACAAGTATATATACCGTTCGGTAGCATAGGCACTGATAAAACTCATTTTATTGTCCGCACTGATGGGAGCGGAAAACGAATTTGCGGTTTCTTCCGTCCTATAAGTGGGATAGCCTCCAATCCATTCGTAAGTCTTGTTTATTTGGTTATCTGATACGGAGAAGAGCATAAAAATAGGGGCGCTGTCGATGGCATACAGAAATTTGTCATGCGATTTGTTGGAGCACACCGTCCCTTGATACGCCATGCCACGTAGTCGGTTCGATGTCATTCGTTCGTGTTGGTCCCGATACGGATATTCAAAGAAGTAACTTGTTTGTTGCGTTGGTCCGGACAGACTCAACATGCCTTCTTCATAAAAGCCCAATCCCAAATAGTTGTCGCATCGGGTAGCATACAGTTTCATTCGGAATTTCGATGTTGTATCTTTCATTATGACAGGATAACCCTCTTCCCATCTTTTAACTTGTCCAAGGTTTATTTCCCGCAACTCTCTTCTGTACGAATCCCATGCACCAAGAACAGAATCATTGTTCATTTTGCAGACAGAACCGATTTGAAGAAATTCATTTCCAGCGTTTCCTCGTTTGCCGAAGCGGTATGTCTTACACTGGTCAGCGAGGTCTATCAGCCAAAACAGATTTTCTGTCTTTGCGTCATGAATGAACAGCGAAGAGTCTGCATAAAGCATTTGGACAGGACCGCCTAAAATCAGTTCTTCATCCATGCAGGAAACTGACTTCAGTTCTCGCGCAATGGTGAATGACCGCTCCCAATCCTCCCATTTCCTACGCTCGCTTTGACCACAAGATGTCAATAGCACAGAAAATGCCAACAAGAGATAACACCTACCGAAAGTTTGTATTCGAGTCATATTTACTTAATTTTAGGCAGTGAAGAGAATGACAAATCACCCTCTCCACTTACTCAATTGCTGCTAATTTAAGCCACGCGCCTCCCGTCAATTTTGTATCCGTCAGAAAACACAATACAAGTTCCAGTAGAACCCATACAGATAGCTTCGATGTCAACTTCCCCATAAGCCAACGCTTCTACATTAGCCAAAGCGGTTTCCGACAAGGCGGCTTCTTTTTCTTGGTTGGCATAAACGCCATATCCTGCCACGGCTGCGAATGCGGCAACCATAGCGGCTTTTAGAATGATTTTTTTCATTGTATTCTATTTTAAATCATTAGTATTCAATATTTTTCTTCCGTATGTATCCTTTCAACGGACAGGCAAGCGTATTGCCTCATTGGAATTAATTTACTATCTTCGCCGCCGACCTCCTTTCTTTAGTGGGTTATGGGGATGAGCGGGGACGCCACCTCTGAAACCGGACGTTTGCCCGCTCATTCCTTTCTAATTCTTCAAACAGCTTCTCCTTCCAATATAAATTCAACAGGTGAATTTTTCGTGTTACAATGTATCAGTACGTTTCTTTCAAAAGCCTCCGGATGTTCTGCTTTATAGGAAACATTGATTCGGAGTGTGTCATTTACGTTTATTTCTTTTGATAACGGTGTCGCTAATGTACATTCACATGATGTAGTGACATCATATACTATTAGAGGGATGGGACCTTTATTTACAAGCTGTATGCACGTATCCTTTTTCTCTTCCCAATCAAAAAATCCTAATTTAATGCTTTGGTCATCTAGGAAAACAATTTGGGCATATTGCTTTGATGATTTATTATGAATAGGAATACCCTTTAGAAGATCCAAATAGAGCTGCCTCACGTTATGATTATAGATAGGATTGCCTATTAATATGACTTTGTTTGTAGAATCCAGCAAGAAAGTTTGAAAGTTTAAGTCATGAGGGAACTTGTTCCTTTTATTTAACTCATCTTTGTTGTCAAAACACATTGGGTAATCAAACTTTTCATCTTTCAATTTGATTTTTATTTCTCGTGTATTATTGGGATGTAGAAAAAATAAGAATGAAGTATTTTGATGAGATATAGAATCAACTTCAGACATAAATTCTTTCCATTTTGACAAGTTTAATTTACAACTACTACAGCCAATGGAATCTATATATGTCAGCACTTTATAATTTGAACCTGATATTGTAAAATCCGTACTTTGCTCACCGTATATAGTAAATGTGGGATTATCGGGGAATTTTATTTCTTTATTTGACCACTCTTTTACAAGTTTTTCACTATAAGAACTTTGGCACGAATTTACCAATAAGCATGTCAAAGCTACTACTATGTAACCAATATTTTTCATACTATGGACAGTTATTTAAAATAGTACCGTACGAGACAAGGATTCTCATCATCTTTCAACGATACTAAGCTTGCATAATCTTCTTTTGACAAATAAGGAAGGAAAGGTTCGTGAGCATCGGTCGGATATAAAACCGAAAGCAAATACTCATCGGTCAATAAAAGCGGACGTAAACGCATGCCCTCAACGCTGTTGTCAAAGATATAGGGCTGACCGTCAGCCTTGTCGTAAAACACGTTTATGAAATGGTCATTGATTCCTAAACCTTTTTGAAGGGCCACAAAATAATAGCAACCGTTCTGAAATTGCGTTTGCATACAGAATGGTAGAGTACCATCAGCAAGATCACTTAGTATTTGTTCATTCCGTTGACCGTCATTTCCTATATGCAGATATTTCTGTATTAGCTTGCCACTGATGTCTTGGTTTCTAAAATCCCATTGATAGGTGGGAATCAAACCGCTTGTCGTTACTTTATACACTACATTCTGATAGGCAGTTGTGAAATACAGGCTGTCGGAATATTCATAGAAAGGTTTCATTCTGCCCATATCCAAAATCCGGTCGTTGTGCCAGTAACCTGTAACAGGTTTTACAGTAGCTTTCTCAACGAGCGTAATACCTTCTTCTGCTTCGTTCACACATGACCATAAAGCATAACAATCCCCGCCCAAACAAGCCAATGAATAGTAATTGGGCTTTATAGGCAATACCTTTTTCTCAATGTAGCGCCCGTCCTCTTCATGCAGTTGCAAATAACCATAAGGACTAAGCAAGATGACGTGTTTTTGTGGCCTGTCAAGTGTAAAATCATAAATCAGTTGATATTCCCCCGGTCCGTCTCCTTTTTGGGATATTTGTCTGGAAAACCTGCCTGATTTGTCGAAGACATATAAAGCCGGACGCTTGCTATCAAACACGTAGATGTCATCTCCCGACAGCATTAGTTTATCTATGCCTATCAGCAAACAACTATCGTTGGTTTCCAATGGAATGACATCGATTCTTGAGAATACGTCCGAAAATGTCGCAGTTTTGTCTGTCAGGTTGACCGTCAACGACAGACATTCTTCTTTGACTTTAGGCACTTGACATGAGACTAATAGGCCAATTACCAGCCAACAAAATTGTTCCTTTTTCATAGATTTACAATCGGCAATGAATTAAAGATGTGTGCCCAAAGACATCAAGTCTCTCTTTAAAATGATTTGGCACACATCTTTTTATATTTAAAATCAACATCTGCAATTATCTGATTGATATCCGGTAAATGCACAATAACCAGAATTACTTCGTATCCAGCAGCGGCCTATGCCATCACTGCATGAACGAGAGCAAGTTATCGTAGCTTCATTCCTTGCCAACGCTTCCACATTTGCCAATGCGGTATCCGACAACGTTGCTTCTTTTTTCTGGCTGGCATAAACGCCATATCCTGCTACAGCTGCGAATGCGGCAACCATAGCAGCTTTTGTTATGAATTTCTTCATTTTATAAGTTCGTTATTCATTATTGTTCTTTTCCGTATCTATCCTTTCAACGGAACCGGCAAACGTATTGCCTTATTGGAATTAATTTACTATCTTCGCCGCCGACCTCCTTTCTTTAGTGGGTTAATGGAATGGGCAGGGACGCCACTTCTGCAACCGGACGTTTGCCCGCTCATTCCTTTTTCAATTGATGTACTGCGTTTTACTATAAATTGTAAGTCGTAAAATAGAATTCTACTTTATCTGAAGAAAAAGGACAATCAACACAACCGACTCCCATACAAATAATCTTATCTGTTGTTTCACCAGAAGCCAATGCCTCTATATTTTCTTTTAATAAATCATTTGTTTGCTGAGATTTCTGTGTATTCGAAATGCCCAGTACTACTCCAAAGGCGACAACTATTGCCACCACCATCTTTAAAACTATTTTCTTCATTGTACGTATTGTTTAATTGTTTCTGCTGCGAAATTCCGATAAAACTTAGGAACTACCAAATATTTTTCCTCACTTTTTCTCATTTTGATTGATTTTCAGTTCAAAAAAGAGAAAGAGAGAGATTTTTTTGCTACTTCTATATAAATATTATTATTTTTATGCCCAATTTTAAAATACATTAAAATGAAAAAAATGCATCTTGTTATAAAATATAGTTACATCGGGATAAGTTTGGCTATTGTCTGGGTTATCAGTTTTTATGTGCATTCATTGGCGCAAGGGCGTTATGAAGATTATAAGCTTCAGGTGGAAGAAATATTAGAAATAGCGATGAAGCGGGAAATAGATAAGCGGGATACACATTCTTTTCCGGCATCTGTCAAATTGCACGGTAGTAACACTTATGAAGAACTTCCTTCTGATACAATCATAAGAATAGGCATAGGAACGGGAGGGGGAGAAATTTCCTATTTGGTTCCCGCTTATAAATTGCATCACAATATAGCTGATAATGGTATCACAAGTAGTTTTCATTCTGCTTCTCTTGTTAAAAATCCAATTGATGCAGAAATTTTTTATACCACATGGCACACATTGATGCAGAACTATGCGAATTGTCAAAAAGACCAATGGCTGCGGGTAAGTTACACGGATTGGAACAATAACCGTATAGGCTTTTGTTTTCCTGATTCAGTCTTGCCACTTCAAGCCGACAGTATTTGTTCCGTATATGTCGGCAACCGTGGCGAATTGGAAGCAACTGTTTTTGCCAATCTGTCTTGGTATCATTTTCTAACTGCCTTAGAATGGTTAATAAGCATCGGAATATGGGCTATTGTGTTGGTTCCAATCCTATTTAAAAAGTCATTAAACAGATTTTATAACCGCTACTTGACACGGGAAAAAGTAATCGAAAAAGTGGTGACTATAGAAAAAGAGAAGATTATTCCAATGAAACAATTGGAAATCAGTATAAAGAACTATCATTTGGGTAAAGGCATATTTTTCGATGCTACAAATCATAAACTGCAAACGCCACAAAAGGATATCGTATTGAAAACTCAAATAGCTTTCTCACTGCAATGCATTTTGGATGCTGAGAAATATAGTATTGACAAACAAGAGTTAACGCAGAAACTATGGCCTGAGGCACAAGACACAGATTTAAGCAACCGATTGTACAATGTAATTTACAATCTGCGTGTTATTCTAAAGACACACACGCCTTTTGACATCATATCCCAAAAGAATTGTTATTGTTTTGTAGAGCGATAGACTAAATTTATGTATGATTATCTTCTCCGCCATATAGGATTATCCTCTTTTCAATATCAGATTATCCTCTCTAAAAGCCACTCTATCCCACACTAAACTTGTGCTTTCAGAACTTCGGAGAACGTTACCGATGGTGAAGCGAAACGAAGAATCTCCCTCAGGCACTGGGAGATGTTTCATTCCGTTCTCTTAGACAAAAATAAATTGAAGGGAGCCTCATCATCAACGCTCAAAATACAGGGACTAAAAAGTCTTTTTAATGTCGGCATAATAAACTTCCAAATCCAGATTTTCTTCCGATATGCCTATAGCGTATAAGTGGGACTGGTTTAAACAGAAATATGAAACGCTTTTATCTAATTGCATAATCTCTTGTATATTGCCATACGAGTCTGTTTTATAAATTTTGGTTTTAGCCTTTCCCGCTTTAATGTTTTCTCTGGTATCATCCCAACATAGGAAATAATACGAATCTACGGTAGCGAATACGAATGAGAAAAACATTTTCGCATCCTCCGACAGATATAGGTTCCCGTTCCTTAATGACATCCTGGCGTCGTTATAATCATAATCAGGGAAATAAACACGATTAATCAAGTCGCCTGACAAAGAAAGGATGTCTATTTGCTTCCTGTTTTTATAGGCTATAGCCATCGTTGTATCATTGGAGGAATAGTAGGCGTCATATATCTGCATGACATAGCATAAGTCTGAGGCATTGTTTAAAGACGGGATTTTTTCGAAATAGTTCTTAAAATCAGTCCGGCATGTCTCTTTATCGTAAAAAGCAAGCTGTTTGTCACCGGTCTGTTGTACCACCAACAGGATATTCGTGTTTTGTAAGATGTAGTTGTACATACTTAACTTTTCCGGAATTTCCGTATAAGGGAGCTCCTCCTTTCGAGTGTCGACCAAAGCAGCGTCTATGTTTAAGGTATATACAGCGTTAATATCTCCGATGTACATATTCCGATTGGCAGTTATAAACTTGCCGTTCGATATGAACTTGGGGTGAATAAAGTCGTTTGGCCCGTTTCCTTTTGTACCGTACTTCCCTAAAAGTTGTCCTTCCAAATTGTAAATGGATAAAAAACCGTCTTTGTCCTTGGAATCAAAAAGGACCAATGAAGAATCAACGAAGCAACATCCCCTGGGAAACAAAGGCGCATCCTCTAAATTCATCTTCTCTAAATGAATTTCACGAGTTTGAATTTTTTCTAAATTGACAATTGTATTCTTTTCCTTAGTACAAGAAACGAGTAATACGATTAAAAATAGGCAGTAGATATTTTTCATTTTCATATACTCATTAGTTTAAAGGATGGAAAATAAGTCCGATATATTCAGTTCAAAAAAAGCGGCTCCTTGCCCTTTGTCTCCACAACCAACGATAACGCCCCGCGCTTCATCTACTATTATCCCATTGACAAACCAATCCAGCCGGTAGCGGACTTTCAAATTTCCCTCCCAATCCATGATTACGATTTCGGAGTGAGCCGTTTGAGGGCTGGGCGGTTGTTGTTCCGGATTTAGCATATAAATGTAGTTGTCCGTAGTGACTGTGCCCATATGGTGCCAATATCCATTCAAATCGGGCAGATTGTTGTTGCCGGGCGCATAATCAAGCTTGACGGCATGAAGCAATTGTCCGTCGGCATTATAGATATGAACACGGCGGACATAGCTGTATGATACCACAAAGGCACTGCCATCCGGCTTGACTGACAAATCGTGCGCATAAGCCAGTTTGAAATCACGCAAACGCTTGAAGCGGGCGGGCGGTTCCGGATATTCACCGCCGGATTGCCACGAACCGTCTTTTATATTTATAACATGATATTCCGAGACACCGTCCAAGTCATAATTGTCCGCAAAGATATATCGCTCGACATCCAAACGCTGAACAGAACCAGTGGAATAGGGCACCATGGCTATTTTGAAAGAGCCGGTACAGACGAGCGAGTCTTTCGTATTCAACCGATACTTGTCTACGGTGCCCTGAGACTCTAATAGGAGTTCGTTCCCTATCACACCCGTTCCTCTATAGACGAGTTGTTGGGAACGGATAAGCTCCAAATCCGGATAAGAATAAAGACGCACGATGCCGTAATCTCCAAACACCAACAATCTGTTGTCGCCCAATCGGAGCAAGGACAGGGAACGGAGGTTTTCCTGCATAGGGATTTCACGGAGAGAGAGACAGGTATCGACGGGGAAAACGGTCTTGTACTCTACCATCACCGGTTTATGTCGCTGTTGGCAAGCGGCCAATGTCAACAGCAATGCGGTGGCAAACCATGCACAGTTACTATTTCTACAACTCATATTTCACCAACATATAGTCGGGGTTCAACACCAAAGCATAAAGGGTGTTGCTCCGTCGGTCCGAAGCGATACGTACTACACGTACTCCCAAATCTGCTACTTTTACCAAGCTCCCGCCATAGTCATACAAGTAGGCTAAATGGGGAAGCATCCGCTCATCCCGTCCTGTTATGGATTTGTCCAACCGTTCGTTTTCCCAATCCCGGTGCAGGGAGACGATGTAATCCTTACAAAGCGACAGTCCAAAGACTCCTCCTATGGTTTCATCCGGCACAATATTTCCGCGCGATATTTCGTACCCCATTTCCGGCTCTTTCTCCCAACAAAGTTTAAAGGAATCTCCGGACTTTTTGTACAATGCCAAATAAGGCACACTAAACGAACAGCAAGCCAGCATTCCGCTAATGGAATCGTAGGCCAACGTATTGCCCAGATGTTGCTTCACTTCTTTTATCGGATAAACGCCGAAAGCACCTTCTTTCCCATGTATGTTTGTCTTAAAATAGTGTTCCTCACCATCTTCAGTGGTACCGATAAAAACACCTTTTTGCAATTCATTCATGAGAGGACGCTGTTCTTTTTCTTCCGCACTGAGTGGAGTAAACGGCTCTTTGCCCGCTATCAGGCTGTCAACAGACAAAAAGCCACAAGTATTGCCGTTCGCATCCGAAGCAAAAAAGCTGCCGTCTATGCAGCAAGAACCGATGCTACCGGTAATAAATTCGGAAGGTCCCTCTCCAACTTTCCCCATTTTTCCTATCAACTCTCCAGTTTGGATGTCGTGTATGTTCACAAAATAATCGCGGGCGAACGGGTCATACCACATCAGATAATCACCGGCAACGGCTATGCTGCCGGGCATCCGGGTCATAATTTCATTATGCAACACTTGGAATGTGACTTTCTCGTGTGCCACTTCCGCTTGTTTGGACTGACAGCCGAATAAGATTGCCATACAAAGGCATACTACAAGAATTTTACTTGCCTGAACCATGATGATAGATTTACACATTAACCTTAAATCCGCAACACTTAATCTTGATACTTTTCTAAAGCTGTGAGCAACAAAAATATTCCCCCCGCTCTTGCCATGTCAGTGAGATCATTTAACTTAGCGTTGCGAATAAAAACCAAATAATCCCTGACAGACATGGCAAAGATAGGGATAAAATCGAAAAAGTTCATTCCCTTCGGAGGAAATTTCCCAATCATAGAACAAATACAGACCATATCATCCAGGCTACAAGCCTAACATTCCGCCGTCACTAATTCATAGTCATCTACCAATCCTATCGCATAAATAGTCCGATCATCTGGTGTTACGCAAAAGCAACTGATATCCATATCGAATATATATTCTTTTTGCAAATTCCCATTCCAGTCGAATACACGAATCTTATTTCCACAGAATGCAGACAATCCGGCTTCTGCGGTAGACTTTCCGGAATACAGCGCATATACATATTGCTCTGTAGCCACCATATCCATATATCCCAATTTATTGTTACGGTTCATGGCCGATGCGTATGAATTGTCTCCCAAATCAGGGCGGTATTCCGGATAGCATTCAATGAATGAATTGACCAACGTGACGCCTGTAGGAGATAGTTGATAGAAATAAATCATGGGTGATGTGTAAATAGCATTCACCAATCGGTCACCTTTCGGTGAAGCAACCAATTTCCCTTGATAAGCCATGGCTCTCCCCAATTCGGGTATTTTACGTTCTATTTCGTCCCGATACGGTTGTTCTCCTACTGCATTAATGAGTTGTCCCGCAGAATCAGAAATGGCAAATAATCCTTTTTTATACGGACCTGTTCCGATGTAGGTCCCAAAAGCAGTGGGGATTACCCGATAATAGCGGTAATCTAATGATTCAAATCTGACTTTTTTCTTCAGCGAAACTCCTTTTTCAGAAAATAAGATTTCATTAGCACTTCTTAATTGACCGTCGTAAAAGCCATAGTTCTTCCCTATCCTGTAGAAATTGTCAAACGTTAAATATTCGTTGGGGCCTTGCCCTATTTGCCCGACATCTTTGGCTGTCAATGTATTCAGGTTCACCCAATGAAATAAAGAATCACCTTGACTGTCCGCAATCAGCAGATTGGAATCAACCAAAAGCATTCCATAGGATTGTCCTATGATAAGACTGTCTATCTTGATTGTTTGAAAATTCAATGGCGTTATTTGTACTTGCTTTCTTTCATCACTACAAGATAAAACTATGATTGACAAGAGTAAGATTGTCAGTTTTTGTTTCATGGTACGAAATCTTTAAACTTAAGTAACTAATTTGCTGAATTTAAGCATAGTAGATACAATTTATCGATTGATAGTCTGTCTGTTTATTTACCATTCCACTCTGTCATATTCCAGCCATTCGCCCCTCTCTTCCTTCAGCAACGGATTGTTTACGAACAGCAGGAGGGCGTCGGACGTGGTACACCATCCGGTAAAAAGGTCGTAACGTTTGGAAGGCAACTCGCTTTCACCTACGACCGAGAACTGATTGTCAAATACGGTCAGGTAGAGTTTCTTGCCTGCCAGCATGGTACCTAAATCTTGGGTTGCGTCAAATGCCTGTCCGTTTACGTGCAGGCGGGCGTACATGTCACGGTCGGGCAGATAGCGCACTTCGTAGAAATGCGGATTCTCTACCCGGTGACGTTCGCAATCCGCATAGTTCTTCCAATCGCAGGGTGCGGCTTGGTTGGAAGTGAAATTACTGTTTGCCTCAAAAGCCTGAGACTCTCCGCTTGCCCGGTCCATCACATAAATATGAGAGTCTACCGGATAGTTGTAGAGAATCTTGTCCGGCAGGAAAGTCACATTGGGCTGCCCCATGTAGGGATACTCCCTTTCGCCTACATTCGGGATTTCTTCCGGAAGCATCAACGGATGACTTACGGCAGGAACTCCATCCAGAAAGACTTCACGCAGGAAGAACGAGGCTGGGGAAGTCGATTGATTCGCTACACAATAAAGCAAGGAACGTCGTGCCTCGTCGTAATAAATGTCTGTGGTGGACATGGCGTAATTGTGCCCTACAATGATACATTGCCCGTCTGCCAGGCCTTCCGTCAGCGTGACACTACGGCACACGTTTCCCTCCTGGTTCAGTAATAAGGCTCGTTGGGACTCATCAAACACCCAAATGGAATCAGGCGAACAAATTTGCAAGCTGTGAATGCGTATGACAGCCGAAGGACCGTCCGCCTTAAAGAGCAACTGCCTGACCGTCCGATTCCGCAAGTCGTAACAATCCAGCGCACGTGCCCGGTAGTTGTAGGCGTACAGCCATTCGGCCGTGTCCCGGTAATAGGCAGACAAATAATAGGACGGCAGATTCAGCACATTGGTTTCGGGGATCCTCACGTTCGTCACTTTCAGCCCTTCGATTTCTCCATGGGGCTTCTCCGCCTGTTGTTTGCCTCCTAAGGCACAGGAGGCAAGAATTACGCAACATGCGGTAATGCAAATTGACAATTTTGCTTTCATAATTTACTTATTAAAATAATCCGTCCAAATCTAAATAAGCGAACTGGTATTCGTCATTCAAGTTCATGATTAAACGGTTGTTGTCCTTATCATAACAGATGTGCATAATTTTACGTCCTATATCCAGTGTTTTCAGATAATTGCCCGCGGTGTCAAATACTAAAAGCCTGGTGGGTTCGTAGTCTGTCCGATAATCTCCACCGGCATAAGAGGCTATAATCTTGTCGCCGCAGAATGTAGCCTCTCCGTAATGATGTTTCTTGACTTTCCCGGAACCATTATCCCAGTTCGGTCCGTAGACATTGCATTTCAAGTTGCCGTCCATGTCACAAATAGTCATTAAGTCATGTCTGGAATAGCATTCCACATAGATGCCCAGTTCCGGTGAAGCGGCAAAGGTAATACGTTTCTTGCTTATGTCGGGATGTTTGTAAGGCATCGGTTCAAAAGTCATTTCCTCTATGTTCCATTTGGCCACACCATCCTCAAAAGTAGAGACACTGGTGGGGGTAATCAGCCGCGTCAAAGAGAGGGTGTCACTTATATATAGATAATGAGATGGAAATTGAGTCATATTCATTTCAGCCTTTATGTTCGGACTATAATGTTCCGGATTGGCTAAAACACTGTCCATGTCGTAGCTGAAGATTTTCATCTTACCATGATCAGACACATAGAACTTGCCTCGTTTCTCGTCAATGCCGATATGACCTAACAAAGTAATCTCATCCGGCCCTTGCCCTCTATAAACTGTACTGGCCAGGTATCGGAATGAGTTTTTGTCAAAAATGTGAATCTGTTGCTCCGCTGATTGGCCATCGCCTATAATCAGCTTGTCTTTCAATAGGTAAAGACTTGCATTACCACCAATCAAGACATCGTCCTCTGTGGGGATTTCCATCACTTTAGCACGTACATCTACTCTATTGTTGCGTTTCCCCTGATACTTTTCAGTATCTGTACTTCTGTTGCATGAATATAGAGCGCCCAGCGTGGCAAGCACTACTATAAAAAATCCTATCTTTTTCATTAGCTGTTGCAATATCGCGAATATATCCAAATAAAAAGAAATCCTACTTATTTTGCGCTTCCAAAACCTATGAGAAGTTCAACTGCGCGTAACCGTCCAATCCATTATTGTATAAACTAGGTGCATCACTCCTCTGAAAATAGGCACTACCCTTTATTTGAAATAGTATTGGACGAGGCAAGGATTATCATCGTCTTTCAATGACATCAGTTTGGTATACGCTTCTTCCGACAAATAGGCTCGAAAAGGTTCGCGGATATCTGTCGGATATAAGACTGAAAGGACGTATTCATCAGTCAACAGAAGCGGACGTAAACACATCCCATCGACACTGTTGTCAAAGATATAGGACCGACCATTAGCCTTGTCGCAAAACACGTTTATGAAATGATCATTGGTCCCTAAACCTTTTTGAAGAGCCACAAAATAATAGCGACCGTTCTGAAATTGCGCTTGCATACAAAATGGCAGAGTGCCATCAGCAAGATCATTCAGTAATTGTTCATTCCGTTGACCGTCATTTTCTATCTGCAGATATTTCTGTATCAGCTTGTCACTGATACCTTGTTTTCCAAAGTCCCATCGATAGGCGGGAATCAGGCCGCCTTCCGTTACTTTGTACACTACATTCTGATAGGCGGTCGTAAAATACAAGCTGTCGGAATATTCATAGAAGGGTTTCATTCTGCCCATATCCAAAATTCGGTCGTTGTGCCAGTAACCTGTAGCAGTTTTTACAGTGGCTTTCTCAACGAGCGTAATTCCTTCTTCCGATTCGTCCACACATGACCATAAAGCATAACAATCCCCGACCAAACAAGCCAATGAATAGTAATTGGGCTTTATAGGCAATACCTTTTTCTCAATGTAGCGTCCGTTCTCCTCATACAGTTGCAAATAGCCATAAGGACTGAGCAGGATAACGTATTTTTGTAGTCTGTCAAGTGTAAAATCATAAATCAGTTGATATTCCCCCGGTCCGTCCCCTTTCCTGGATATTTGCCTGGAAAACTCACCCGATTCGTCAAAGACATATAAAGCCGGACGCTTGCTATCGAATACGTAGATGTCATCTCCCGACAGCATTAGTTTATCAATGCCTATCAGTAAGCAAGTGTCGTTGGTTTCCAATGGAATTAAGTCAATTCTTGAAAACAGGTCTGAAAATACTGCACTTTGGCTGCTTAAGTCCACTGTTAGCGATGGACAATGTTCTCCGTCATCAGGTGCTTGACATGCAGCTAATAAAGCTATTATTAGCCCGCAAAAGATTATTTTTTTCATAAACATTCTTTATTCAAGTTTCGCAAGTTAATCGCTAAAATTCTTTTTGAGCATCGTTGAGAGGCTTGGAGGCTAGTGTTGCAAAAATACAACAATTATTTTATACTGACAAACATTTGCAAATGCTTTTGCTCAATAAAACAGTTTGACTCTGCCCGCGCTATTTAAAGCCCTATTTTAGTCAATTTGTTCTTGAATACTGCTATGTACAAAAAATAATCCCTATCTTTGTGCCATAGACAAAAAATGAATAAATATATGGCAAGGTTTATCAATCCGTTTACGGATATGGGCTTTAAACGCATTTTCGGCCAAGCAATCAATAAAGATTTGCTGATAGATTTCCTTAACGCTTTGCTGGAAGGCGAACGGAGCATAAAGGATATTACATTTTTGGACAAGGAGTTGCTTCCTGTGTACAGGGAAGACAGGGGCGTCATTTATGATATTTACTGTACGGACGAGAATGGAGAACAATTCATAGTGGAAATGCAGAACCAAGAACAAATCAACTTCCGTGAGCGCGCACTCTATTATTTGTCACAGACGATAGCCCGTCAGGGGGAGAAAGGACCCGACTGGAAGTTTGAACTGAAATCCGTGTACGGCGTGTTCTTCATGAACTTTAAGTTAAAAGGCAGTGCACATAAGTTGCGTACCGACATCGTGTTGGCAGACCG
>CASGED010000022.1 GCA_949300425.1 uncultured Bacteroides sp.
AAAAAAATATCCCCAAAGTTACTGACTTTGAGGATATTGTCTTCGACTTTCTTATTTCAGTCTTTTTTCGTAAGCGGTGCGTACGGGACTCGAACCCGTGACCCCATGCGTGACAGGCATGTATTCTAACCAGCTGAACTAACGCACCTCATCCTTTTAATCCTTTATCGCTTTCTCTCTCGATTGCGGGTGCAAAGGTAGATGATTTTTTTAGAACGGCAAGGGGTAATGCGATTTTTTTTCGACATTTTTTTGAGTGGGCTATCTAATCTTGTAGTAATTAAGCTATTAAAAAGTGGAAGCATATTGCTATTTAACATACATTTAGAATAAGAAAAAGTTTTGTCGGGAAAAGGGATGATGTATGATGGTAGAAATGAACGAAACCTAAAAACGAAACTTTATGTTCAAAAAGTTCGTTATTCTGCAATAAATAGTTATTTTTGCGAACTATTTGCGAGAATAATGTAATATTTCGATGTGATAATAATAAATATAGGTGTATGAAAACAGCCCAACTCTTGCTCCATTGCCCTGACAAACCGGGCATCCTGGCCGAAGTGACGGATTTTATAACGGTGAACAAAGGAAACATTATCTATCTGGATCAATACGTTGACCATGCTGAGAATATTTTCTTTATGAGGCTGGAGTGGGAGCTAAAAGATTTCTTAGTGCCTCAAGAGAAGATTGAGGACTATTTCGCCACGTTGTACGCACAGAAATACGAGATGAGTTTCCGGCTTTACTTCTCAGACATGAAGCCACGCATGGCTATCTTTGTCTCAAAGATGTCCCATTGCCTGTATGACATGCTGGCCCGCTATACGGCAGGCGAATGGAATGTGGATATACCGCTCATTATCAGCAATCATCCCGACCTGCAGCATGTAGCCAAGCGTTTTGATATACCTTTTTATTTGTTTCCCATTACGAAAGCCAACAAAGCGGAGCAGGAGCGGGTGGAAATGGATTTGCTGGCCAAGCATAATATCACGTTCATCGTGTTGGCACGCTACATGCAGGTTATTTCGGAGCAGATGATTGACGCATATCCCAACCGCATCATCAACATACACCACTCTTTCCTTCCGGCTTTTGTAGGGGCCAAGCCTTATCATGCCGCCTACGAACGGGGAGTGAAAATTATAGGAGCGACAAGCCATTATGTGACTACCGAGCTGGACGCAGGTCCTATCATTGAGCAAGACATCGTGCGCATCACGCACAAGGATACGGTACAGGATTTGGTGAGCAAGGGTAAGGATTTGGAAAAGATAGTCCTTTCGCGCGCCGTAGAGAAACACATCGAGCGCAAAGTATTGGTGTACAAGAATAAAACGGTCATTTTTAGCTAATAAAATAGAAGGAGAAAACATACGTATGCAAGTTGCGATAGTAAAATATAATGCAGGCAATGTACGCTCTGTGGATTGCGCGTTGAGGCGCTTGGGCGTAGAGGCCACGTTGACAGATAATGAAGAAGTCCTGCGGAAAGCCGATCGTGTCATCTTCCCCGGAGTGGGAGAAGCTGGCACCACGATGGACTTCTTAAGCGCCACGGGCCTGGGCGATGTCATCCGAAGTTTGAAAAATCCCGTTTTAGGCATTTGCCTGGGCATGCAATTGATGTGCCGGCATTCGGAGGAAGGCGATGTGGACGGGCTTGGCATTTTCGACGTGGACGTCAAACGCTTTCAATCAATCCGACATGAGGATAAAGTGCCCCACATGGGATGGAATACCTTAACGCAAGTACATGAGCCTTTGTTTAAAGGTTTTTCCAAAGACGAGTTTGTCTATTTTGTTCACAGCTATTACGTGCCGCTGAATCCGTATACGGCCGCTACAACCGACTATATATTGCCTTTTAGCGCGGCTTTACATAAGGATAATTTCTTCGCCACGCAGTTCCATCCCGAGAAGAGCGGGCCGGTGGGCGAACGTATCTTGAAAAATTTCCTGACATTATGATAGAGTTGATTCCTGCCATAGATATAATAGGTGGCAAATGCGTACGCCTTTCCCAAGGCGATTATGCCAGCCAGAAAGTATACAACGAGCATCCTTTGGAGGTAGCCCGCATGTTGGAGGACGGAGGCATCCGGCGTCTTCACGTGGTAGACTTGGACGGGGCGGCCTCACACCACATCGTAAACTACAAGGTGCTGGAGGAGATTGCCACCCGGACTTCGCTCGTGGTGGACTTTGGAGGAGGACTGAAGACCGATGAAGACCTGCGTATCGCTTTCGAAAGCGGGGCACGGATGGTGACGGGAGGAAGCATAGCCGTGAAAAATCCCGAAGTGTTTTCCCGATGGATAGCCACGTATGGTGCCGAACGCATCATCCTGGGAGCGGACGCCAAGGACAAACGCATAGCCGTGAACGGTTGGAAGGAAGATAGCGCATTGGATTTGTTCGAGTTTATAGACGGGTATCGACGTCAAAGCATCACGCAAGTCATCTGCACCGACATCCGGCGGGATGGCATGTTGCAAGGCCCCGCGGTAGATTTGTACCGGGAAATACTGGATCGTGACCCGGAGTTGCACCTCATAGCCAGCGGAGGCGTAAGCGGGATGGACGACATCTACCGCTTAGAGGAAGCAGGCGTGCCGGGAGTCATCTTCGGGAAAGCCCTGTATGAGGGACGCATCACACTTGACCTACTCAGGCCGCTCCTCGATGCTTGAAAAGACGGATTCCGCTTTGCGAAAGAAAGCGGGCGCCTTTGCGAAAGAAAGGAAAGCACAATCTTTCGCGAAGACATGAGACAGATAAAAACAGATTGAATACATTTGTAAAAATAGAGAATATACATCGTGTTAGCCAAGAGAATTATTCCCTGCCTCGACATTAAGGACGGGCAGACGGTAAAAGGAACAAACTTTGTCAACCTGCGCCAGGCGGGCGACCCCGTAGAACTGGCCAGTATGTATAGCGAGCAAGGAGCCGACGAACTGGTGTTTCTTGACATTACGGCCAGCTTCGAAGGGCGAAAAACCTTCGTAGAGTTGGTGCGCCGCATTGCCGAACACATCAGCATTCCCTTTACGGTAGGCGGAGGCATACACGAGTTGAGCGACGTGGCTCGCCTGCTGGATGCGGGTGCCGATAAAGTGTCGGTCAACTCCGCCGCCCTGCGTCGTCCCGCCCTGATAGACGAAATAGCCCTGCACTTCGGTTCGCAAGTGTGCGTGTTGGCCGTAGATGCCAAGTGTACCGAAGGAGTGTGGAAATGCTACTTGAACGGGGGACGCGTGGAGACCGGGCGCGAACTGATGGATTGGACGCATGAAGCCCAAGAACGTGGCGCAGGCGAAGTGTTGTTTACCAGCATGAACCATGACGGAGTAAAAATGGGCTACGCCAACGAAGCATTGGCACAGTTGTCCGATGCACTCTCCATCCCCATCATCGCATCCGGAGGAGCCGGACAGAAGGAACACTTCCGCGACGCTTTTCTCTTAGGAAAAGCCGATGCGGCACTGGCGGCCAGCGTTTTTCACTTCGGAGAAATAAAAATTCCCGAATTAAAATCGTATCTTTGCGCCCAAGGTGTGCCGATGCGAATTTAAGAGCCTCGTGAGAACCGGAAAAAAGATGTTGTTTAGCTGAATATATTTTCATCATGAATACGAATATAGAGATAGATTTTGAGAAGATGGGTGGCTTGGTGCCTGCCATCATACAAGACGCAGATACCGCCAAGGTGCTGATGTTAGGCTTCATGAACCGAGAGGCCTACGAGAAGACTTTGGAGACTGGCAAGGTGACTTTCTTTAGCCGCACCCGCCAACGTCTATGGACGAAAGGTGAAGAGAGCGGAAACTTCCTGCACTTAGTGTCGCTCAGCGTGGATTGCGACCAAGACACATTGCTCATCCAAGCACGCCCCGAAGGCCCCGTGTGCCACACCGGCACGGACACGTGCTGGGGAGAGAAGAACGAACGTCCCGTCCTGTTTCTCCAGGAGTTGCAGGACTTCATCCGCACGCGCCACACGGAAATGCCCGAAGGCTCATATACGACCAGCCTCTTCCGCTCGGGTGTCAACAAGATGGCTCAGAAGGTGGGCGAGGAAGCCGTGGAAACCGTTATCGAAGCATGCAACGGCACGGATGACCGGCTCATCTACGAGAGCGCCGACCTGATATATCACTTGATAGTATTGCTGACCTCCAAGGGATATGGCATCGAAGATATAGCCCGCGAATTGAAAGTACGCCACGGTGTAGGCTGGAAGAAACATTGAGTTGAGACGGAAGAATGGACGAGATACTCATATCCTATACGGACGTTGAAATTCACCAACAAGAGTTGTGTGTGCTGGAGCAGGTGAATTTGGAGTTGAGGGCAGGCGAATTTATTTACCTGACCGGGAAGGTAGGCTCCGGAAAAACCAGTCTCCTGAAAACTTTCTACGGAGAATTGGAGGTCGCTTCCGGCCAGGCGCACGTATTGGGCTATGACATGAAGCGTATCAGGCGCAAGCAGATACCTCTCCTCCGCCGGAAGTTGGGCATTGTCTTTCAGGACTTCCAATTATTGACTGACCGCTCGGTGTCCGATAACCTCGATTTCGTGTTGCGCGCCACGGGCTGGAAACGGGCTAACGACCGGAGAGACCGCATTGATGAAGTGCTGAAACTGGTGGGCATGAGCAACAAGGGTTATAAGTACCCCAACGAATTGTCCGGAGGGGAACAACAACGCATCGTAATAGCGCGCGCCATGCTCAACTCACCCCGTATCATCTTGGCCGACGAGCCTACGGGAAACCTTGATATGGATACGGGACGTGCCATCACCGACTTGTTGCACCGGATAAGCCATGATGGTTCTTTGGTGGTGATGACCACCCACAACCGTCTGTTGTTGAGCGAGTTTCCGGGTCGTATATTGCAATGCGAGAATCATCGGTTAGAGGAAGTTGCGGAGCTTGATGAAGAGAGAAATAATAAATTTAATAACTTAATACAATAGGAAAGATGAAAGTTTTAAAGTTTGGAGGAACTTCGGTAGGTTCGGCTCAACGGATGAAGGAAGTGGCCAAATTAATTACCGATGGCGAGCGTAAGATTGTGGTGTTGTCCGCCATGTCGGGCACGACCAACACGTTGGTGGAGATTTCGGATTATCTTTACAAGAAGAATCCCGAGGGTGCCAACGAGATTATCAACCAGTTGGAAAGCAAATACCGCCGGCACATAGACGAGCTTTACACTACGGATGAATACAAACAGAAGTGCCTGGAGTTGGTGAAGTCTCATTTTGACTATATACGTTCTTACACCAAGGACCTCTTTACTTTGTTCGAAGAAAAAGTCGTGTTGGCTCAAGGCGAACTGATTTCTACGGGCATGATGAACTATTACTTGCAAGAATGTGGCGTGAAGTCCGTTCTGCTTCCCGCGTTGGAGTTCATGCGCACCGACAAAAACGCCGAGCCTGACCCCGTTTACATTCGCGAGAAATTGCTGGCCCAACTGGAGCTTCACCCCGATGCAGACATTTACATCACACAAGGCTTTATCTGCCGCAACGCCTACGGGGAAATAGACAACCTCCAGCGAGGCGGAAGCGACTATACGGCCTCGCTCGTAGGCGCCGCCATCCATGCCGAGGAGATACAGATTTGGACAGACATTGACGGGATGCATAACAACGACCCGCGTATTGTGGACAACACGTCTCCCGTGCGCCAGTTGCAATTCGAGGAAGCCGCCGAGTTGGCTTATTTTGGCGCTAAAATCCTGCACCCCACGTGCATCCAGCCCGCCAAGTATGCCAACATCCCCGTGCGCTTGCTCAACACCATGGATCCTTCGGCTCCCGGCACATTGATCTCCAACGATAGCGAGAAAGGTAAGATAAAGGCCGTAGCCGCCAAAGATAACATTACGGCTATCAAGATTAAGTCCAGCCGCATGTTGCTGGCCTACGGTTTCCTGCGTAAAGTGTTCGAGATATTCGAGAGCTACCAGACTTCTATCGATATGATTTGTACCTCCGAAGTAGGCGTATCTGTATCTATAGATAACGTGAAGCACCTGAACGAGATTCTGGATGACCTCAAGAAGTATGGCACCGTCACCGTAGACCGTGACATGTGTATCATCTGCGTGGTGGGCGACTTGGAATGGGAGAACGTTGGTTTTGAAGCCAAGGCACTGGATGCCATGCGCGACATCCCCGTGCGCATGATTTCCTTTGGCGGAAGCAATTACAACATCTCTTTCCTTATTCGTGAGCAAGACAAGAAGCGCGCCCTGCAATCGCTTAGTGCAAACCTATTTGGCGAGAATTGATGTATGAAAGGACATTTTCCTATTGATAAATTCAACGCCCTGCGCACACCTTTCTATTATTATGATACGGAGGTGTTGCGCCGGACGTTGGCGTGCATCCGTGAAGAATCCTCACGATACGAGAACTTCCATGTGCACTATGCCGTCAAGGCCAACGCCAATCCCAAATTACTTGCCATCATCCGCGAGAGCGGATTGGGAGCCGATTGCGTAAGCGGGGGCGAGATACAAGCCTCCGTCAAGGCCGGCTTCTCTCCGGAGAAAATTGTTTTTGCAGGAGTAGGAAAGGCCGATTGGGAAATCAACCTTGCTTTGGATTACGGCATCGCTTGCTTCAACGTGGAGTCCCTTCCCGAATTGGAAGTCATCAATGAATTGGCTGCGGCTAAGAATAAAGTGGCCCGTGTGGCTTTCCGTATCAACCCCGATGTAGGCGCGCATACTCATGCCAACATCACCACCGGATTGGCCGAAAACAAATTCGGCATCCGTATGGAAGATATGGAACACGTGATAAAAGCCGCATGCGCCATGAAAAACGTAGATTTCATCGGCTTGCATTTTCATATTGGCTCTCAAATACTGGACATGGGCGACTTCGTAGCTTTATGCAATCGGGTCAACGAATTGTTGGACAAGCTGGAAGCTCATCAAATACGCATCGGATATGTTAACGTAGGTGGAGGTTTGGGCATCGACTATCATCATCCCAACCGCCAGTCCGTGCCCGACTTTGCGGCCTATTTTAAGACGTATGCCACACACCTAAAGCTCCGCTCCTACCAGACGCTTCATTTCGAATTGGGACGTGCCGTGGTAGGCCAGTGCGGCTCTTTGATTTCGCGTGTGCTCTATGTCAAGCAAGGTGCCAACAAACAATTCGCCATCCTTGATGCGGGTATGACCGACCTCATCCGTCCGGCTCTCTACCAAGCTTACCATAAGATAGAGAATATCTCTTCCGAATCACCCCTACAAACATATGATGTGGTAGGTCCCGTGTGCGAGTCCTCTGATGTGTTTGGCAAGGCCGTAGATTTAAACGAAGTTCATCGGGGCGACTTTATCTCCATCCGCTCGGCGGGGGCATACGGAGAGATTATGGCCTCCCGTTACAATTGCCGTGAGTTACCCATTGGGTATACTTCGGACGAGATGATTGAAATGGAAGGGTAAAACTCTAATATTTAATTAAAGTTTGTTATAAGCGGTACATCTTATTCATTTTCATACTATATTTGTAATGATTTCAATTTTAAAATAAAGCAATTATGATTTCTGAAAAATTACAAATCGCTATTAATGACCAGATTACGGCTGAAATGTGGTCGGCCAATCTGTATTTGGCAATGTCTTTCTTTATGGAGAAAGAAGGTTATAACGGTATGGCCAATTGGCTTAAGAAACAATCATTCGAGGAACATGACCATGCTTTCCAAATGGCTTCCTACATTATTAAGCGTGGAGGAACAGCCAAGGTTAACAAAATCGATGTAGTACCCAATGACTTTGGCACACCACTCCAAGTATTCGAACAAGTGTACGAACACGAGTGCCGCGTATCGAAGATGATTGACGAATTGGTAGATGTTGCTTCAGCTGAAAAAGACAAAGCTACGCAAGACTTTCTGTGGGGCTTCGTCCGTGAACAGGTTGAGGAGGAAGCTACCGCATCAAGCATTGTTGAAATGATTAAGCGTGCCGGAGCTGGAAACCTCTACTTTGTAGACTCCAAATTAGGCGAACGTCAATGAAATAAAACACTAAAAGCCTATTAGGGGCATTCAGTAAATGCCCTCTAAAATAAGATGGCATATGAAGATAATTAATTATAATCATCTCATATGCCATTTTTATTGTATCACAATTCGTACAAACATATATCTTGGCAGGTTGTACGATTAGTAATCGTCCACCTGTACGATTAGTAATCGTCACGCCGTACGATTAGTAACTGTCACGCCGTACGATTAGTAATCGTGCAAAGAAGTCAACTATATGCATCGGGGCATAAAGGTCCGTGCAGCATTTTCCGCAACCGGGTTTTGGACTGACCCGTTTTTATTATAGATATTGGATTTACGGGTCATTTATCCCCTTACTTATAAATCAAAAAGATGCAAGGAATCTTTGTCAAATCAGGCGTATGGCCTTTCCACTCCTTCATGGTGCGGGTATGGATGTACTCGTTTTCGCAGGTGATGTTGGCGGCGATGCAAAGGCGTGTCTGCGGACGGCAATGCTGCAAAATGTCCTCCACCATTTTGTTGTTGCGATAAGGCGTTTCGATGAAGATTTGCGTCTGCTGCTCGGTGTAGGCACGTTGTTCCAACTGCTTCAACTTCTTGGCACGTTCAGCCGGCTCGATGGGCAGATACCCGTTGAAGGCAAAGCTTTGTCCGTTGAAACCTGAAGCCATGACGGAGAGGATAATGGACGAAGGACCGACTAACGGCGTTACCTTCAACCGCTTACGTTGGGCAATGGCTACGACATCCGCTCCCGGATCGGCCACGGCAGGACAACCCGCCTCGGAAATGACTCCCATAGACTGACCACCTTCCAATGGCTTCAGGTACCCGGAGATATCTTCCGGCGAAGTATGCTTGTTCAGCGGATAGAATGTCAAGGTGTCGATGTCAATATCCTTATCCACTTTTTTCAGGAAACGACGAGCGGAGCGCACATCTTCCACAATGAAATGACGGATGTGTGAAAGGATATCTCTGTTATAAAGAGGTAATACCCGTTCCCAAGGCGTATCACCAAGGGTAACGGGCAAGAGATAAAGAACGGGGTTATCCATAGATAATGTTTCCATTCTCGTCCATGTATTCTTCCATACCTTTCTGATAGGTGTTCATGGCACGCAGGCTCATACCCATGCTTGAGAAACCGCCGTCGTGATAAAGGTTCTGCATGGTGACCTTGCGAGTCAAATCTGAGAACATCACGATGCAATAGTCGGCGCACTCATCAGCCGAAGCGTTGCCCAATGGAGACATGCGGTTGGCAAAGTCGAACAACTTGTCCATGCCTTTCACACCCGAACCGGCGGTTGTCATGGTAGGCGATTGGGAAATGGTGTTGACACGCACATTGTGCTCACGACCATAGATATAACCAAAACTGCGAGCGATGGACTCCAACAGCGCCTTGGCATCGGCCATGTCGTTGTAACCGAAGAACGTGCGTTGGGCGGCCACATAACTCAAGGCTACAATAGAGCCGTAATCGGCTATCGCGTTCAGCTTCTTGGCGCTTTGTATCATCTTGTGGAAAGACATGGCGGAGATGTCCAATGTCTTGCTCAGCATATCATAATCCAAATCATCGTAGGTGCGTTTCTTACGCACATTGGGCGACATACCAATGGAGTGGAGCACGAAGTCCACTTGTCCGCCCAGCACTTCCATCGAGCGCTTGAAGACATTCTCCAAATCGGCCACATTGGTGGCATCAGCAGGAATCACCTCGCAGTGCAATTTCTCAGACAATGCGGAAACCTGCCCCATGCGGACAGCCACCGGAGTATTGGACAACGTGATAGTCGCCCCTTCTTCTACAGCTCTTTCCGCTACCTTCCAAGCAATGGACTGCTCATTCAGAGCACCGAAAACAATACCTTTTTTACCTTTTAATAAATTGTAACTCATACCTATTTGTTATAAAATTGCGCTGCAAAGGTAGGAAGTTTATCCGGAAGTACCCCGAAAAAAGGGGAAGAAAAACACTCTGATGACAAAAAATACACCTAAACCAACAAATAATACACACCAAATAGGGAAGATAGGAATATTTTTGCCGACAAGAAATATTTAAAGGTATCACGAATGAACACACTTATTGAAAAGTTAGGAACACTTGCGATGCTGGCTATGCTGCTGACCTCATGCTCGCACACGACTTCCACACAGCCGACAAACTGTACGGACCATAGTATCTATGAAGGCTTGCCTTTCGACATGCCTCAAGTAGAACGGCCATCTTTCCCCGACTACACGGTTAATATCAAGGACTTCGGCGCCCAAGCGGACGGAAAGACACTGAACACGCAGGCCATCAACAAGGCCATTCGGGAAGTGAGCGCCAAAGGCGGGGGTAAGGTTGTCATTCCCGAAGGCTTATGGTTGACAGGCCCTATCGTCTTGCTGGATAACGTCAACCTCTATACGGAGAAGAATGCATTGGTCATATTTACCGATGATTTCAATGCCTACCCTATCATAGAAACGTCCTTCGAAGGACTGGAAACCCGCCGCTGCCAATCACCTATCTCAGCACGAAACGTAGAGAATATAGCCATCACAGGACACGGTGTGTTCGATGGATCGGGAGATAGTTGGCGCCCGGTCAAGAAAGGGAAAATGACCTCTTCGCAATGGCAATCGCTGATAAGTTCAGGCGGTGTGGTGGAAAAGGACGTATGGTATCCTACGCCCGGCTCGCTGAAAGGCGCCAAAGCCTGCAAGGAATTCAATACGCCCGAAGGCATTGAGACGGACGAAGAATGGAACGAGATACGCCCTTGGCTGCGCCCGGTATTGCTGAACATCGTCAAGAGCAAGAAGATCCTGTTAGAGGGAGTTACGTTCAAGAACTCGCCCGCTTGGTGCCTGCACCCTCTTTCATGTGAACACATCACCATCAACAACGTGAAGGTATTCAATCCGTGGTACTCGCAAAACGGCGACGCACTTGATTTGGAATCCTGTAACTACGCACTGATAACCAATAACATCTTTGATGCTGGAGATGATGCTATCTGCATCAAGTCTGGCAAGGATGAGGACGGACGCAAGCGCGGAGAACCTTGCCAAAATGTCATTGTAAAGAACAACATCGTGTTGCACGGCCACGGCGGTTTCGTAGTGGGTAGCGAGATGTCCGGTGGCGTGAAAAATATCTATGTTTCCGACTGCACGTTCTTAGGTACAGACGTAGGCCTCCGTTTTAAGAGCACACGCGGACGGGGAGGAGTGGTAGAGAACATCTATATCAACCGTATCAACATGATAGACATTCCCCATGAAGCGCTCCTGTTTGACCTCTTCTACGGAGGCAAAGGTGCCGGCGAAGAGAGTGAAGCAGACTTGGCCAAGCGCATGAAAGCCACCATTCCGCCGGTTACCGAAGAAACCCCTTCTTTCCGGGACATTTACATTACGAACATAGCCGCCACTAATGTTGGCCGTGCCATGTTCTTCAACGGATTGCCTGAAATGCCTATCCGAAATGTACACATCAAAGACGTAATCATCAATAATGCACAGAAAGGTATCGTCATCAGCCAAGGCGAAAATGTCACCATTGACAACGCCCAAGTGGAAACGGCAGGCAAGACTTTGGACGTAAAAAATTCAAAGAATGTGAAAGTGAACGGACAAATGTATCAAGGAGAGTAAGAGGCTGTTTCTACAGCATCCCGCGTGCAATTTCCGCGTCTTGATGAAGTTGGGCCACCAATTCTTCTACAGAGGCAAATTTTCGTTCGGAACGGATGCGCTGCACAAAGAAAAGTCTTAAAGAATGGTTATAGATATCTGATTTAAAGTCGAATATATGCGCTTCGATAGTGGCGTTCGCGCCATTATCGAACGTAGGACGACAACCGATGTTGAGCATGCCACCATAAATGCAGCCATCCACTTCGACACGGACAGCATAGACGCCACGAGCGGGTATAATCTTACACTCGTCGTTCACTTGAAGATTGGCCGTGGGATAGCCGATGCGACGGCCCATGCGGAAACCTCCCACCACGATGCCGTTCAAGAAATAGGGATAGCCCAAATACCGAGCAGCCGAAGCCACATCGCCTTCGCGCAACAAACGACGGACACTGGACGAGCAGACAGGCAACGGACAATCCGATGTCGGCAGATGATAAGCCTCAGCGGGTAGTACTTCCATTCCCAATTCGTGCCCGTAACGCACATAGTCATCGAAACCCTCGCTCCGACCGTGCCCAAAACGATGGTCATAACCGATAACCAACGCCCGGATAGCATATTGCCCGTGCAACATCTCCATAAATTGACGGGCGGACAGAGCTGCCAACTCCGGCGTAAAATCCAGCAAAACACAACGGTCGATGCCAGTTTGCGCCAATAGCTCCAGCTTCTCATTGCAGGTAGTCAGTAATTCGGGATGAAAATCGGGATGCATTACGGCACGCGGATGCTCGGGAAACGTAATCACCGCTGATGCCAAGCCTCGCAAAGCAGCCGCCTCACGCACTTGCCTTATCAGGAAACGATGCCCGCCATGTACACCATCGAAAAATCCGATGGTAGCTACCGCCGGAGACAAATCTTTCTCTTCCGCTATGTCATGAATCAGCCGCACGTATTCTCCGCTTTAAATATAGGCCGCCAGTCTTCACAAAGTTGGGGCATGTAGGTACGAATGCCTAATGCCTGAGCGGCACGGCAATTACTTTCCGCATCGTCTATAAAAAGAGTCTCAGAAGGAGTCAAACCGGTTTCGGCTATCACCCGGCGGAAGATTTCCTCATCGGGCTTGACCAATTTCATTTCGTAGGACAGGAAAATGCGGTCGAAGAAGTCCTCCACCCGATGGCCCCGGTAATTGAAGGCGTGTTCGAGTGCCCATTGCCAGTGGATGCCGTTGGTGTTGCTCAGCAAATACATCGTATAGCGACGGCGCAACTCCAGCAGAAAATCCAGTTTATAAGCAGGGACACCTATCAGGAAGCTATTCCATGCTGCATCTATTTGCGCATCGGTAACGGGATGAGGAATACGTTTATGTATCTCCGCCCGAAACTCTTCATCCGACAGCAACCCTTTCTCGTGTTGCAAGAAAAAATCGTGCTGATGGCACATGTCGAGCATGGACTCCACATCCGGAAGCCCAAGCCCGACAAAACTATCTATACAACGCTGACGGTCGAGGTCAATCAGCACACCGCCAAAGTCGATAATCAGTGTCTTTATGCCTTGCAAATTCATCGTTTACTTCTTTTGACGCATACGTTGTATCCAACGCACAAGCTCTCCCGCCCATAATACCAACGAGGAAGAAGCGATAATCTGCACCCATGTCAACCAGTCAAGCGGCTCGGTGCGGAATACGGCGCCACCGAACTGTACAATGAGGAACTGCCCTATCAGGATAGCTAACACGATGAACTCCATGCCGTAGGACTTGGAGATGCCTTTGAAGGCCGAATCCGTCGTGCCGAACACGCGTGCGTTGAACAAGTTCCAGAATTGCAGCATCACGAAGAAGGTGAAGAAGATGGTCAGCTCGCGCACGCTCAGACTGTCTTGCTCGAAATAGAAAAGCAAGCCCAACAGGACAATCGAGAAAATAAGGCCTACGCCGAATATCATCTCGCGCATCGCCTTGGTGATGATAAAGTCGGTGCGTTTGCGGGGCTTTTCCTTCATCACGCTTTCACTGGGCGGGATGGAAGCCAAAGCCAAGGCGGCAAAAGTATCCATGATGAGGTTCACCCAAAGCATCTGTGTCACAGTAAGGGGCAGTTCGGTGCCCACCAACGAGCCGAGCAACACGATGAACAGGGCTACAAAATTGATAGTCAGTTGGAAGACGATAAATCGCTGAATATTCTTGTAAAGCGAACGTCCCCACATCACAGCCGTGCCGATGCTGTTGAACGAGTCGTCCATCAAGGTGATGTCACTCGCCTCCTTGGCTACGGACGTACCTGTACCCATCGAAAGGCCTACCTGCGCATGATTCAACGCGGGGGCATCGTTCGTACCATCGCCTGTCACGGCCACTACGGCACCTTTCTGTTGGAGCAATTGCACCAAACGTTGCTTATCCGTAGGACGGGCACGCGACATGATTTTCAAATCCATCACACGCTCCAACGCTTCTTCATCGCTCAAGGCGGCAAAGTCTGCGCCGGTGATACGGTTGCGTTCCGTGTCTTCGGGCTTCCAGAGGCCTATCTGGCGGGCAATCTCGGTGGCCGTGCCCGGCGTGTCACCCGTCACAATCTTCACACTAATGCCGGCCGACTGGCACTTCTGCACAGCGGCAGGCACATCGGGACGGATGGGGTCGCTGATAGCGGCAACACCCAAGAAGGAAAGGTCATTGTCAGAAACCAAGGCGGCACAATCGCGCGTCTCGTTTTCATCCACTATCTTATAGGCAAAGCCCAAGGTACGCATGGCCATGTTCTGATAAGCCAGCAATTGGGCGTCCACGGTGGGGCGATATTCCGAAGCCGATACCCGTTTGTTGTCTTCCAACACCACGTCCTTGCACTTACCCAACACGATTTCGGGAGCACCTTTCACATAAAGCACGCGCTTGTCCATCAACGGAGATTGCACCAACGTGGCCATGAACTTACGTTCGGTGGAGAATGTCAGTTGGTCGATAACCTGCGCTTCCTCACGCATTTTCAAATAATCCTGCCCTTGCTTGTTAAGCCAAAGCAACAGGGCGACCTCCGTCGGATTGCCCACACCCTTGGCCTTCTCGCCGGGAGCGGTCTCTTCCAGGAAAGCGGTGGAGTTGACGCTGATGCCTTCCTTCACCAAACGGCTTAATTCATCATCGGCCAAATCACTCCGGTTCTTCAATCCATAGAAGCTGGCTTCGTGTATCTGCATTTGGTTTTGGGTCAGCGTACCCGTCTTGTCGGTGCAGATAACGGTGATGGCGCCCATCGTCTCGCAAGCGTGCATCTTGCGCACTAAGTTGTTGGTAGAGAGCATACGCCGCATGTTCAGGGCCAAACTCAGCGTCACGCTCATCGGGAGTCCTTCGGGCACCGCCACAACTATCAGCGTCACGGCCATCATGAAATACTTCAGCGTAGCCTGCAAGGCGGGCAGCCAGTCGGAGAAGGTTTGGAAAGAACCGAAATCGTAAAAGAGTATCACATCCTTAATAAAGAAGATGGCAAACGCCAGTCCTGCGGCCGTGAAGCCAATCTTCCCTATCAAGTTGGCCAGCTTGGTCAATTGTATATTAAGAGGTGTAGGCTCGGTGCTTTGCTCGGTGCTTTGACGGGCCACCTTACCAATCTCGGTCGCATCGCCCACAGCGTCTACACGCATCATGCCGTGCCCGTCTACCACTGTCGTGCCACGCAGCACACGATTGGAAGCGTAAGTGGCTTCGGGGTCGAAGTCAGCTCCCACCGTAGTCTTCGACACCACCGGCTCACCGGTCAGGTTCGACTCGTTCACTTGCAGAGAAACAGCTTCCAGCAAATCACCATCGGCGGGCATCTCCTCGCCCGTCTCCAATATCACCACATCACCCACCACAACATCTTTGCGGGGCACTTCCTGCACATGTCCGTTGCGGATGACTTTCACGCGCGTCTCCTCGTTGACAGCGTTCAGCAGGTCGAATTTCTTATTGGCATCATACTCAAAGAAGAAACCTATGCCGGTGGCCAGCAGGATGGCGGCAATGATACCGATTGTCTCGGCATACTCATTTTCTACAATGGAAATGGCCAACGAGAACAATGCCGCCACCAACAATACTTTTACTACAGGGTCTTGAAATTTCTCCAGATAAAGCCTCAGCAGCGAAGGCCGCTTGGGAGGAGTCAACAGATTGACGCCGTGCTCGGCACGACTACGAATCACCTCTTCATCGGTGAGGCCTACATGATTGACATTTTCTTTCATTTCAGTCATCTTTGGTTAGTTGGCGCAAAAATACAACAATAATTCCGACCATTCATCGGATTAATGCTTTTTAAGGATGTCAGACCAGATTTTCTGCGCACTAATAAACGACTCAATTTCTCCCAACGCACCTATTTCTTTAGGCAAGACAAACATATTATTGGGATTGGCATATTTTCTGAAATGGTCTTGAATCACCGAAATATCTAAATCATAAATACTCTTTTTTGTATTGAACCCAACACGTTCAATATGGCATAGTTTCCAATCAGCCAAGGGATTGGTTCCTAATGTTTTTGAATATTTAGCTTCAGCATACTTCTTTGCCGAGACAAACATCATTGGCAGTTGATTCTGTTGCAATAACTCTTTCATTCGAGCTAAAGTAAACACTTCACCTTTAAGCACCCGGCTAAATATCCAAATAGCAAAAGAATTATCAGCAATAATAATTTCACGCCCACTCGGATGAATGAAAGACTGCCCTTTTTTATGGGTTTCTTTACGAACAATCAGGGGCATATTCTTGTCTACGACCCAATCTTCAATCATTTGTTCCCACTTTTTCAGTACTTCCTCATCCACTGTGGGATTGTTTTCCGACTGGCGCCACAACATCCCTATCTCCTTTATCTTTTCCCGGATTTCATCCCCAACAAGATCCTTGGGACTATCCGCTACAACCGGTACATTGTCCGTAACGGACGCTGATATCAAAAACGGCATCGCTTTCTTAGGAAGGCTGGAATAACTATACCATCCAGCCTTTTGATAGCTTTCCGTTTTTACCACATTGGAAAACACACGGTAAAAATCTGCTTTTGTAAACATAAAAGTTCCTTTCGGCGTATGCACCATAAAAGAATCATTCGCGCCCAATGGTTCTATTACATCCGCCTTGAAACACAACCGAGTACTACTATATTCTATCATAATCATAAGTAATTAATCATATTTAGTTTATACTATAAATGGGAATTTAAACCACTGATGAACACGGATTAAACGGGATGAGCACAGATGTATCTGTCACCCTGAGCGTAGTCGAAGGGTCTCATGTAAGACCTCCTCATGCGCTACGTGAGATGTCTCGACAAGCTCCCTTAGACATGACAGATACCTTAAAATCCGTGTAAATCCGTACTATCTGTGTTATCTGTGGTTCCCCCCGATAAATTATCATTTAATTTTGAACACTTACTTACAACGAATACATTATACAAAACAAAGGCAGAGCACAAACTCCCTCTTTATTCATCCGAATAATGCACCAGCACCTCCCGGTAGGAGTTGAATATCTTCGACTTGGAGACAAAGCCCAAGTAATGCCCTTCCGAATCGACCACGGGCAGGTTCCATGCCTTGGTGTCGTCAAAAGTCCGCATCACCTGTTCCATGCTGTCCGTATTGTACAGGCGGGAGGGAGGCGAAATCATGAAACGGTTCACCGTAAAACGGTGGTAAAGCTCTTGCCTGAACATGATGTTGCGGATGTCGTCCAACAACACGATGCCCAGCAACTTGCCTTCTTCATCCACAACCGGGAATATATTGCGGCGCGACCGGGCTATGACTTTCACCATGTCCGCCAAATCCATCTCCGGACGTACGGCAATAAAATCCGTCTCCACTACATTCTCCACCTTCATCAGCGTCAGCACGGCCTTGTCCTTATGGTGGGTCAGCAATTCGCCCTTCTTGGCCAAGCGCATGGAGTAAATGCTATGAGGTTCGAAAACGATGATGGTCAGGTAGGCACTGACGGAAACTATCATCAGGGGTAAAAACAAATCGTAACCGCCGGTCAACTCGGCAATGAGGAAGACACCCGTCAAGGGAGCGTGCATCACCCCGCTCATCACTCCGGCCATGCCCATCAAGGCAAAATTCTTTTCGGGCAGGTAGGCCGTGACATCAAACTCATTGCTAAAATGGGAGAATACAAACCCCGCGATGCAACCTAAATAAAGCGAAGGCGCAAAGATACCTCCACATCCCCCACCCCCGTTCGTGGCACTCGAGGCAAAGACCTTGAACACGATGATCAGCATCAGGTAGACTAACAACAAATTGCCATGACCATAGAACAAGGAGTTGTTCATCACCGTGTCCCAATCCGCGTTAGTGGTTCCGTTCAGCAACAGCTCTATCGTGTCGTAACCTTCGCCGTAAAGAGGCGGGAACAGGAATATCAACACGCTCAGCATGACACCGCCCAGAGCCAGTTTCTTATAAGGCGTATTCAAACGCCCAAACACGCCTTCCAAACGGTTCATGGCACGGGTGAAATACAAAGAAACCAATCCGCAGAAAACGCCCAACATGATGACGTAGGGAATGCGCCCCAACTCGAAAGGTTCGTCCAAGTGGAACTGGAACATGGCTTCCTGTCCCGTAACGACATAGGAAAGCGTAGCCGCCGTAACCGAAGAAATCAGCAAAGGCAACAAAGAGGTCATGGTAAGGTCTATCATCAACACTTCCAGCGTAAACACCAGCCCCGCAATAGGCGCTTTGAAGATGCCCGCCACCGCGCCCGCCGCGCCACAGCCCACCAGCAACATCAGCGTGCGACGCTCCATCTTGAACAGGCTGCCCAGGTTGGAGCCAATGGCCGAACCGGTCAGCACAATAGGCGCCTCCGCTCCCACCGAACCGCCAAAACCGATGGTAATGGAGCTGGCGATGATGGACGACCACGTGTTGTGCCGCTTGATGCGGCTTTGCCTGCGCGAGATGGCATAAAGTATTTTGGTGACACCATGGCTGATGTCATCCTTCACCACGTAGCGCACAAACAGACCCGTCAGGAAGATACCCACCACGGGATAGACCAAATAGAGGTAGTTGGCCTCTGTGGTATCAAAGTTTTCTGTCAGGAACTCCTGAATCCAATGTATCAACAGCTTCAGCAGCAAAGCCGCCAAGGCCGTAAAAATGCCGACCAGGAAGCTGAGTACCAAGATGAAACGTTTCTCCCTGACGTTCTTTTCGCGCCAAGCCAAGAAATCCTGCAACCAGTTATGTATGTCTATCTTCATGGCATTACGGTCTGATGATTTGAATGACGCCACCCGCACCCAACTTGACGATGCTCGACGGGTTGGGATTGCTCTTCTCGTCCTGCCGATAACCTACGATATAGTCTACAGCCGACTTGATGTCTTCACCAATCTCACTGAAATTGCGAGGCGACGGCTGCCCGCTGATGTTGGCCGACGTAGAGACGATAGCCTTACGGAACTGTTGGCAAAGGCGGCGGGAGAACTCCTCATTGGTCACCCGTATGCCCACGCTGCCATCTTCAGCCAACAGGTTCGGCGCCAAGTTCCGGGCATTCGGATAGATAATGGTAAGCGGCTTATCGGCCACGTCTATCAAGTCCCAAGCTATATCGGGCACATCCTGTACATAGAAATCTACTTTCACCGGTGTATCCACCAGCACCAGCATCGCTTTGCTGTCGGCACGCTGCTTTATCTCGTACACGCGGCGCACAGCCTCTGCATTGGTGGCATCGCAACCTATACCCCAAATGGTGTCCGTGGGATACAGAATCACGCCCCCTTCACGCATCACCTGACAGGCTTTCTTAATATCTTCGTTCATCTTCGTATTCACTTTGGTCAGTAAATGAAACGCAAAAATACAAATTTCAGACGGATATAGGAATCCTTTTCCACAAAAAAAGACAGGCGGGAAAAGGCTTCCCGTCTGTCTTCTGTTATAAATACCATTTAATAATTCGCGTGTGACAATTATCTCTCACTTCCATATCCCATGGAAAGCATCTCGCTTTCACCCATGACGGCCAAAGCGCTGATTAAATAAACAAATAGCTTTTTCATAATTAATCCAAATTTTAAATTAACACCTGAAAAACTAAACACTCTCGCTAATCAAATGGGTATTATGTATGCTTAGAGCATTACATAACCCCAAATGTTCTTGTCAGCCTTGCTGACGTTCTTAAAGATTTTCTTTAACATTTTCATTTTGTTATCCTCCTAAAACAATCTTGTTATCCTATTGAAAACTCTCGAAATCTCATTGATTTCATGTTTTACAGCACAAAAATAAGGCCTTTTTATGAGATGGCAAGGGAAACAAGCAAGAAAAACATGTTATATAACATATTTCTTGACCTGCGTCAAAAATTCAAGTTATCGGACATCTGATAGACTGCCAAAATGACCTATAACAGGTCTTTTGTGTCAGCAATCGGCGGATATGGCAGATGAGGGGGAAGGGGAAAGAGGTGGATAACGAAAGGAGGACGCCCGAAAACGTCCTCCTATACCATATTATATATATAAGACTTATTCCTTCACCGGAGTCTTGGCGAGTGTCGCCACCACAAAGTCATAGAACTTAGCCACGGAAGGAATATAAGCACGTTCATCGGGCGAGTGGGGCGAACGCAAGGTAGGACCGAAAGATATCATATCCAGATTCTTGTAAGTAGCGCCGATAATGCCGCACTCCAAACCGGCATGAATCACTTTCACAGCCGGTTCTACGCCAAACTGCTCTTTGTAGGATTCCTTCATCGCCAACAAGATGGGAGAATGTACGTTAGGCTGCCAGCCGGAATAACCGCCACTTAACTCCACCTTCATTCCGGCCATAGAGAAGCAGGAGGTCAGGCTGTCCGCCAAGAAATCCTTCATCGTATCGCAAGAACTGCGCGCCAAGATACGTATTTCGGCCTTCCCGCCTCCAATCAGCACAATGGCCAGATTGGATGAGGTCTCCACCGTGTCGGGCACCGTGGGAATCATGCGCATCACGCCGTCCTGGCAAGCCATCAGCACATTTATCATATTGTCCTGAATCTCCTCGGGAACCACCATTGCCGGTGTGTCAGTTTCTTCCATTTTCAGGCTGATGTTGCTCTCAATGGGAGCGTACTCCTCGTTCAGCTGTACTTCGTACTCACGGATGTAGGCGTCCAGCCCTTCCATGTCGTCCGGATTGAACACCAATACGGCATGCGCCTCGCGCGGGATGGCGTTGCGCATGTTGCCCCCTTCAAAGGAAGCCAGCTGGCAATCGAACTCCATCAACAGGTCGTGAGTCACACGGGCCAGCAATTTGTTGGCATTGCCCCTACCCTCGTTAATTTCCAGACCGGAATGTCCGCCACGCAAGCCTTTCAATGTCAACTTGCGGGCAACCAGTCCTTCGGCCGGCGCTTCCTCCTTATACGCTAACGTAGCCGTAATATCGATGCCCCCGGCGCAGCCTATGTAGAGTTCGCCTTCTTCTTCAGAATCCAGATTCAGCAGGATGTCTCCCTTCAGCACGTCCGGCTTCAAGCCGAATGCACCGTACATCCCGGTTTCCTCGTCCTTGGTTATCAGCACTTCCAGCGGCCCGTGCTTCACGTCTGCCGCTTCAAGCACCGCCATGGCCACCGCTACGCCCAGGCCGTTGTCGGCTCCCAAGGTGGTGCCTTTCGCTTTCACCCAATCGCCGTCTATATACGTTTCAATGGGGTCTTTCGTAAAATCGTGTACGGTGTCATTGTTCTTTTGCGGCACCATGTCCATGTGGGCTTGCAGGATGACGCCCTTACGGTTCTCCATGCCCGGAGTGGCCGGCTTGCGGATAATGACATTACCGGCTTCGTCCACAAACGATTCCAGGCCAAGGCCTTTGCCGAAGTTTACCAGAAATTCTGTCACCTGTTCTACATGTCCCGACGGGCGGGGTATCTGTGTCAATGAATAGAAATGCTTCCACACGTTCTGTGGAGCAAGTTGTAAGATTGTGCTCATAGGTATGAAATATTATAGTTTGGCACAAAGATAAAAATTAAATGAATACCCGCAAAGCAGCGGAAGTTAAAGGGAGTTATACCATGCACGGGATAATTGTCTTTTCGTCTGATAACCAACGCTCTTATTTCCACGAAGTCTGACTGGCGACTCCCAACAAGATTACCGCCCTTTGGTAATCTCAATCCCAAGCCTTGGTAATGTCATTACCACCCTTTGGTAATCTCATTACCAAGGTGTGGTAATCAGCTTACCAAAAGCAGGTCGTTCGTTTGGGATAAAATGAAGCGAAGTTTTTCCTTAGGCATAAGGCCTCTTCCGCATATTTTCCTTATTTTTGGCGTGTGAAACTCAATCTGAGAAAGGAAGCATGAACAGCAGATTTTTATCCATAGGAGTCTTTATGACGTTGATGTTATCAGCCCTGCTGGCCGGACATCACGGATATTGCGGTGCTAAAGAAGCAATAACCGCCGACTTGAACCAGGCTTTGATGCGTACGTTGGAAGAGGAGCGGGACAACATCGTCACGCGGGATTCCATCAGGGCATACCGTCAGCTCAGGCTGGCTTCGGACGGTCCGGTGTGGCTTGCCATTGCCGACAGAAGGCTATGCCGTAATCTGAAGAACAGCAAATTGAAGGAAAAGACGTTCCTTTCGTTCGACGTTGTTGACGCGGCTTGTCCCGATGCGAAAGCAAAAAACGATTTCATCGCCAGCGACACTTTAATCGTAAATCATAAGGCGACAGGAGCTACTCTCGCCATCAAGAGTTATGCACGCCTTTCGTGCGCGGCCATCTTCCGCATGTCCGACCAGCGCTGGTCGTCCTTGCTGGCTTTCTCCGCATTGCTTTGGCTCATCGGCTTTAAATTCCTAATCCGTAGGAAGCAAACGGAAGCCGGAGAACTGCAAATCTATGGCGGGCTTTCTTATTCGGCGAAAGACGGTTGTTTTTACGATGCGCATCGTATTCCGCTTCATCTCACCCCAATGCAACATCAATTGATGCGGATGCTTTGGGAGGCCCCTTCCCACTCGGTGCCGAAAGAAGAGCTGTGCGCCGCCTTGTGGCCTAAGAAAGCAGACGCCAACGATACGCTTTACACCTTGGTGAGACGGTTGAAACCCATCCTTGAGTCGTGTAGCGGACTTCAGATTGTTGCCCATAGGGGAAGAAGCTATTCGCTGGAAACCAAACAGATAGGCGATTGTCAGGATAATATCAGGAAGATGTCAGCCTCATTTCACGCCGACCCATAAGACGAAACGTATCTTTGCGCCGAATTTAAAACGAAAGCGCAATGAAACGTATCTACATTCTTTTTATCTTATCGGTGCTTGCCATCGCAGCATCGGCTCAGAGCGGAACGCAAACCGTCGAGCTTCAAGAAGTGGAAGTGAAAGCGGCAAAGGTAATCCATAAGCCCGACGGGCAACTCATTTATCCCACGGAAGCGCAAAAGAGCGCCTCGCATTCGGGATACAGCATTTTGCAGAAGCTCTCTTTGCCCAACATCCGTGTGAACGAAGTCGCTCAAAGTTTGTCGACCATTGACGGACGGGGTAGTGTCCAGCTGCGCATCAACGGCATTGTGGCGGGACGGGCGGAAATGCTGGCACTTGCTCCCGAAAGCGTCAGCCGGATAGATTTCATCGACAATCCGGGAGTGCGATATGGCGAAGGCATCGCCTGCGTCATCAACATCCTGACCCGCCGAAACGACAGCGGATACGCAGTAGGCCTTGACCTTACCCAAGCGCTTACCACAAAGTTGGGCAAAGACTTGGTGTATGGGAAGTGGAATGCCGGGAAAAGCGAACTTTCACTGAGCTATGACTTCGGCTATAAGGATTTCGAGGGAAACCGGACGGATGAAACGGCTCATTATCTGCTGACGGACGGCTCTACCCATACCATCGAGCGTAATGACATCGCCTCTCGCAGCCGGAGCTTCAATCATGGTTTGCAATTAAGATACAACCTTGCCGACTCCGCCAGCTATGTGTTTCAAGCCCTGCTGAGCGCAGACTTTTCACATGTTCCCAATAATTACCAGCAGAAGCAAATCGTGGACGGGAGCCGACAATATCTGGCCACCCGACGTAAACGGGACCAGAGCGCGAGCCCCGTTTTAGACTTATATTTCTTTAAGCAACTTACAGCCCGCCAATCGCTTACTCTGAACGCCGTGGGGACCTATATCGGCACTTCGCTCAACAACAGTTACGACGAAGGCTCGCCCTACGCATACGAAGTAGACGGAGAAACCTATTCGTTCATGGGCGAAGCCATCTACGAAAACCGCCTCCGTCCTTTTACGCTTACCGCGGGCATAAACTATATGCAGAAATATACGAATAACAGATATTCGGGGGATGTCAACTCCATCAACCCGATGCACAACCGCAACGCGTATGCTTTTGCCGAGATAAAAGGTGTGTTAGGCCCCGTAAGATATACGGCAGGGCTTGGGGGTAATTACCTGGATTACAGTCAGCAAACGGACTATTATCATTATTGGCTATTCCGTCCGAAAGCGTCCCTTGCTTATAATCCGACGCAAGCCATCCAATTGAGATACGACTTCCAGATAAGCGAACATGTCTCACAAGTGGCGATGATCAGCAACACTTCCATACGCGATAACAGCATGGAGTGGACGCAAGGCAATCCGAACATCAAGCCCAACCGCGACCAGGAGCATACCTTCCAACTCTCGTACACCCATCCCCGCATCCAAACGTTTCTTCAGGCGTACGGAAAACTTTGCCACCGTCCCAACATGGCGGCTTACATACGGACGGAAGACAATCGTTTTGTTTATACCCAACTCAATCAGAAAGAAATCGACGTGCTCCACCTGATGCTTTATGTCAATGGCTGGCTGATTCCCGACAAACTTTCGATGGCTCTTTCCGGCACACTCTTCCGGTGCTTCAATTTCGGGGAAGACTATACGCACTGCAAGACGTATTATTCAGGAACCGCCAATGTCCAGGCTTACTTGGGCAAGTTTACCCTTTCCGCTTTCATGGATAGTGGTTTCCGTTTCCTCGAAGGCGAAACCGAAGCCTTCAACGGAGTGTTTACTTATTTAAGCGCAGCCTACCGGCACAAAAATCTGAGTTTGTCGCTCACTTGGCAACAACCGCTGAATCCGCATTACAAGCAGTCCCAGTCGGACGTGTACAACCGCTATGTCCGGAAAACCACCACACTCCATTGCCGTGATTTTGGCAATTTGGTCAGCTTAAACATAGCATGGAAATTCTCGCAAGGACGTGCTTACAAAAGCATCCGACGGAATATAGAAAGGAAAGCGGATAAAGATACCGGCATCTTACAATAAAACTAATCACCAAACAGCCAACGGTTGAGCCAACGATTCACATACACATTGAGCACAGCACAACCGGCTCCGATGGCTGCTCCCGCCAATACATCCGAAGGATAGTGTACACCTTCGTTCATACGCGACATCCCTACGGAACAGGCCCATAAAGCCGATGGAGCAATGACATACCACTTAGGGTATTTGAGACTCAGCGAAGCAGCCAATGCAAAAGCGGAAGCTGTATGTCCGGACGGAAAAGAAGGGCTACTCTCATGACTATATGGATACACCCGGCCGGGCCAGCGGTCATAGGGACGTTGACGGTCTACAAGATACTTCATGCCGTACGTCACAACGAACGCACCCGCCACACTGGTACCTACATAGAGAGCGTCTTTAAGCAAATCCTTATCATGCTTCATCCACGAAGCCAACGCCATAGCCACAGGCACACCGACGGCCACGTAAGGCTCTGATTTTGAAATAAACTTATTATAATTACGTACAAACTGACCATTCCAACTATTCACTTTATGCAAAGCATCAATATCCCAATTCTGAGCGGTCAAACCTGATGCAAAAAGTATGGTCAACATCCACAAAAAAAATCTTTTCATAACCATCTAAAATCATTTACCCGCCAAAGATAATCATTTGAAAGGACAAAAAAAACCGTCCAAACAAATTGGACGGTTCTCTATATCTATAGAAAGAAATAAATGGATTATTCAGCCTTAGCTTCCTCTGCAGGAGCCTCTGTTGCAGTTGTTTCAGCAACGGGAGCAGCTTCTGCGGCAGCAGCACTTTTCTTAGAAGAACGACGAGTACGAGTCGCTTTCTTTGCCACCTTTTCTTTAGCCATATTCTCGTTGTAATCAACAAGCTCAATGAAGCACATATCGGCATTGTCACCCAGACGCTTACCTGTCTTAATAATACGAGTATAACCGCCCGGACGATCTGCGATCTTCACAGATATTTCTTTAAACAATTCGGTTACAGCATATTTATCCTGCAGGTAGCTAAACACAACACGACGAGAGTTTGTCGTATCATTTTTAGACTTAGTTAACAACGGCTCTACATACTTCTTTAAAGCCTTAGCCTTAGCGACGGTCGTAGTGATTCTTTTGTGCTTAATCAAAGAGCATGCCATGTTAGACAACATCGCATTTCTATGAGAAGCAGTACGACCCAAATGGTTGAATTTCTTATTGTGTCTCATTTTTTATTCTTTATCTAATTTATATTTAGAAATATCAGTTCCAAACGAAAGATTCAGACTGTCCAGCAAATCATCAAGCTCGGTCAGCGATTTCTTACCGAAGTTACGGAACTTAAGCAAGTCAGTCTTGTTGAACTGAACCAAGTCGCCCAAGGTCTCTACATCAGCAGCCTTCAAACAATTGAGGGCGCGAACGGAAAGATCCATATCAACCAGCTTCGTTTTCAACAATTGACGCATGTGCAATACTTCCTCATCAAACTCTTCATTGCCATCCGCGTCATTATTTTCAAGCGTTATCTTCTCATCAGAGAATAGCATGAAGTGATAAATCAGAATCTTTGCAGCTTCCTTAAGTGCCTCTTTCGGGTGAATGGAACCGTCGGTAGTAATCTCAAGCACCAGTTTCTCATAATCGGTTTTCTGTTCAACACGATAGTTCTCAACTTGATACTTCACATTACGTATCGGAGTATAAATGGAATCGATAGGAATTACGTTCACATCGGTACAATAGTCCCTGTTTTCACCTGCAGGCACATAACCACGACCTTTGTTAATCGTAATATCGATTTGCATAGTAGCTTTTGAATCTAAATGACAAATAACTAATTCAGGATTTAACACTTCAAATCCAGTCAGATACTTACTTATGTCACCTGCCTTAAATTCACTCGAATTCTCAACTGTAATACTTACTTTCTCACTTTCGAATTCTTCTACAACTTGCTTGAAACGAACTTGCTTCAGATTCAAGATTATGTTGGTAACATCTTCTTTTACACCAGGGACGCTGGAAAATTCATGCTCAACACCTTCAATCTTAATTGTGGTGATGGCAAAACCTTCCAATGAGGAAAGAAGGATACGGCGTAATGCATTACCCACAGTAATGCCAAAGCCTGGCTCCAACGGACGAAATTCGAACTTACCGAATTTTGAATCCGCTTCCAACATTAAAACTTTATCAGGTTTTTGAAATGCTAATATCGCCATGAAATAAATTATTTATTTAGAGTACAATTCTACAATCAAATGTTCCTTAATGTTCTCAGGAATGTCTGCTCTTTCAGGTACATGCAATAATTTACCTACTTTAGAGTTATCATCCCACTCCAACCAAGGATATTTGCTGTGATTAAAACCTGCCAAAGAATTAGCAATCACTTCCAACGATTTAGAACGTTCGCGAACGCCAACAATCTGCCCGGGTTTCACAGAATAAGAAGGGATATTAACCACTTCACCATCTACAGTAATATGCTTATGACTTACCAACTGACGAGCTGCCGCACGCGTAGGCGCGATTCCCAAACGGAATACAACATTGTCCAAACGACGTTCCAACAACTGAAGCAGAATCTCACCTGTAATACCCTTCATCGCTGCCGCCTTCTCAAACAAATTGCGGAACTGTTTTTCCAAGACGCCATAAGTATATTTCACTTTCTGCTTCTCGCGAAGCTGCACACCATATTCTGATGTTTTCCTCTTTCTTGAATTTCCGTGCTGTCCAGGAGGATAGTTTTTCTTAGACAAAACTTTATCTGCTCCAAAGATACCTTCACCGAATTTACGGGCTATTCTTGATTTTGGTCCAGTATATCTAGCCATTTTCTTTTAAATATTAAATTGTTTATTCATGAACTTAATTTGTTGCAGCCGCGATTGCAGAGAAGAAATAGTACAATCCAATAACAAAATCAAGTTTCATTCGTTGTAATAAAGGCAAATCTTAAACTCTACGTCTCTTAGGTGGACGACATCCGTTATGTGGCAGAGGAGTAACATCAATAATCTCAGTAACTTCAATGCCCGCTCCATGTACAGTTCTGATAGCAGACTCACGTCCATTACCCGGACCTTTCACATAAGCTTTTACCTTTCTCAAACCAAGATCATAAGCAACTTTAGCACAATCTTGGGCAGCCATTTGTGCTGCATACGGAGTATTCTTCTTAGAACCTCTAAAACCCATCTTTCCGGCAGAAGACCAAGAAATAATCTGACCTTCACTATTAGCCAGAGAAACAATAATGTTGTTGAATGATGAATGAACATGCAACTGCCCATTAGCATCAACCTTTACATTCCTTTTTTTTGCTGCAACTGTCTTTTTTGCCATATCAACAATTATTATTTAGTAGCTTTTTTCTTATTAGCAACGGTTTTCTTCTTGCCCTTACGTGTACGAGCATTATTCTTAGTACTCTGTCCCCTAACAGGCAAACCAATACGATGACGAACACCACGATAACAACCAATATCCATCAAACGTTTAATGTTCAATTGAACTTCAGAACGTAAATCACCTTCAACCTTGTACTCAGCACCGATGATCTCACGAATCTTAGCAGCCTGGTCGTCCGTCCAGTCTTTCACTTTCAAATCTTTGTCAACACCTGCTTTATCCAAAATCTTTGCAGAACTACTGCGACCTATCCCATAAATATAGGTCAACGCAATTTCCCCTCTCTTATTCTGAGGCAAATCGACACCAACTATTCTTATAGCCATATACTAAATTATTTTTTTTGCAAAAATAATAATATTATCCTTGACGTTGTTTATACTTAGGATTTTTCTTGTTAATAACATACAAACGGCCATGACGTCTAACAATCTTACACTCAGGCGTACGTTTCTTTAAGGATGCTCTTACTTTCATATCCAATAATTATTTATATCTAAATACAATTCTACCTTTCGATAAATCGTAAGGAGACATTTCGACTCTTACCTTGTCACCCGGCAGGATTTTTATATAATGCATCCGCATCTTACCGGATATATGGGCAGTTATCTCATGTCCATTTTCTAATTCAACACGAAACATCGCATTCGACAATGCTTCAACTATAACTCCATCTTGTTCAATCGCAGATTGCTTAGCCATATTAATTTTTTAAATTGCTTGATTTCCTAATACTTCCTCAATGAATTCAAAGGACGAAAGGATGTCAGCCTTTCCAGATGTAACAGCAACAGTATGTTCAAAATGAGCAGCACATTTTCTATCCTTTGTACTAACAGTCCATCCATCTCTTCCCATTACAACATGCCTGTCGCCCAAAGTTATCATAGGCTCAATAGCTATACACAAACCTTTTTTCAACATCGTACCCGTACCTCTTCTCCCATAATTGGGAACCTGCGGATCCTCATGCATATCTTTACCTATTCCATGACCAACAAACTCACGTACTACACCATAAGAGTGCGCTTCACAACATTGTTGAATCGCATACCCAATGTCACCTAACCGTTTACCTTGGACAGCATTTTCAATGCCGATATATAAAGCTTCCTTAGTAATTCGCAAAAGGTCACGCACTTCATCACACACCTCACCCACACAAAAAGTGTACGCTGAATCACCACAGAAACCATTCATGTAAGTTCCGCAATCCACAGAAACAATATCACCCTCTTTCAGAACTATATCATCAGATGGTATTCCATGAACAACCTGCTCGTTTACCGAAGTACATATAGAAGCAGGAAAAGGGTCGCCATAAGGATTAGGGAATCCCTTAAATGTTGGAATTGCGCCATTGTCTCTAATGAACTCTTCCGCAACCTTATCCAACTCCTTAGTTGTAACTCCAGGCTTAATAACCTTAGCTATCTCACCCAAAGTCCTGCCAACCAACAAATTGCTGGCACGAAGCAACTCTATTTCATCTTCTGTCTTAAGAAATATCATCTACAAATGAATTAATACGCAGCAATATTTCCACTACGCCCCTTGATACGACCCGACTTCAGCAAACCGTCATAATGCCTCATCAACAAATGACTTTCAACCTGTTGGAGCGTATCCAAAACTACGCCGACCAAAATCAACAAAGAAGTACCACCAAAGAACTGAGCGAACTCAGCCTGTACACCAAATATGCCTGCAAAAGCCGGCATAATAGCCACTAAAGCCAAGAAAATAGAACCAGGAAGAGTAATACGAGACATAATCACATCTATATATTCGGCCGTATTCTTACCCGGCTTGATACCCGGAATAAAACCATTATTCCGTTTCATATCCTCAGCCATTTGGGTCGGATTAATCGTAATTGCAGTATAGAAATAAGTAAATACAATAATTAAGACAGCGAATACCAAATTATACCAAAAGCTGGTATGATCTGTAAAAGCCTGCATAAATCCACTCATCTCCCCTGCACTACTAGTCAAACCAACGAACGTAATAGGAATGAACATAATAGCTTGGGCAAAGATAATAGGCATCACATTCGCAGCATTTACCTTCAAAGGTATATACTGACGAGCTCCGCCATATTGCTTATTACCAACAATCTTCTTTGCATATTGAACAGGAATCTTACGAGTTCCCTGTACGAGCAAAATTGCAAAGGCAATAACAACCAACAGAACAACAATCTCAATCAAAAACATCACAAGACCACCGGCCTTTTCTGTCACACGAGAAGTCAGCTCCTGTACAAATGATTGAGGCAAACGGGCTATGATACCAATCATAATAATCAATGAGATACCATTACCAATGCCCTTATCGGTAATTCTTTCACCCAACCACAAGATAAACATACTTCCTGCGGCTAAAATAATGGTGGAAGTAAACATAAACAGAGTCCAGTCTAATGAAGCATTTAAGGAAAGGCCTGCCTGCATTTTAAGGTTAAGCAAATAAGAAGGTGCCTGAACCAAAAGAATCAAAATAGTCAAATAACGAGTAAGTTGATTCATTTTCCGTCTACCACTTTCACCCTCGCGCTGCATCTTTTGGAAATACGGAACAGCGATTCCCAAAAGTTGAATCACAATAGATGCAGAAATATACGGCATAATACCTAATGCGAAAATAGACGCATTAGAGAATGCACCTCCTGAAAACATGTTCAACAAGGCTAAAAGGCCTTCGCTTGTTTGTTGATGCAACTGTGTCAACATTGCCGGATTAATACCGGGCAAAACGACATAAGAACCGAAACGGTAAATTGCCACAAACAATATGGTAATGAGGATCCGTTGTCTCAGATCCTCAATCTTCCATATATTCTTTAATGTTTCAATAGCTCTTCTCATTGAATTAGAGTTTTACTACTTGTCCACCAACAGCCTCGATGGCAGCAACAGCAGTTTTTGAAAACGCATGTGCCTGTACATCCAACTTAGCAGTCAAAGTTCCATTACCTAATACTTTTACCAACTGATTTGCAGAAATAAAACCAGCAGCGACAAAATCATTAATGCCAACAGTCTGCAAATTCTTTGCTTCAGCAAGCTTCTGAATTGTATCTAAGTTAATAGCCTTATACTCCACACGGTTAATATTCTTAAATCCGAATTTAGGTACACGACGTTGAAGAGGCATCTGACCACCTTCAAAACCAATCTTCTTAGAATATCCAGATCTTTGCTTAGCACCTTTATGACCTCTTGTAGAAGTTCCACCCAAACCAGAACCAGGACCACGTCCAATTCTTTTTCTAGTCTTAATAGAACCTTCTGCAGGTTTCAAATTACTTAAATCCATATCGTAATTGGTTTTTATATTCTACACAAATAATTACTTTACAACGCAAACCAAATGCTTTACCTTGTTAACCATTCCAAGAATTGAAGGAGTAGCCTCATGTTCAACTACATGATTCAATTTATGGAGTCCAAGTGCATCAAGAGTTCTTTTCTGATTTGCAGGAGCGCCTATTCTACTCTTAATCTGCTTAATTTTTATAGTCGACATTTCTATTTCTCCTTATCCTCTAAAAACTTTTTCCAAACTAATTCCCCTATTCTGAGCCACAGTCCGTGCATCACGCATCTCGCTTAATGCTAAAATTGTAGCTTTCACCAAATTATGAGGATTTGAAGAGCCTTTAGACTTAGCCAAGACATCCGTCACACCTACGCTCTCCAACACAGCACGCATTGCGCCACCGGCAACAACACCCGTACCGTGCGAAGCTGGCTTGATAAAGACTTCAGCACCGCCAAACTTTGCAGATTGTTCATGAGGCACAGTACCCTTCAAGACAGGGACTCTCGTCAAATTCTTCTTAGCAGATTCAACGCCCTTAGCAATAGCCGCAGTTACTTCACCAGCCTTGCCCAAGCCCCAACCGATAATACCTTCCTCATTTCCAACTACAACAATAGCAGAAAAGCTAAAAGTTCTACCACCTTTCGTTACTTTCGTTACACGATTAATTGCAACTAATCTATCTTTCAGCTCAATATCGTTCGAAACCTTAACTCTATTATAAAATCCTGCCATAATGATTAAAATTTAAGACCACCGTTACGAGCAGCATCAGCTACTTCTTTTACTCTCCCATGATACAAGTAACCATTACGGTCGAAAACAACTGTCGTTATACCGGCTTCCTGCGCTTTCTTAGCAATCAGTTCACCAACCTTAGCAGCTTGTTCCTTTTTAGGCATTTTCTCTGTCATACCCAAAGAAGAGGCAGAAGCCAATGTACGTCCCGACAAATCGTCAATCACTTGAACATAGATTTGCTTATTACTTCTAAATACACTCATACGCGGACGTTCAGGAGTACCCGAAATTTTATTGCGTACTCTATATTTAATCTTAATTCGTCTTTCTATCTTTGCTGTCATAATATTACCAATTTAAGAATTACTTAGCACCCGCTGACTTACCAGACTTCCTACGGATTTCTTCACCAACGAACTTAATACCCTTACCCTTATAAGGCTCTGGCATACGGAAAGAACGTATTTTAGAGCAAACCTGACCAAGCAACTGTTTGTCACAAGATTCCAAAATGATAAGAGGGTTCTTATTCCTTTCAGATTTTGTTTCTACCTTAACCTCAGGCGGTAACTGGATAAATATATTGTGTGTATAACCTAAAGCCAATTCAATAATATTGCCTTGATTAGATGCGCGATAACCTACACCAACTAATTCGAGTTCCTTCTTATAACCTTCTGAAACACCCACGACCATGTTATGTACTAACGCACGATACAAACCATGGAACGCATGTTTCTGCTTCGGATTATCAAGCATCGCATTTTCATTTTCAGACAATACGACATGTCCCTCTTCAAGAACAACATTAATAGCAGGATTTACATATTGAGTCATCTCACCTTTCGGTCCCTTAACAGTAACCACGTTATCCTTAAACGTAACAGTTACACCTGCTGGAATACTAATGGGCAATTTACCTATTCTAGACATTGCTAATTCCTCCTCTTAATATACATAACACAACACTTCACCACCGATTTTCAAATCGGCAGCTTCCTTATTAGTCATCACACCCTTAGAAGTAGATATTATAGCAATACCCAAACCGTTAATAACACGAGGCATATCTTTATAACCCGTATACTTACGCATACCGGGAGAGGATATTCTCTCCAACTTCTTAATGGCATTCACCTTGTTTACCGGATCATATTTCAAAGCCACTTTTATAGTACCCTGAGGGCCATCTTCTACAAACTTATAATTAAGAATGTAGCCTTTTTCAAAGAGAATCTTCGTAATCTCTTTCTTCAAATTAGAAGCCGGAACTTCTACAACTCTGTGCTTTGCTTGAATAGCGTTACGCAACCGAGTCAAATAATCTGCTATAGGATCTGTCATATAAAATAAATTAAATTAATCAGGACTACCCTGACAATATTTAAAACATAAATTACCAGCTTGCTTTCTTCACTCCAGGTATTAAACCATTAGAAGCCATTTCACGGAACTGGATTCTCGAGATTCCAAATTGACGAATATATCCCTTGGGACGCCCCGTCAATTTACAGCGGTTATGAAGACGAATTGGATTAGCGTTCTTGGGAATGCTCTGCAATTTTTGGGCCGCTTCATAAGCTTCAACAGGATTACCTGTTTTCACAATCAACTTCAATGCAGCTCTTTTTTCAGCATATTTGGCTACTAACTTAGCACGTCTAACTTCGCGTGCCTTCATTGATTCCTTTGCCATATTTTCAATCTTTTTTAGCGTTCTTAAACGGTAAACCAAATTCCTTCAACAAAGCATAACCTTCTTCGTCTGTACGAGCTGAAGTTACGAATGTAATATTCATACCCAAAATACGAGTGATGCTATCAATATTAATTTCAGGGAAAATAATCTGTTCTTGGATACCCAAAGTATAATTCCCTCTTCCATCAAACTTGCTTTCAATGCCCTTAAAGTCACGAATACGAGGAAGAGCCACACGAACTAACTTCTCCAAGAATTCATACATTCTTTCACGACGAAGAGTCACCATTACGCCGATAGGCATTTTTTTACGCAATTTGAAATTAGCGATATCCTTACGGGACACAGTAGCTACAGCTTTCTGACCCGTAATTGCTGTAATTTCATTGATAGCAACATCTATAATCTTCTTATCAGCAACTGCCATTCCCAAGCCCTGATTGATGACAATCTTCTTGAGCACAGGAATCTGCATTGTTGAAGAATATTGGAACTGAGCTTTCAAAGCAGGCGCAATGCGCTCTGCATATTCTTTCTTAAGACTAGCAGTATTACTCATCACTTAATCTCCTCTCCTGATTTTTTAGAATAACGCACTAAAGTGCCATCAGCACTCATTTTTCTACCTATACGGGTCGGCTTGCCAGTCTTTGGATCAAGCGGATTCAAATTCGAAATATGAATAGAAGCTTCCTGCTTAATAATACCTCCCTGAGGATTCTTCGCACTCGGCTTCGTGCTCTTTGACACCATGTTGATTCCCTCAACAATGGCACGATTCTTCTCCACAAGAACCTTCAATACACGACCAGTCTTACCTTTATCTTCACCAGAATTCACGTAAACTGTATCGCCTTTTTTAATATGTAATTTACTCATTACCTATATCTATTACAAAAGTTAAAGTACTTCAGGAGCGAGTGAAACGACTTTCATGTTCGTAGCGCGAAGCTCGCGAGCTACAGGACCAAAGATACGACTACCTCTAATTTCACCTGCATTATTCAACAATACACAAGCATTATCATCAAAACGTATATAAGAACCATCTGGACGACGGATTTCTTTCTTAGTACGAACGATCAAAGCTTTAGACACTGCACCTTTTTTAATATCACTTGAAGGGATTACGCTCTTAACAGAAACGACAATAACATCCCCCACTGAAGCATAACGACGACCCGTACCTCCCAATACACGGATACACAAAGCCTCTTTAGCTCCACTGTTGTCACATACTGTAAGTCTAGATTCTGCTTGTATCATAATTATTTAGCCTTTTCAACGATTTCTACCAATCTCCATCTTTTCGTCTTACTCAAAGGACGAGTTTCCATAATACGCACTGTATCACCAACATTGCACTCGTTCTTTTCGTCATGAGCATGGTACTTCTTCGTTTTACTTACGAATTTACCATAAATAGGGTGTTTCTCCTTAAATTTAGCAGCAACAGTAATGGTTTTATCCATCTTATTGCTCAACACGACCCCCGTTCTTTCTTTTCTCAAATTTCTTGCTTCCATCAAGCCCATCATTTATTATTAAGTTCTCTATCGCGCAATTCAGTTTTCATGCGCGCAATTGTCCTGCGTAATTGTCTGATTTGAGCAGGATTATCTAGCGGAGAAATAGAATGATTTAAAACTATCTGCTTATAATTAGCAACTTCCGTCTCTAGTCTTTCTACCAAATCAGTCGTAGACATTTCTCTAATTTCTGCAATCTTCATATCATTTACGCATTTTGATTTTGAACATCATAATCGCGTCTTACCACAAACTTTGTAGTAATAGGAAGTTTCTGCGCAGCCAAGCGTAAAGCTTCCTTTGCGATTTCATAGGATACACCTTCAGCCTCGATTATTATTCTTCCCGGTGTTACAGGCGCTACAAAGCCTTCAGGATTACCCTTACCTTTACCCATACGAACATCAGCAGGCTTTCTCGTAATAGGTTTATCAGGGAATATGCGAATCCATATTTGACCTTGTCGTTGCATATATCTTGTCACAGCAATACGAGCTGCCTCAATCTGCCGACCAGTAATCCATTTCGTCTCCAAAGCCTTAATGCCAAAAGAGCCGAAAGCCAACTGATTACCTCTTTGGGCATTACCTTTCTGACGACCTTTTTGTTGTCTTCTGAATTTTGTCTTTTTCGGTTGTAACATAATTCCTAAAAAATCAAATTCGTTTAGCGATTATTTTTTTTCCTCTTGAAGTTTTTACCTCCGTTATTACCACCACCATTGTTTCCACGGCCGTTATCTCTGTTCTGTACAAAGTTTGGAGCCAACTCACGTTTGCCATAAACTTCACCTCTACAAATCCACACTTTTATACCGAGAATGCCGACCTTGGTCAGAGCTTCAGCATGACAATAATCTATATCTGCCCTGAACGTGTGCAACGGAGTCCTCCCCTCCTTATACATTTCCGAACGCGCCATTTCCGCACCATTCAGACGTCCTGAAATCTGAATCTTAATACCTTCTGCTCCCATACGCATCGTGTTGGCAATAGCCATCTTGATAGCACGACGATAAGCGATTTTACCTTCAACCTGACGAGCTATGTTATTAGCAACAATTACGGCATCGAGTTCAGGCCGCTTTACCTCAAAAATATTAATCTGAATATCCTTATCAGTAATCTTCTTCAGTTCTTCCTTCAACTTATCAACTTCTTGACCACCTTTACCGATAATGATACCTGGGCGTGCAGTACAAACAGTTATAGTTACAAGTTTCAGCGTACGTTCAATCACGATTCTTGAAACACTTGCCTTAGCAAGTCTGGCGTTCAAATACTTACGGATTTTACTATCCTCCAGTAAAGAGTCACCATAATTTTTTCCACCATACCAATTGGAATCCCAGCCTCGTATAATTCCTAAACGGTTACTTATTGGATTAACTTTTTGTCCCATTACACCTTAATTTTGATCTACTTTATTACTTTTAGAATCAACGAACAGCGTTATGTGATTAGAACGCTTACGAATTCTATAACCACGTCCCTGCGGTGCCGGACGCATTCTCTTCAATGTAGCACCGCCATCAACAAACACTTTGGTTACAAACAACTCACCGCTTTCAGCCTTACGTTCGTTTTTCTGCTCCCAGTTAGCAATCGCAGAACGCAATAACTTCTCTACTCTCGAAGCAGCCTCTCGCTTTGAAGAGAACTTCAAAACGCCAAGGGCTCTATTTACTTCCATTCCGCGAATCATATCAACCACTAGACGCATCTTACGAGGAGAAGTCGGGACATTCTGCAATTTAGCAAAATACATGGTTTTAAGGGCTTCCTTTCTCTTTTCAGCCGATATTTTCTTTCTTGCTCCCATTATATAATGACATTTTTATTTCTCAAAAACCTGTTGTTATTTTTTCTTGTTACCTGCATGGCCTCTGAACGTTCGAGTCGGAGCAAATTCGCCCAACTTATGACCGACCATATTCTCTGTAACATAAACAGGAATAAATTTATTTCCATTATGAACTGCAATGGTATGACCTACGAAATCAGGTGAAATCATTGAAGCTCTGGCCCAAGTCTTAACCACAACCTTCTTGCCACTTTCATTCATGGCAAGAACCTTCTTTTCGAGTTTAACGTTAATATACGGACCTTTTTTTAATGAACGACTCATAATTTACTCTATTTATCAGATTACTTCTTTCTTCTCTCAATAATATACTTAGATGACTGCTTCTTCGGAGCTCTTGTCTTAAGGCCTTTAGCGTACAGACCCTTGCGTGATCTCGGATGTCCTCCTGAAGCGCGTCCTTCACCACCACCCATCGGGTGATCTACCGGATTCATAACCACACCACGGTTACGAGGACGACGACCCAACCAACGCGAGCGTCCTGCCTTACCAGAGCTTTCCAAGGCGTGATCCGAATTGCCCACGCTACCGATAGTAGCCTTACAAGTACTGAGTATCTGACGGACTTCACCAGAAGGTAATTTAATAACACAATATTTACCTTCACGAGAAGTCAACTGAGCAAAATTACCAGCCGAACGAACCAATGCAGCGCCTTGCCCCGGCCGTAACTCAATATTATGAATCACCGTACCTACAGGAATATTCTGAAGAGGCAATGCATTACCAATCTCGGGAGCCGCATTCTCACCAGACATCAAAGTTGCGCCTACTTGCAATCCATTGGGAGCAATAATATATCTCTTCTCGCCATCAGCGTAAAACAACAGAGCAATACGAGCCGAACGATTCGGATCGTATTCAATCGTTTTTACTACTGCGGGCACACCGTCTTTATTTCTCTTGAAATCAACAATGCGAATAACCTTCTTGTGACCGCCACCGATATAACGCATGGTCATCTTACCCTCGTTATTGCGGCCACCCGAAGATTTCTTTCCAAAAACAAGAGACTTTTCTGGTACTCGTGCAGTAATTTCTTCGAAAGTACCAATAATTTTATGTCTTTGCCCCGGTGTTGTGGGCTTAAATTTACGTACTGCCATTTGTATCAAATATTACTATAAAAATCAATCGAGTCTCCCTCTTTCAACGTAACGATAGCTTTTTTATACGCATTAGTCCGACCATTGATAAGACCAGCCTTAGTATAACGGCTTTTGTTTTTACCGGCATATCTTATCGTATTCACATCCAATACCGTAACATTATAAAGGGCTTCAACTTCTTTCTTAATCTCCAATTTGTTAGCATCAGGACGCACAATAAAGCCAAAACGATTGTTTTGCTTTTCAGTTATTGCGGTCATTTTTTCTGTCACCAACGGTTTAATAATAATTCCCATTATTTAAGCCTCCTTTTTAACATCTAAGACATTATCAATAGCAGAAAGAGCCTTCTCTGTAAACACGACAACGCCAGCGTCCAATACTCTATAAGTATTTAACCCTGAGACAGTCTGCACATTAGCCCCTTTCACGTTACGAGCTGACAAATATACGTTTTTATTTGCTTCCGGTAAAATCATCAGCAGCTTACGATCAGAAACTTTAAGATTCTTTATCATTCCTATAAAGTTCTTCGTCTTAGGAGCCTCAAAATTAAAATCCTCAATAATAACAATGGCATTATTCTGAGCTTTATATGACAAAGCTGAACGACGCGCCAAAGCTTTCACTTTCTTATTCAATTTAAAGGAATAATCACGCGGTTTAGGACCAAATACGCGACCACCACCTACAAGTACCGGAGAGTTCATATCACCACGACGTGCACCACCGCCACCTTTCTGACGACCAATTTTACGCGTAGAACCGCTAATTTCACTTCTTTCTTTAGACTTATGCGTGCCTTGACGTTGGTTTGCCATGAACTGCTTTACATCTAAATAGATTGCATGGTCGTTCGGCTCGATTCCGAAGATAGATTCGTTCAACGTAACTTTTCTTCCGGTGTCTTCACCTTTAATGTTGTATACACTAACTTCCATTATTTCTCAATTAAAACGATTGAACCTTTGTAACCAGGAACAGACCCCTTTATCAAAAGAAGATTGTGCTCCGAAATCACCTTTAATACTTGCAGGTTTTGAACAGTTACTCTGTTGCCACCCATTTGTCCACCCATGCGCATTCCCTTGAATACTTTTGCAGGATAAGAACAAGCACCAATAGAACCCGGCTTGCGAGCACGGTTGTGCTGACCATGAGTAGACTCGCCTACACCACCAAAACCATGTCTCTTCACTACGCCTTGAAAGCCCTTACCCTTAGACGTACCTATTACATCCACAAAGATGGCGTCATTGAACAAATCTACGGTAACATTGTCACCTAGATTCAAATCATTTTCAAATCCCTTGAACTCAGCCAAGTGTTTCTTGGGTGTCACTCCGGCTTTCTTAAAATGGCCAAGCAAAGCTTTAGTAGTGCGCTTTTCTTTCTTTTCCTGAAAGCCCAACTGAACAGCCGCATAGCCATCTTTCTCTACGGTTTTAACCTGAGTAACAACACAAGGACCTGCTTCGATAACAGTGCATGGTACATTCTTACCCTCGGCACTGAAAACGGATGTCATTCCGATTTTTTTTCCTAATAATCCTGGCATTTCACTAAACTTTTAATACAACTTACACCTTAATTTCTACTTCCACACCACTCGGCAACTCTAACTTCATCAAAGCGTCAACCGTCTTTGCCGTTGAGCTATAGATGTCAATCAATCTCTTATAAGAAGAAAGTTCGAATTGTTCACGCGACTTCTTATTGACGAAAGTCGAACGGTTTACCGTAAAAATACGTTTGTGCGTAGGAAGAGGTATCGGGCCACTCACAATAGCACCCGTAGTCTTCACGGTTCTTACAATCTTCTCAGCAGACTTATCAACCAAGTTGTGGTCGTAAGATTTCAATTTAATTCTAATTTTTTGACTCATCAGTTTTTACTATTAAACTTATTACTAATTTATTAAAAGGAGTTCAGAAGTTAAGAGTCATTTGCTAACTCCGAACTCCTTCTCAATTCATTAAAGCAAGTCTGTACGACCCTTTACTTCTTCCAATACCGCCTTAGCAATAGAAGTCGAAACTTGTGCATGATGATCGTACGTCATTGAAGATGTGGCACGGCCTGATGTAATCGTACGCAAAGCGGTCACATAGCCAAACATTTCTGCCAGTGGAACCATAGCCTTCACGATGCGAGCACCTGACCGACTTGACTCCATGCCTTCCACTTGGCCACGACGCTTGTTCAAGTCTCCGATTACGTCACCCATGTTCTCCTCCGGAGTTACCACTTCCAGCTTCATGATAGGTTCCATCAACACCGGGCCGGCCTTAGCACATGCGTTCTTATAGGCCTGAATGGCGCAGATTTCGAATGACAACTGGTCAGAGTCTACCGGGTGGAAAGAACCGTCAAGCAAAGTAACCTTCAATGAATCCATCGGGAAACCGGCCAACACACCGTTCTTCATAGCCGTCTGGAAGCCTTTCTGTACAGAAGGAATAAATTCCTTAGGAATATTTCCGCCGGTAACTTCATTGATAAACTGCAAACCGCCTTCCTTAAAGTCCTCATCGATAGGCCCTACGTTTACAATGATGTCGGCAAACTTACCACGACCACCGGACTGTTTCTTATAAACCTCACGAAGGTTAACAGTCTTTGTAATGGCCTCTTTATAGTTAACTTGCGGTTTACCTTGATTACATTCAACCTTGAACTCACGTTTCAGACGATCAATAATGATATCCAGATGAAGCTCACCCATACCGGAAATAACGGTTTGACCGGTTTGCTCATCCGTGCGAACCGTAAATGTCGGGTCTTCTTCCGCCAACTTAGCCAATCCGTTAGAAAGTTTATCCATATCTTTCTGGGTCTTCGGTTCAACGGCAATACCGATTACCGGTTCGGGGAAGTCCATCGACTCTAACACAATCGGAGCCTCTTCATCACAAAGCGTATCACCTGTGCGAATATCCTTGAACCCCACGCCTGCACCTATATCACCCGCAGAAATCATCTCTACCGGATTCTGCTTGTTAGAGTGCATTTGGAACAAGCGAGACACACGCTCCTTCTTGCCCGAACGGCTATTATAGATGTAAGAGCCCGCCTCCACCTTACCGGAATACACACGGAAGAAAGTCAAACGACCCACATACGGGTCGGTGGCAATCTTAAATGCCAATGCAGAAGTCTTTTCAGCTTCATCCGGCTTACGGTCTTCCTCTGCGCCCGTATTCGGATTCGTGCCGACAATATTGGGAGTATCCAACGGAGAAGGCAAAAATGCGCATACATAGTCAAGCAACGTCTGCACACCTTTATTCTTGAAAGAAGAACCGCACAGCATCGGAACAATCTCCATCTTCAACGTACCTGCACGGAGCGCACGCAAAATTTCTTCTTCCGTAATCGTAGAAGGGTCATCGAAATACTTCTCCATCAAAGCATCGTCAAATTCAGCCACCGTCTCCAACATTTTGCCCCTCCATTCTTCGGCTTCAGCTTGCAGATTTGCGGGAATCTCCTCAACGTCATAATCAGCCCCCATTGTTTCATCGTGCCACAGGATAGCTTTCATCTTGATCAAATCAACCACGCCTTTAAAATTCTCCTCAGCACCGATAGGGATAACCACCGGACACGGATTAGCGCCCAAAATTTCACGCATCTGACGCACTACCTCAAAGAAGTCTGCGCCCGAACGATCCATCTTGTTCACATAACCGATACGGGGTACATTATACTTATCAGCTTGTCGCCAAACCGTTTCCGACTGAGGTTCAACACCACCTACTGCGCAATAGGTTGCGACAGCTCCGTCCAACACACGCAACGAACGCTCAACTTCCGCCGTAAAGTCAACGTGTCCCGGAGTGTCAATCAAGTTAATTTTGTACTTGTCACCAGCGTAGTTCCAATAAGTTGTCGTAGCAGCAGATGTGATAGTGATGCCACGTTCTTGTTCCTGCTCCATCCAGTCCATGGTAGCGGCACCATCGTGCACCTCACCGATCTTGTGTGTCAAACCGGTATAAAACAAGATACGCTCAGATGTCGTAGTTTTACCGGCATCAATATGCGCCATAATACCGATGTTGCGGGTCAAATGTAAATCACGTTTTGCCATTTTCTATAGTCTGATTATTAAATAAAAATTAGAAACGGAAATGAGCAAATGCACGGTTTGCTTCTGCCATTCTGTGCATATCTTCTTTACGTTTAAATGCACCGCCCTGCTCGTTGTAAGCATCCATAATTTCAGCGGCCAGCTTGTCGGCCATCGACTTACCGCCACGCTTACGAGCAAAGATAATCAGGTTCTTCATCGAGATAGACTCCTTACGATCGGGGCGAATCTCCGTAGGAACTTGGAATGTAGCGCCACCGACACGGCGAGACTTCACTTCCACTTGAGGAGTCACATTATCCAAAGCCTTCTTCCAAATTTCAAGAGCGGACTTCTCTTCGTTCTGCATCTTATTTTTCACCGTCTCCAAAGCCGCGTAGAAGATTTCATACGAGGTATTCTTCTTACCATCATACATCAGATGGTTTACAAACTTGGACACCTTCACATCATTAAACACGGGATCCGGCAGGATAACGCGTTTCTTGGGTTTTGCTTTTCTCATTTTTCTTCAAATAAAGTTTTCGTTCTTGGCTGTTTACATCTGCTTTCTTCAATTTCCCCACTAGGAAATTTACTCAACCTGTAGCATCTTCCAAGCAAACTAAAAACGTAGTTATTACTTTTCTTATTTTATCGCTGCATTATTTTTTCTTTGCAGGAGCAGCCTGTCCTGGTTTCGGGCGCTTAGCGCCATACTTAGAACGTCTTTGCGTACGACCAGCCACGCCTGCCGTATCCAATGTTCCACGAACAATGTGATAACGAACACCGGGAAGATCCTTAACACGACCGCCTCTTACCAAAACGATAGAGTGCTCCTGCAAGTTATGACCTTCACCCGGAATATAAGAGTTCACCTCTTTACCGTTAGTCAAACGAACACGAGCGACCTTACGCATTGCTGAATTAGGCTTTTTCGGAGTGGTTGTATACACTCTCACGCAAACGCCACGTCTTTGAGGGCACGAGTCCAAGGCCGGAGACTTGCTCTTGTCTACCATAACCTGACGCCCTTTTCTTACTAATTGCTGAATTGTAGGCATTTTAAATGTTTTTAGTTATTATATTATTGTATTAATTTTCTAAACCATACACTTTTTCGGGCTGCAAAGTTACAAATAAGTTTTGAAATATCAATGCAATGCAATATTTTTTTTGATTTTCAGCCAATTATAACTTACAGCATGCCTTCCCATCTCGTCCAATAACGCTTATGCCTCCCCTTGCATACCGGACATAGGCGGGAATGAATGGTCTTCAGGAATACGGATTGGGCCGAATACACGTTCGTACTTCTCAATATTCTCCTGAAGCGCACGCAATAAACGCTTGGCATGCTCCGGCGCCAATATGACACGCGATTTCACTCCCGCCTTGGGCATCCCTGGCAACACACGGATAAAATCAAGTATGAATTCCGAACTCGAATGGGTTATAATAGCCAAATTGGCATAAGTGCCTTGCGCCGTTTCCTCATTCAATTCTATTTGCAATGAACCGTTATTCTGATTCTGATTTTCCATATAAATATCTGTTCCCTTAATTAATAATTCATTAACATCACACGACAACACCTATATTTATTATATAGGAAAAAGCATCTGCATTCTTTCGACAAAGCAAAACCTTTGCAAGACATGGACACCATTTTCGCAAAAAGAAGGCAAAACAAGTTGCCCAGCAATATTCGTGAAATAAAAAAGGAAGAGCAGCCCGGAGAAACCCAGACTGCTCCCAATCCAATCACCACAATCAACTGTATTACTAAGATTACTCTTCAACTTTCTCGTCTACGGTGTTATAATCCAAGACAGTTTTTTTATTGGCCAACATACGATCATATTCTTCCTTCGAGCCTACAATAACCTTGTCGAACTCGCGCTGGCCAGTACCGGCAGGAATCAAATGACCGCAGATGACGTTTTCTTTCATGCCTTCCAACTTATCCACTTTGCCATTAATAGCGGCTTCGTTCAGCACCTTCGTTGTCTCCTGGAAGGATGCGGCCGACATAAAGCTTGATGTTTGCAGGGCGGCACGTGTAATACCCTGAAGAATCTGGGTAGAAGTCGCAGGCACCGCCTCACGTACCTGAACCAATTTCATGTCGCGACGTTTCAACATCGAATTTTCATCACGGAGTTTACGCGCGGTCACAATCTGACCCGGCTGTAACGTTTGGGAATCACCGGCGTCTACAACCACCTTCTTACCCCAAATACGGTCGTTCTCCTCCATAAATTCGATTTTGTCCACCACTTGTTGCTCCAAGAAACGGGTATCACCCGGCTCATTGATTTCAACCTTGCGCATCATTTGGCGAACGATAATCTCAAAATGCTTATCGTTAATCTTCACACCCTGTAAACGGTATACGTCTTGTACTTCGTTTACGATATATTCTTGCACGGCCGTAGGACCTTTGATAGCCAAGATGTCAGCAGGCGTGATGGCACCATCGGACAACGGAGTACCTGCACGTACATAGTCGTTTTCTTGCACCAAGATTTGCTTGGACAACGGCACCAAGTACTTCTTGACTTCACCGCCTTTGGACGTAACAATAATTTCACGATTACCACGTTTCACCTTACCCATTGTGATTTCACCATCAATTTCAGAAACCACGGCCGGGTTAGAAGGATTACGCGCCTCAAACAATTCAGTAACACGAGGAAGACCACCCGTGATATCACCCGCCTTACCTACGGCGCGAGGAATCTTCACGATAACCTCACCGGCTTTCACCATCTGTCCGTCTTCTACAACGACATGACCACCTACCGGCAAATTGTAGGTCCGAATCAGTTCGCCATCTTCAGTCATGATATGGGCCGTAGGCACCTTTGTCTTATCCTTAGACTCAATCACAATGATTTCACGCAAACCGGTAGACTCATCAGACTCTACTTTATAAGTCACATTCTCAACGACATCTTCAAATTCTATCTTACCAGCGGCTTCCGTAATAATGACGGCATTGAACGGATCCCAACGTGCCACCAATTTGCCTTTTTCCACGACTTCACCATCGGAAGCATAAAGCGTAGAGCCATAAGGCACGTTATGGGTAGACAATATGATATCCGTATTGACATCCACGAAACGCAATTCGGCCAAACGACCTACAACAACTTTTGCAGGCTCACCCGCTTCATCAATGACATCCACCGTGCGAAGTTCTTCAAATTCCAAACGGGCGTTATTCTTGGCCACGATACTTGCGTTAGCGGCAATGTTAGCGGCCGTACCACCGGCGTGGAAAGTACGCAGAGTCAACTGAGTACCCGGCTCACCAATGGATTGAGCGGCAATGACACCAACGGCTTCTCCCTTCTGCACCATGCGACTAGTAGCCAGGTTTCGTCCATAACATTTGGCACAAACCCCCTTCTTGGATTCACAAGTCAACACCGAACGAATTTCCACACTTTCAATGGGCGAGTCCTCTATCTTTTGGGCGATTTCCTCAGTAATTTCCTCACCTCCTGCTACAATTAACTCACCGGTAGTAGGATGCACAATGTCATGCACAGACACGCGACCCAAAATACGTTCATACAACGTAGCTATGGTCTCATCGTTGTTCTTCAACGCCGTACATACGAGGCCGCGCAAAGTGCCACAATCCTCTTCATTGATAATCACATCATGCGAAACATCTACCAGACGACGAGTCAAGTATCCGGCGTCTGCCGTCTTCAAAGCCGTATCGGCCAAACCTTTACGGGCACCGTGAGTAGAGATAAAGTATTCCAACACGGACAAGCCCTCCTTAAAGTTCGACAAGATAGGATTCTCAATAATCTGACCACCTTCCGCACCAGCCTTTTGCGGCTTGGCCATCAAGCCACGCATACCGGACAACTGACGAATCTGCTCCTTAGAACCACGGGCACCGGAGTCAAGCATCATGTATACTGAGTTGAAACCTTGATCATCGGCCGAAATTGTCTTCATCAAGATGTTAGACAACTCAGAGTTGACATGCGTCCAAATATCAATCACCTGATTATAACGTTCGTTATTGGTGATGATACCCATGTTATAGTTACTGATAACCTGCTCTACTTCGTCATATCCCTTCTGCACCAAAGCTTCCTTTTCTTTCGGAATAATAATATCGCCCAAATTGAAGGACAACCCTCCCTTGAATGCCATATAATATCCTAGATTCTTGATGCCATCCAGAAAATCCGCAGCTTTAGATACTCCACACACCTTAATTACGTGACTAATAATATCACGAAGAGATTTTTTAGAAATAATTGTATTGATATATCCGGCTTCATCCGGCACCAGCTCATTTACAATCACACGTCCCACAGAAGTGTCATGCATCATCTTCTTCACCACATTCCCGTTTTCATCCACATCGTTCACAATAACACTAATCGGAGCATGAATATCACACTTACCTTCATTATAAGCAATTAAAGCTTCTTCCGGACCATAGAATGTCAATCCTTCACCTTTGGCCCCCTTACGCAACTTTGTAATGTAATACAAACCAAGCACCATATCTTGAGCAGGCACCGTAATAGGAGCTCCATTGGCTGGATTCAAGATATTGTGCGATTGAAGCATCAACAACTGAGCCTCCAATACCGCCTCATTACTCAAAGGCAAATGAACGGCCATTTGGTCACCATCGAAGTCGGCGTTGAAAGCCGTACATGCCAACGGGTGCAACTGGATAGCCTTTCCTTCTATCATCTTCGGTTGAAAAGCCTGAATACCCAAGCGGTGCAGTGTCGGGGCACGGTTTAATAAAACGGGATGCCCTTTCATTACATGCTCCAAAATATCCCAAATCACAGGTTCTTTACGGTCTACAATCTTCTTTGCGCTCTTCACCGTTTTTACAATACCGCGTTCTATCAACTTACGGATAATGAACGGTTTATAAAGTTCTGCGGCCATCAGTTTCGGTATACCGCATTCGCCCATACGCAACTCCGGCCCCACGACAATAACCGAACGTGCGGAATAGTCAACACGTTTACCCAATAGGTTCTGACGGAAACGTCCTTGCTTACCCTTCAAGCTGTCAGACAAAGACTTAAGCGGTCGATTGGAATCAGTTTTAACAGCACTCGACTTACGTGAATTATCGAATAATGAATCAACGGCTTCCTGCAACATACGCTTCTCGTTACGGAGAATCACTTCAGGAGCCTTGATTTCAATCAAACGCTTCAAACGATTGTTACGGATAATCACGCGACGATATAAGTCATTCAAGTCAGAAGTGGCAAAACGGCCTCCATCCAACGGAACCAACGGACGCAATTCCGGCGGAATGACCGGAATGATACGCATAATCATCCACTCCGGTTTGTTTCGTCCCCGCGATGCGCGGAAAGATTCTACAACTTGCAAACGCTTCAACGCTTCATTCTTACGCTGTTGGGATGCATCATTGTTGGCACGATGACGCAATTCGTAAGACAAAGCGTCCAAATCCAAATGAGCCAGCAAATCATAAATTGCCTCAGCACCCATCTTGGCAATAAATTTATTGGGGTCTGAATCCTCCAAATATTGATTTTCTTTCGGCAGTTTCTCCAACAGGTCCAGATATTCGGTTTCTTCCAACAAATCATATTGGGCAACCTCGTCAGCCAACACTCCCGGCTGGATAACGACGTAACGTTCATAATAAATGATGGCATCCAGTTTCTTTGTAGGCAAACCTAACAAATAGCCGATTTTATTAGGAAGAGAACGGAAATACCAAATATGAGCCACTGGCACAACCAACTGAATATGGCCGGTACGCTCTCTACGAACTTTCTTTTCCGTCACTTCCACACCACATCGGTCGCAAACGATACCTTTGTAACGAATGCGTTTATACTTACCGCAATGGCACTCATAATCTTTGACAGGGCCAAAGATGCGTTCGCAAAACAAACCGTCGCGTTCAGGCTTGTAAGTGCGGTAATTAATGGTTTCAGGCTTTAATACTTCACCACTCGAATTCTCAAGGATTTCTTCTGGAGAAGCCAAACCGATAGAGATTTTCGAGAAATTACTCTTTATCTTATTATCTTTTCTAAAAGCCATACTTTATATATTAATTGATAATTGACAATTGAAAAAATTGAAAGTTGATAATTGAGGGCAATAAACCTTCCGGCCCCCCCTTATCAATTATCCATTTATTCTAAGTGGATGCTCAGTCCTAAACCTCTTAACTCATGCAACAACACGTTCAACGATTCAGGAATACCCGGCGTAGGCATCGGCTCACCTTTTACAATGGCTTCATAAGCTTTCGAACGTCCCACTACGTCATCCGACTTAATCGTCAGAATCTCTTGCAGAATGTGAGCCGCTCCAAAGGCTTCCAATGCCCAAACTTCCATTTCTCCGAAACGCTGGCCACCAAACTGAGCCTTACCACCCAAAGGCTGTTGAGTAATCAGTGAATACGGACCGATAGAACGAGCATGCATCTTGTCTTCAACCATGTGTCCTAACTTCAACATATAGGTTACCCCCACCGTTGCCTGTTGTTCGAACGCTTCACCGGTTCCCCCATCGTACAAGGTCGTTTTACCATAACGCGGCAGGCCTGCTTTATCTGTCCACTCATTCAAATCGTCCAATGTCGCACCATCGAAAATAGGAGTGGCAAACTTAACTCCCAACTTCTTCCCAGCACTACCCAATACGGCCTCAAATATCTGACCGATATTCATACGGGACGGCACACCCAAGGGATTCAAAACGATATCCACCGGAGTTCCATCGGCCAGAAACGGCATATCCTCCTGACGAACCACCCGAGAGACAATACCCTTATTACCATGACGACCAGCCATTTTATCACCCACACCAATCTTACGTTTCTTGGCAATATACACTTTTGCCATCTGAATAATACCGGCAGGAAGTTCATCACCAATGGTTATGGCAAATTTCTTACGCTTCAATTCAGCGTCAAGTTCTTTATATTTTTTGATGAAATTCATCACCAAAGCGCGAATCAAACCATTGATATGTTCATCCTTCGTCCAGCCAATGAGTTGAATAGAAGTGAAATCCAAATCACTGAAGTCTGAAGCATGGAAGTTTGCCCCTTTGGCAATGATATCTGCTCCCATATAGTCCTTTACTCCTTCCGACACTTGATCTTCCGTAAGTTTCAATAATTTATTAACCAAAATCTTACGCAAGTCAGCGACCTTACCTTCAAACTCCTCGTCAAGCTTTTGCAGAACAACCTTATCCGCCATCTTTGAACTACGGCTCTTGATTACACGTGAGAATAACCGTTTGCCGATTACAACGCCTTTCAAAGAAGGTGAAGCTTTCAACGAGGCATCTTTCACGTCTCCCGCCTTATCACCAAAAATGGCCCGCAACAATTTCTCTTCAGGAGAAGGATCAGACTCTCCTTTCGGTGTAATCTTACCTATCAGAATATCACCTGGTTCAATACGGGCTCCAACACGTACGATACCATTCTCGTCCAAATCCTTCGTGGCATCTTCACTCACATTGGGAATATCCGATGTCAACTCTTCCATGCCACGCTTCGTCTCACGAACTTCCAACGAGAATTCTTCCACATGCACCGAAGTCAAAAGGTCTTCCCGAACAACACGTTCGTTCAGCACAATTGCGTCCTCATAATTATATCCTTTCCAAGGCATATAAGCCACTAGCAGATTCTTACCTAAAGCTAATTCTCCATTTTCCGTAGAATAACCTTCAGTTAAAATCTGTCCTTTCGTGACACGCTGTCCTTTTTCACATATAGGGCGCAAATCTATCGTCATGCTTTGGTTGGTACGTCTCCACTTCGGAATATGATACTCCTTTAAAGCAGGCTCAAAACTTACAAAATCCTCGTCCTCCGTACGGTCATACAAAATACGAATCGTGGTCGCATCCACAAAATCAACAACACCCTCGCCTTCTGCCGCAATCTGAGTACGGGAATCACGAACCAGTTGCCGTTCGATACCGGTACCCACAATAGGCGCTTCGCTTCTCAACAAAGGAACTGCCTGACGCATCATGTTTGACCCCATCAACGCACGGTTTGCGTCATCGTGCTCCAAGAAAGGAATCAGAGAAGCCGCAATAGAAGCGATTTGCTGGGGCGAAACATCCATCAGTTCAACCTGACCAGGAGCCACCACAGGATAATCAGCATCTTGACGGGCCTTCACTCTATCACGGATGAATGTCCCGTTATCATTCAAAGGCGCATTACCCTGAGCGATAATTTTGCCTTCTTCTTCCTCCGCGCTCAAATATATCAAACCATCTTCAGACAAGTCAACTTTGCCGTTTTCAACTTTGCGATAAGGCGTCTCAATAAAACCAAGATCATTAATCTTAGCAAATACACACAAAGATGAAATCAGACCGATGTTCGGACCTTCAGGAGTTTCAATCGGACACAAACGTCCATAATGCGTATAGTGTACGTCACGCACCTCAAAACCCGCACGTTCACGAGACAAGCCTCCAGGTCCCAACGCAGACATACGACGCTTATGAGTAATCTCTGCTAACGGATTAGTTTGGTCCATAAACTGGGACAAAGCGTTCGTACCAAAGAAAGAATTGATAACCGAAGATATTGTCTTGGCGTTAATCAAATCTATCGGAGTAAACACTTCATTGTCACGCACATTCATGCGTTCACGAATCGTACGCGACATACGGGCCAAACCTATAGCAAACTGATTGGAAAGTTGTTCGCCCACCGTACGGACACGACGATTACTCAAATGGTCAATATCGTCTACAACAGCTTTCGAGTTAATCAGCTCTATCAAATATTTGATAATTTCAATAATATCTTCTTTCGTCAACACCCGGACATCCATGTCGGTCGTCAAGTTCAGCTTCTTATTAATACGGTAACGGCCGACCTCACCTAAATCATATCTCTTCTCAGAGAAGAACAAGTTATTAATGACTTCACGGGCACTTGCATCATCAGCAGGATCCGCATTACGCAACTGACGGTAAATATACAGTACCGCCTCTTTCTCAGAGTTACTAGGATCCTTCTGCAATGTGTTATATATAATAGAGTAATCGGATTGGTTCGGCTCATCTTTGTGCACAAGGATATTTTGAACCCCCGATTCCAAAATAATATCGATATGTTCCGGTTCTATGACCGTTTCACGATCAATAACAACTTCGTTACGTTCAATAGAAACAACCTCACCGGTATCTTCATCTACAAAGTCCTCAATCCATGTTTTCAACACACGTGCGGCCAATTTGCGTCCGATGATTTTCTTCAAGTTCGCCTTGTTCACTTTGACGTCTTCAGCCAAATTAAAGATTTCAAGAATGTCCTTGTCATTCTCGAAACCAATGGCACGCAACAATGTGGTAACAGGCAATTTCTTCTTACGGTCAATATAAGCGTACATAACATTATTAATGTCAGTCGCGAACTCAATCCATGAGCCCTTAAACGGTATAATACGGGCAGAATATAACTTCGTACCATTCGCATGCACACTTTGACCAAAGAACACACCTGGAGAACGATGCAATTGTGAAACAACTACACGCTCCGCACCATTAATCACAAACGTTGCCTGATCCGTCATGTAAGGAATCGGGCCAAGAAACACATCCTGAATAACCGTATCAAAATCTTCATGGTCAGGATCTGTACAATACAGTTTCAACTTTGCTTTCAAAGGGACGCTGTAAGTAAGCCCCCGCTCTATACATTCGTCTATTGTATAACGCGGCGGATCAATATAGTAGTCCAAAAACTCGAGAACAAAATTGTTCCTTGTATCGGCGATGGGGAAGTTCTCAGCAAACACTTTATACAATCCCTCTTTTTTACGTTTTTCGGGAGGAGTGTCCAGTTGTAAAAAGTCTTTGAATGACTTCAATTGTACTTCCAAAAAATCCGGATATTCCAACGGTTTTTTAGTCGTAGCGAAATTAACTCTTTGATTTACAGTATTTGAAGACATCTGATAATGGATTTGTAGAAGTGAATTTTAAATATATACACAAAAAGGTTAAGAACCCTTCATCACAAGGGTTCCTAACCGAATTACCTGATTAACAGGCTAATGTTATTTAAGTTCAACTTCAGCTCCAGCTTCTTCCAATGTTTTCTTTAATGATTCTGCTTCGTCCTTAGCCAAACCTTCCTTAACTGTACTCGGAGCACCGTCTACCAAGTCCTTAGCTTCCTTCAAACCAAGTCCGCAAGCCTCCTTAACGGCTTTAACTACCTGAAGTTTAGCCGAGCCAGCACTCTTCAAAACTACATCGAAAGAAGTTTTCTCTTCTGCTGCTGCAGCACCACCTGCAGCCGGACCAGCAGCAACAGCAACAGCTGCAGCAGCAGGTTCAATACCATATTCTTCCTTCAAGATTGTTGCAAGTTCATTAACTTCTTTTACTGTCAAGTTAACTAATTGTTCTGCAAAAGCTTTCAAATCTGCCATTTTTGTATGAATTTAATTGTTTAATACTAAATAATTGATTAATTTGTTTTGCGGCCATTCTATTGGCCTATTTGTTTACGAAGCCTTACGCCTCGCGTTCACCAAGAGTTTTGAGAACTCCGTGAAGGGTGTTACCACCTGATTGCAGAGCAGAAATAACATTCTTGGCCGGCGACTGTAGCAAAGCGACAATTTCGGCAATAACTTCATTTTTACTCTTAATAGCTACGAGAGCATCCAACTGGTCAGCACCAACATAGAAGCTTTCTTCAGCATAAGCTGCTTTCAAGCCCGGAATGCCATCTTTAGACTTGTCCTTAAGCAACTTTGCCGGAACGTTCGCAACGTTACAGAACATAACGGCAGTTGTACCCTTCAGGCAACCATAAAGCGGCGAATAGTCAATCTCCAAACTCTCCAAAGCCTTATGAAGCAACGTATTCTTCACTACCATCAACTTAATGTCAGCTTTGAAACAAGCGGCACGCAAAGCACTAGTAGCAGCAGCGTTCATAGCAGTGGTGTCCACCAAATAGAAATGACTATATTCTTTTACCGTAGCAGCAATCTGCTCAATAATCGTACTTTTATCTTCCTTTCTCATGATTTGTCCTTTTTATTAGATTTCCTCTACTGATTTCGGGTCGATTTTAATACCCGCACTCATTGTACTAGAAAGATAAATACTCTTTATATATGTACCCTTGGCTGCAGTCGGTTTCAATTTAATCAAAGTAGAGATGAATTCTTTCGCATTTTCACGAATTTGATCAGCACTAAATGAAACTTTACCGATAGAAGTATGAACAATACCGCTCTTATCAACCTTAAAGTCAATTTTTCCTTGTTTTACTTCTCTAACAGCTTTAGCAACATCCATAGTTACAGTGCCACTCTTCGGATTCGGCATTAACCCACGAGGACCCAGAATACGACCGAGAGCACCTATCTTACCCATGATAGACGGCATAGTAATGATAACATCCACGTCAGTCCATCCACCTTTGATCTTTTCGACATATTCGTCAAGACCAACATAATCAGCTCCAGCTTCTTTTGCAGCAGCTTCAACATCCGGCGTACATAACACCAAAACGCGCGTAACCTTACCAGTTCCATGAGGAAGTGAAACGACACCTCTCACCATCTGGTTAGCCTTACGGGGGTCAACACCCAAGCGGACATCGATATCCAAAGAAGCGTCGAATTTAGTAAAAGTAATCTCTTTCACCAAAGCAGAAGCTTCTTTAAGAGAGTATGCTTTCCCTGCTTCAATTTTTTCTGCAGCTAACTTTTGATTTTTTGTCAGTTTACCCATACTAATTGAAGTTTATTAGTTATTAACCGGGAATTCCCCCTTAACAGTGATACCCATACTTCTTGCTGTACCGGCAACCATCTTCATGGCAGCCTCTACTGTAAAGCAGTTCAAGTCAACCAATTTATCTTGAGCGATCGTCCGAACCTGCTCCCAAGTAATTTCAGCAACTTTCTTACGATTCGGTTCCGCCGATCCGCTCTTCACTTTCGTCAACTCCAATAACTGAATAGCCACAGGAGGAGTCTTGATTACGAAATCGAAAGACTTATCAGCATAGTAAGTGATGATAACAGGAAGAATTTTTCCTGCTTTGTCCTGGGTTCTGGCATTGAATTGCTTGCAAAACTCCATAATATTAATACCCTTAGAACCTAATGCAGGGCCCACGGGAGGAGATGGATTTGCAGCGCCTCCTTTAATCTGTAATTTGATTAGTCCAGCAACTTCTTTAGCCATTGTTAAAAATGATTTATATATTACATTAATGACGTCGAACAACACAGCGTAACACCTGTATTATTCTTTATCAACCTGCATAAAGCCTAATTCCAACGGAGTTTTCCGTCCGAATATCTTTACCATGACCTTCAGTTTTTTCTTCTCGGCATTCACTTCTTCAATGATACCACTGAATCCGCTAAACGGACCGTAATTTACCTTCACCGTTTCACCAACGACATAAGGTATATTCACATCTTCAGTGGCTTCCTGAAGTTCATCTACCGTACCGAGAATTCGATTGACTTCCGATTGTCTCAAAGGAGTTGGTTTATCCATCCCCCCCAAGAATCCAATCACGTTCGGAGTATTGCGCAAGTGGTGAGCCACCTCACCGACAAGAGCCGCTTCCACCAAAACATATCCGGGAAGATAGCTCCTTTCCTTCACAATTTTTTTACCATTGCGAACCTGATACACTTTTTCGGTAGGAATCAACACCTGAGACACATAATCTCCAAGGTTGCTGTTTCTGATGTCAGCTTCAAGGTATTCCTTAACCTTAGATTCTTTTCCGCTGATAGCACGCAGGACGTACCATTTCTTTTCAATCTCAGACATTTCTCCGTACTTTTAATAATGTGGATACACAAACTCCATTACATGTTGAAAACAGAAATCCATCACAAACACCACCAGTGCAATAAGCAGGGAAGCATATAAAACAACTACTGCGCTGTTGGTAAGTTCTGCATACGTTGGCCACGACACTTTATGAACAAGTTCGTCGTAAGTTTCTTTGATATAGTTTACAATCTTTTTCATTGCAATAAAATTAGCACGGGAGGAGAGGCTCGAACTCCCGACACCCGGTTTTGGAGACCGGTGCTCTACCAACTGAGCTACTCCCGTTTGAACATAATCAGTTCCCGACATTTATGTGCCAGGAACTGATTCAATTATTTATTAGTCAAGAATTTCAGTAATCTGACCAGAACCAACCGTACGACCACCTTCACGGATAGCGAAACGCAAACCTACGTTCAAGGCAACCGGATAAATCAAAGTAACCGTGATTTCCACGTTATCACCCGGCATTACCATTTCTACGCCTTCCGGCAGAGTGATTTCACCCGTACAGTCCATAGTACGCAGATAGAACTGAGGACGATACTTATTGTGGAACGGAGTGT
>CASGED010000023.1 GCA_949300425.1 uncultured Bacteroides sp.
AAAGCGAAAAGACCATGCAGGGAGCCGTCTTTTAGGGGCAATCCCCGGCTATCTTTTACATTTTCCCAATAAAAAGTATAGGCTTCATCAAGAATCATATCCTGAGGGAAACGCACCTTTATCATCGAATGGTCGGTGTCATCATAGATTTCTCTGACCGCCTCCGTTTTCCCGTCAAATCCCTTTCCGGAGATAAAGAAGGTCGCATCCGATTTATCCACCTCATCCGTAAATTTATAACGAATTTCATTCGCACTCAAAGGCTCGATATATTGACACGTAACCGAGCTGCTGTCCGGTTCTTCCGGCTCTTCTACGGGGTCGGAAGGCACGTCTTCTGTCATGCTGATTTCTGGGGAAACGCCCAGGTGCTTGGGCTTGCTTTTGGTATGCTTTACCTTATAGTGGAAGATTGCCTCTTCCGGTAAATCTATCAGGGCTTCTATGTCCCCGCTCTGCCGTTCGCTCCGGCCATTCAGCCGGTCCTGCAACACCAAGGCGATATGCCATTGGTCGCCATCCGTCAGGGTGATACGCACCGACATCTCCGTCTCCTTATATTCATATTCCGTAAACGAAAAGGTGAAGGCCTCTTCTTTCCCATTTACCGAAAACTGAAACAAATCCTCATATCCGTTCTTACCGGCCTGGAAATAGATATCGGTGCCTTCCACCGGATAGACCGTGATGCGATTGGAGCTTGTCGGCTTGGTTCTGAAATAAAGTCCGAACTCCCATTCCCAGTTTTCCACCCCTGCCGGCAGGGTGTAGGCTTGTTTCAAAGACAGGGTTTCCGTAGTCTTCGCCCCGTCCAGCATCCAATAATCTCCTGACGATTCAAATTTGTCCAAATCGCCGGACCAAGATTGCGCAACCCCGAAAATCGGAAGATTAATCACTAAGAAGAGCAAAAATCGTTTCATAGCCATCAGTTTTGTTTTTAAATTGTTTATATTTGCACGCTTTTTATTACGAAGCGCGATTAATTTTGCGACAAAGGTAATACAATTCAATAATAATCAAACTAAATTTGGCTCAAAAAATGAACGTAGCAATTGTGGGTGCAAGCGGAGCCGTAGGACAAGAGTTCCTGCGTGTGCTTGAACAGAGAAATTTCCCGATGGATAACTTGGTGTTATTCGGTTCTTCCCGGAGTGCCGGACGCGAATATACATTCCGTGGCAAGTCGTACACGGTCAAGGAGCTGAAGCACAACGATGACTTCAAGGACATAGATGTGGCTTTCGTATCGGCCGGAGGTAGTACGTCTGTAGAGTATGCCGGGACCATCACGAAGCATGGCACGGTGATGATTGACAACTCGAGCGCGTTTCGTATGGAAAATGATGTGCCCCTGGTGGTGCCGGAGGTGAATCCGGAAGATGCTTTGGACCGTCCGCGCGGCATCATCGCCAATCCGAATTGTACGACCATCCAGATGGTGGTCGCCTTGAAAGCAATCGAAAAACTGTCTCATATCAAACGGGTGCATGTAGCCACCTATCAGGCCGCCAGCGGAGCGGGAGCTACGGCAATGGCCGAGCTGGTGAAGCAATACGAACAGATACTGAAGGGTGAGCAGCCGACGGTCGAGAAGTTCGCTTATCAGTTGGCCTACAACCTGATTCCGCATGTAGATGTCTTTACGGACAACGGATATACCAAAGAGGAGATGAAGATGTATAACGAGACGCGCAAGATTATGCACTCGGATATCGAGGTGAGCGCCACTTGCGTACGTGTCCCGGTGATGCGCGCGCATAGCGAAGCGACCTGGGTGGAGACCGAACGCCCGCTATCGCTGGAAGAGGTGCGCGAGGCTTTTGCTACGACCGAGGGGATTATCCTACAGGACAATCCGGCGAAGAAGGAATATCCGATGCCGCTCTTCGTGGCAGACCATGACGAGGTGTATGTGGGCCGTATCCGCAAGGACCTGACCAACCCGAACGGTCTGTCGTTCTGGACGGTCAGCGACCAGATCCGCAAAGGTGCCGCTCTGAATGCGGTTCAGATTGCCGAATACCTGCTGAAGGTGGGTAATATTAAGTAACAAACAACCGTCTCTCGTGTGAAAACAGCCCTTTAAGTGAGCGTGAAGACTATCACTTAAAGGGTTCGTTTTTATTGCTATGATTAAAAACACACCTTATACAATCAAGTAAACATGAACTACCGTAAATTGACAAACGATGAAATCGTCCGCCTGCAGGCCCAGTCCTGTTTGGCCGATGATTGGGAGAGAGTGAGTGTGGCTGAGGGCTTCGTCACCGACCATGTGTACCATACGCGCTTTTCGGGCGATGTCCGCCTGGGCGTGTTCGAGGGGGAATTTACCCTGCCGGGGGGCATCAGGAAACACGCAGCCCTGCGCCACGTGACCCTGCATAACGTCTCCGTGGGCAACAACTGTTGTATTGAGAACATCCAAAACTACATCGCTAACTACGACATCGGGGATGATACTTTCATCGAGAACGTGGACCGCATCTTCGTGGAAGGCACGGCAACCTTCGGCAATGGCGTAGAAGTGTCGGTGCTCAACGAGACCGGTGGGCGCGAGGTGGCTATCACCGACAAGCTATCCGCCCACATCGCTTACGTCATGGCCCTCTACCGCCATCGCCCCGTGCTGACGGCACGCCTGAAAGAAATCACGGACTTTTACGCGCGCAAACATGCCTCGGACCGCGGCACCATAGGCCATCACGTCACTATCCTCAATACGGGAAGCATCAAGAACGTCCGCATCGGCGATTGGTGCCGCATATCGGGAACAGGACGTTTATACAACGGTAGCCTTAATAGTAATGAGACGGCCCCGATACACATCGGTCATGGGGTGGTGTGCGAAGATTTCATTATTTCCAGCGGTTCACACGTGGATGATGGAGCGATGCTGACGCGCTGCTTCGTGGGGCAGGCCTGCAAATTGGGGCACAACTACTCGGCCTCGGACTCTTTGTTCTTCAGCAATTGCCAGGGCGAGAATGGCGAGGCGTGCGCTATCTTTGCGGGACCGTTCACCGTGACGCACCACAAGAGCACATTGCTCATTGCGGGCATGTTCTCCTTCATGAACGCCGGTTCCGGTTCCAACCAGAGCAACCACATGTATAAGTTGGGGCCTATCCACCAAGGTACGTTGGAACGCGGGGCGAAAACCTCGTCAGACTCCTACATCCTATGGCCGGCGCGGGTGGGAGCTTTCTCGCTCGTTATGGGGCGCCATGTCAATCATGCAGATACATCGAACCTGCCTTTCTCTTACCTCATTGAACAACAGAACACCACGTATCTGGCCCCCGGTGTCAATTTGCGTAGCGTGGGTACCATCCGTGACGCACAGAAGTGGCCCAAGCGCGATGGACGCACCGATCCGCACAAGTTGGATTACATCAACTACAACCTGCTGAGCCCCTATACGGTGCAAAAGATGTTCAAGGGACGGGACATCCTGCTGGCCCTGCGCCATGCCTCGGGTGAGTTGTCCGATATCTATTCGTACCACAGCGCGAAAATACGCAACTCGGCCCTGGTAAAAGGCATAGGCTTCTATGAGACGGCTATCCACAAGTTTCTGGGCAATTCCGTCATCAAACGGCTGGAAGAGACACGTTTCCGCACGGACGAGGAAATCCGTGCCCGCCTGCACCCGGATACCCCTATCGGTAGCGGGGAGTGGGTGGATATCTCCGGACTGATTGCCCCGAAAAGCGAAATAGACCGTCTGCTGGACGCCATTGAGCGGGGCGACATCAATCGCCTGCAGGACATCAGCGACGCTTTTGGCGAGATGCATAGCAACTACTATACCTATGAATGGACATGGGCCTACGGGAAGCTACAGGAGTTCTATGGC
>CASGED010000024.1 GCA_949300425.1 uncultured Bacteroides sp.
ACACGGATTAAACGAGATGAGCACAGATGTATCTGTCACCCTGAGCGTAGTCGAAGGGTCTCATGTAAGACCTCCTCATGCACTACGTGAGATGTCTCGACAAGCTCGACATGACAGATACCTTAAAATCCGTGTAAATCTGTACTATCTGTGTTATCTGTGGTTCCCCCCGATAAATTATCATTTATCATGAAAACAAGACTATTAATAAGCAGCCTCATGCTGGCCACCGGCCTGACTCTCTCCGCACAGAAGAGCGCTACCATCACCGTCCATGGCGACCAGGGCAAACAAATCATCCCGAAAGAAATCTACGGCCAATTTGCCGAGCACTTAGGCACGTGCATCTACGGCGGCCTTTGGGTGGGCGAAGACTCGGACACCCCCAACATCAAGGGGTATCGCACCGATGTGTTCAACGCTTTGAAAGAACTGCAGGTGCCCGTCCTGCGCTGGCCGGGCGGATGCTTTGCCGACGAGTACCATTGGATGGACGGCATCGGTCCCAAGGAGCAACGCCCCAAGATGGTGAACAACAATTGGGGAGGCACTATCGAGGACAACAGTTTCGGCACACACGAGTTCCTGAACCTCTGCGAAATGCTGGGCTGCGAACCTTACATCAGCGGAAACGTAGGAAGCGGCACGGTGGAAGAGCTGGCCAAATGGGTGGAATACATGACCTCCGAAGGCGATTCGCCCATGGCACGCCTGCGCCGCCAAAACGGACGCGACAAGGCTTGGAAGGTGAAATACCTCGGCGTGGGCAACGAAAGCTGGGGCTGCGGCGGAAGCATGCGCCCCGAATACTACGCCGACCTTTACCGCCGTTACTCTACCTATTGCCGCAACTACGATGATAACCGCCTGTACAAGATTGCCAGCGGTGCCAGCGACTACGATTACAACTGGACACGGGTGCTCATGGACCAAGTAGGCGGGCGGATGAACGGCCTGTCGTTGCACTATTACACCGTGTCCGGCTGGAGCGGCAGCAAAGGAGCGGCCACCAAGTTCAGTGACGAAGATTACTATTGGACGTTGGGCAAATGCCGCGAGATCGAAGACGTGCTGAAGCGTCACATCGCCATCATGGACGGATTCGACCCGCAAAAGAATATCGCTCTGATACTGGATGAGTGGGGCACTTGGTGGGACGAAGAGCCCGGCACCATTCCCGGACACCTCTACCAGCAGAACACCCTGCGCGACGCGTTCGTGGCATCCCTCTCGCTTGACATTTTCCACAAGTACACCGAGCGTCTGAAGATGGCCAACATCGCCCAGATAGTTAACGTGCTGCAATCCATGATTCTGACCAAGGACGACAAAATGGTACTGACACCCACCTACTACGTCTTCAAGATGTACAAGGTGCATCAGGACGCCACTTACCTGCCCTTGGACGTGAATTGCGAGACGATGGACGTGCGAGACCGCCGCACATTGCCGCTTGTCAGCGCCACGGCATCACGTGATAAAGACGGGAAGATACACCTCTCCCTATCGAACGTAGACTTGAAGAACGAGCAGGAAATCAGCGTCAACTTGTCGGGCATTAGCGTCAATCAAGTCCAAGGCGAGATACTGACTTCTCCAAACATTGCCGACTACAACTCGTTCGAGCGGCCCGATGTCGTGAAGCCCGTTCCTTTCAAAGGTGCCAAATTCAGCAAAGGTGTGCTGAAAGTGACGCTTCCCGCCAAGTCTATCGTGACATTAGAAGTACTCTAAACGAATAACCATTCTACGATAGATGGACAACGATAGCTTATCATATCAAATAATTGCTTAACTTTGCAAAAAATTAAACCAAACAATATGAATGACAAAAAACTAATGAACCGCGCAGCCGACAACATCCGCATCCTGGCTGCTTCTATGGTGGAGAAAGCCAAGTCCGGACATCCGGGCGGCGCCATGGGCGGTGCCGACTTCGTAAACGTACTTTTTTCCGAGTTCTTGGTATATGACCCCGAAAATCCCGCTTGGGAAGGACGAGACCGTTTCTTCCTCGACCCCGGCCACATGTCGCCGATGCTTTACTCCCAACTGGCTTTAGCGGGTAAGTTTACATTGGACGAACTGAAGGAGTTCCGCCAATGGGGAAACCCCACACCGGGACACCCCGAACGCGACATCGCACGCGGCATTGAAAACACCTCAGGCCCGCTGGGACAAGGACATACATTTGCCGTAGGCGCCGCCATCGCCGCCAAGTTCCTGAAAGCCCGCTTTGGCGAAGTGATGAATCAAACTATCTACGCTTACATCTCCGATGGGGGCGTGCAGGAGGAAATCTCGCAAGGCGCAGGCCGCATTGCCGGCACACTGGGCTTGGACAACCTCATCATGTTCTATGACGCCAACGACATCCAGCTTTCTACCGAGACCAAAGCTGTGACCACGGAAGATACCGCCAAGAAGTATGAAGCATGGGGCTGGAAGGTCATCAAGATAGACGGAAACGACCCCGACGCCATCCGCGGGGCACTGAACGAAGCCAAGGCGGAGACTGAACGTCCGACCCTCATCATCGGCCACACCGTGATGGGCAAAGGCGCCCGCAAGGCCGATGGCAGCAGCTACGAGGCAAATTGCGCTACGCACGGCGCACCGCTGGGCGGCGATGCTTACATCAACACCATCAAGAACTTGGGTGGCGACCCGGAGAATCCCTTCCAAATCTTCCCCGAAGTGCAGGAACTTTATGCCAAACGTGCCGCCGAGTTGAAGCAGATTGTAGCTGAACGCTATGCCGCCAAAGCCGCTTGGACTGCCGCTAATCCCGAGCTGGCCGCTAAACTGGAGCGTTTCTTCTCAGGCAAGGCTCCCGAGGTGAACTGGGCTGCCATTGAGCAGAAACCCAATTCAGCCACCCGTGCCGCATCGGCTACCGTACTGGGCGCATTGGCTGAACAGGTGGACAATATGATTGTGGCTTCCGCCGATTTGTCCAACTCTGATAAGACCGATGGCTTCTTGAAGAAAACGCATGCTTTCCAAAAAGGCGACTTCAGCGGTGCTTTCTTCCAAGCCGGCGTGGCCGAGCTGACCATGGCTTGCTGCTGCATCGGTATGGCCCTGCATGGCGGTGTCATTCCCGCTTGCGGAACCTTCTTCGTATTCTCCGACTACATGAAGCCGGCCGTACGCATGGCTGCGCTGATGGAAGTGCCCGTGAAGTTCATTTGGACACACGACGCTTTCCGCGTAGGCGAGGATGGCCCGACGCACGAGCCTGTAGAGCAGGAAGCTCAAATCCGCCTGATGGAGAAATTGAAGAACCACAAGGGTGAAAACTCCATGTTGGTGCTCCGCCCAGCCGATTGCGAAGAGACGAGTGTCGCCTGGCGTTTGGCTATGGAAAACACGAAGACGCCTACGGCTTTAATCCTCTCCCGCCAAAACATAACCAACTTGCCCGCAGGCAACGACTATACACAGGTGGCTAAAGGCGCTTACGTAGTAGCCGGATCAGATGAAAATCCCGATGTAGTGCTGGTAGCTTCAGGCTCCGAGGTGTCTACGTTGGTGGCCGGTGCCGAGTTGTTGCGCAAGGACGGTGTGAAGGTGCGCATCGTTTCGGCTCCTTCCGAAGGACTTTTCCGCACACAACCTACTGACTACCAAGAGTCCGTGATACCGGCCGCAGTCAAAAAATTCGGCATGACCGCCGGATTGCCCGTCACACTGGAAGGCTTGGTAGGCACACAGAGCAAGATTTGGGGATTGCCTTCGTTCGGTTTCTCGGCTCCCTACAAGGTGCTGGACGAGAAGCTGGGCTTCACGGCTGAAAATGTGTACAACCAAGTAAAAGCTATCTTGTAAATGGAAACCATAGGAATTTGCTCCGACCATGCCGGATATGCGCTAAAACAATACGTGAAGCAATGGCTGGAAGCCAAAGGCTGGGAATATAAGGACTTTGGCACCTATTCGCCGGAGAGCGTGGATTATCCCGACTTCGCCCATCCGCTGGCCTGTGCCGTAGAAGCCGGAGAATGCTATCCGGGCATCGCCATCTGCGGAAGCGGAAACGGCATCGCCATGACCCTGAACAAGCACCAAGGCATCCGGGCGGCTCTTTGCTGGAGGCCCGACATTGCCGAGCTGGCACGTCAGCACAACAATGCCAATGTGCTTGTCATGCCCGGCCGCTTCGTGACCAACACGGAGGCCGATGCCATTATGAACAAGTTTTTCTCTACTCCGTTTGAAGGCGGACGCCATCAGCGCCGAATCGAGAAGATACCCATAACTGAATAAAAAGTTTCTCGAAAACTATATAAAAAACAGCAATGCCCCATTGAGTGCATTGCTGTTTTTTTTATTTTTAAAGAGAGAAACCATATCGTTTAATGTAAAGTGGCATATCATTTAATGTAAAGCGATGTATCATTTAATGTAAAGCATCGTTTCTTTAAATGTAAAAACATCCCATAATTGAACATAAAAATAGCTTTTTTCCTAAAGATTATACGCAAGTCCAACAGAAAAAGCTATCTTTGCGAGATAATAAACCCATACACGTATTGCATGGAAGAATTGACAACGATAAAAGAACTTATCAGCCGGGGAGAGGTTACCCAAGCTATTGAACAACTGAACAGATTGCTTGAGAGTAATTTCCCCCAAAAAGACACGGCTTACTACCTGCGAGGAAACGCTTACCGCAAACAGGGAAACTGGCAGCAAGCCTTGAACAACTATCAGTATGCCATGGACATCAACCCCGAAAGTCCTGCGCGCGAAGCCCGGCGTATGGTGATAGACATACTAAACTTTTATAACAAAGATATGTACAACCAATAAATAAAAGGAAACGTAAATTATGGCAAAAATCAAAGGAGCTATCGTAGTAGACACCGAGCGTTGCAAAGGGTGCAACTTGTGTGCTGTGGCTTGTCCGCTTCATGTCATCGCTCTGGCTAAGGAAGTAAACATAAAAGGATACAACTATGCCTACCAGGCACTGGAAGACACGTGCAACGGATGCGCTTCGTGCGCCACGGTATGCCCGGACGGATGCATATCCGTGTATAAAGTAAAAGTAGAATAACATGTAAATCTGTGTAAATATGGCAGAAGAAGTAGTATTAATGAAAGGAAACGAAGCCATCGCCCATGCGGCCATCCGCTGCGGTGCCGACGGGTACTTCGGTTATCCTATTACTCCTCAATCGGAGGTTTTGGAAACGCTGGCCGAACTGAAACCCTGGGAAACTACCGGCATGGTGGTGCTTCAGGCCGAAAGCGAGGTAGCGTCTATTAATATGGTATACGGTGGAGCCGGAAGCGGTAAGATGGTCATGACCTCATCGTCCAGCCCCGGTGTCAGCCTCATGCAGGAAGGCGTGTCCTACCTGGCGGGTGCCGAATTGCCGTGCCTCATTGTGAACGTCATGCGCGGAGGCCCTGGTTTAGGCACCATCCAACCCAGCCAGGCAGATTATTTCCAAACCACCAAGGGAGGTGGACACGGCGACTATCGGCTGATAACCTTGGCTCCGTCTTCGGTGCAGGAGATGGCGGACTTTGTAGGCCTGGCTTTCGAATTGGCCTTTAAATATCGCAATCCCGCCGTTATCCTGGCGGACGGTGTCGTAGGGCAAATGATGGAGAAAGTGGTATTGCCTCCGCAAAAACCACGCCGCACCGACGAGGAAGTCATCGCCCAATGCCCGTGGGCTTCCACCGGTAAGACAAAGAACCGCAAGCCCAACATCATCACTTCGTTGGAACTGAAGCCCGAAGCCATGGAGAAGAACAACATCCGCTTTCAGGCCAAATACAAGCTCATCGAAGAAAACGAGGTGCGCTTCGAGGAAATCAATTGCGAAGACGCTGACTATCTGATTGTGGCATTCGGCTCCATGGCACGTATCGGGCAAAAGGCTATGGAAATAGCCCGCGAAGAAGGCATTAAGGTGGGCATTTTGCGTCCCATTACCCTGTGGCCTTTCCCCAAAGACGCAATCGCCCGCTATGCCGACAAGGTGAAAGGTATGTTAGTGGCCGAACTGAACGCCGGACAGATGATTGAAGATGTCCGCCTGGCCGTCAACGGAAAAGTGAATGTCGAACACTTCGGACGCTTGGGAGGCATCGTGCCCGACCCTGACGAGATTGTAGCGGCGTTGAAGGAAAAACTGATTAAGTGATGGAAACAGATAAAATCAGAAACGTACTGAACATCCTCTTTATGGTATTGGCCGTAGCGGCTGTAGTTGTGTATTTCGCGGTAGACGATTTTACCGTATTCCTCTACACGTGTGGCGCGGCCATCTTCTTTAAAGTAGTAGAATTCTTCATACGCTTCACCAACAGATAACAACAATTATGACAAAAGAAGATATTATCAAACCCGAGAATCTGGTTTACAAGAAACCGACTCTGATGAACGATAACCCCATGCACTATTGCCCGGGATGCAGCCATGGCGTGGTACATAAGCTCATAGCCGAAGTGATAGAAGAAATGGGGATGGAAGACAAGGCCATCGGCATCTCTCCCGTGGGATGTGCCGTATTTATCTACAACTATCTGGACATCGATTGGCAAGAGGCAGCTCACGGACGCGCGCCGGCATTGGCTTCGGCCATCAAACGCCTGTGGCCCAGCCGCTTGGTATTCACTTATCAAGGCGACGGCGACTTGGCTTGCATCGGTACGGCCGAAACTATCCATGCCCTGAACCGTGGAGAGAACATCACCATCATCTTTATCAACAACGCCATTTATGGCATGACCGGCGGGCAGATGGCTCCTACCACGCTGGTGGGCATGAAGACTTCTACCTGCCCCTACGGACGTGACGTACACCTGCATGGCTATCCGTTGAAGATTGCCGACATTGCAGCCCAATTGGAAGGCACGGCCTACGTCACCCGCCAAAGCGTGCAGTCAGTGCCTGCCATCCGCAAGGCCAAGAAAGCCATCCGCAAGGCGTTCGAAAACTCCATGGCCGGCAAGGGAAGTAACCTGGTGGAAATCGTATCTACCTGCAACTCAGGTTGGAAGATGTCACCGGCCGCTGCCAACAAGTGGATGGAAGAAAACATGTTCCCCTTCTATCCGCTTGGCGACTTAAAAGATAAATAATCACATTAGCACATTAGAATAATGAAAGAAGAAATCATTATAGCAGGATTCGGCGGACAAGGCGTATTGTCCATGGGTAAGATATTGGCTTACTCAGGGCTGATGGAGGGTAAAGAAGTGACATGGATGCCCGCCTACGGTCCCGAGCAACGAGGAGGTACGGCCAACGTGACCGTCATCGTGAGCGATGAGAAAATCTCTTCGCCCATTTTGAGCAAATATGACTCGGCCATTATCTTGAATCAACCTTCGCTGGAGAAGTTCGAGAGCAAAGTAAAGCCCGGAGGAGTTTTGATTTATGACGGTTATGGCATCATCAACCCGCCTACGCGCAAGGATATCCACGTCTATCGCATTGACGCCATGGATGCCGCCAACGAGATGAACAACTCGAAAGCCTTCAACATGATTGTATTGGGAGGCTTGCTGAAGATAAAGCCTATCGTGACGTTGGAAAATGTTATCAAGGGATTGAAGAAGACGTTGCCCGAACGCCACCACCATTTGATACCGATGAATGAAGAGGCTATCAAGCGGGGCATGGAGTTGATTAAAGAAGTATAAAGACAATTCCCCTCTCTAAAGGAAGGTAAAGTCCGAACGACTTTTAGACGCAGACAAAGCGGATAATGCGGATTAATCAATTAAAAAATCCGCATTATCCGCTTTATTTGCATCTAAAAAATATAGTTCGTTCCTTTCTGTTTCAACACTGCTTTCTCGTTTCCCCAATCAGATAACTTACTTCTTTGTACGATTAGTAATCGTTCACCTGTACGATTAGTAATCGTCACGCTGTACGATTACTAATCGTGTCGGCATAGCAGCTATATTGCCTGAATGAGGCAGCTAATTGCTACCGATTTCCAGCCAAACTCTTTCTACGTCAATAGACCTCGACTTTAGCAGCCAACGCCTTTGTCTTGTCACGCAGGGCTTCAAGGTCGCTTCCCAAAGGTGCGTTGCACACCACTACACCCATGCGACGATTGACACGTGTCGCAGGTTTGCCGAAGATACGGATGTCCGCGTCTTCCTCGCACGTCACGTTTTCAATGCCACGATAATTGGGCTGCTCCTGACTGGCGACAGGTGAAAGGATGACCGCACTGGCTCCCATCCGCAACAACTTCACACCGGGAATAGGCAAGCCCAACACGGCACGTAAGTGCAACTCAAATTCATTCAGATTTTGCGTGCCCGCCAATGTCACCATGCCTGTATCGTGCGGACGAGGGGATAACTCGGAGAAATAGACTCCGTTTTCATGGCTCAAAAAGAACTCCACGCCCCAAATACCGGCACCAGTCAAAGCGCAAGTCACCTTCTCAGCCATCATCTGCGCCTCCTTCAAATGTTCAGGATCAATGGGCGCCGGCTGGAAGCTTTCGCGATAGTCTCCACTCTTCTGCACATGACCGATGGGCGGACAAAACAACGTAGGGCCATTCTTTTGGGTAACGGTCAGCAAAGTTATTTCACTATCAAATTTGATAAACTCCTCAATGATAAGTTCCTTGATGTCGCCCCGGCTTCCGTTGCATCCATATTCCCAAGCATGCTCCAACTCCTCCGCGCTCTTCACCAATGATTGCCCTTTGCCTGAGGAGGACATCAACGGTTTCACCACGCAGGGGAAACCTATTTTCCCGGCGGCTTCCTTCAATTCGTCCAAAGATTTGGCATAATAATAGCGGGCTGTCTTCAAACCCAATTCCTTGGCTGCCAAGTCACGGATGGCCTTTCGGTTCATAGTGTAGTTGACGGCACGTGCGCTGGGCACAACCTGAATACCTTCTTTTTCAAAATCGTATAAGCGTTCGGTACGGATAGCTTCAATCTCAGGTACAATGATGTCCGGCTGATGCTTACGTACTACTCGCTCCAGCGCATCACCGTCAAGCATACTGAAAACTTCGCACTCATCGGCTACCTGCATGGCGGGTGCTCCCGCATACGAATCACATGCAATGATATGTTGTCCCAAACGTTGGGCAGCAATCACAAATTCTTTTCCCAGCTCGCCAGAGCCTAATAATAGAATCTTTTTCATTAAGTATATGTTAGTTATTGATGCTGTTCTCTCAACAAGTCATTAACGGTCTTCACCGGATTAAATGTCGTCAAAGGCACCTCAACAAAGACGGTATTCCAATCGCTCATCGCCCCATTCCACAAACCGGGAAGTTCAAGCGCCTTCAAATCTTTGCCGTTCTTAGACTTCCGCGAAATAAAGCCCGTAGCCTTGTCTACGTAGTTCACCAAGTCGAACTTATGCCCCTTGTAATCACGCACGGCACATACCAAATCTACCGGATTGAAGTGCGTGCCCTTCTCGAACATACTCTTCTTTTCGGGGTCATTCATATCTATCTGCGAGCTTTCGAGGATTTGCAAAGAGATGGTGCCGTCCGGATTGTAAGCCAAGAAAGGACCTCCACCAGGCTCGCCCACATTCTTCACCATACCGCACACACGCATCGGACGATTCAGTTTCTTCTTCAGGTAGATAACCAATTCGGCGTCTTCCAGATTCTTCACTTCCGGATTCTTGCAATGCAACTGCTTTTGTAGGAATTGCAGGATTTCAAGCACTTGCTCATGCTTGTACTTGCCTGTATCCAGCAGTTGCAGATAGGCGAAGGTTTTTTGTTGCAAGGCCACCAACACGCCCGCCAGCAGTTTCTTGTACAACACCGTGTCACCCTTCAATTTGTCGGGCACCACGTTATCTATATTTTTTACGAATATTACATCCGCATCAAGATCATTCAAATTCTCTATCAACGCCCCGTGTCCGCCCGGACGGAATACAAGATTACCCTTGTCATCGCGGAAGGGTCGGTTGTCCATGTCTGCAGCGATGGTGTCCGTGCTGGGCTTTTGCTCCGAAAAGGTCACGTTATAATCCACACCATACTTCTTGGCGTACTTCGAGGCTTTCTCTTCCACCAAAGCCTTGAACAATTGGCGATGTTCGGGCGAAACAGTGAAATGGATATTCACCTTTCCATTCTTATTAGCGGCATAGAGCGCACCTTCTACCAAATGTTCCTCTACAGGCGTGCGGCTTCCGTCTTCATAACGATGGAATTTCAGCAAACCTTTCGGCAGGGCGCCATAGTTCAAGCCTGCGGCTTCGAGCAGAGCCGCTACCACAGATTTGTAATTGCCTTCGGCCATCAGAACGGGAATATCTTTTCCCGTATTCTTCTGACATGCCTCATTCAGGTCATCATAGAATGCGAAGTGCTCAATCTGGGCAAAAAATTTCTTTTCAAAATCCGTTTGGGGAACATCATAGTCTGCGCCTAAGAATTCAAACATATTCTTGAACATGCGACTTGCCGCTCCTGACGCGGGCACAAACTTCACTACAACCTTGTCAGTCTGTGTATAAGCTTCCCACGCATCCAAGTACTTTTTTTGGTCATCAGCATCAGGGGACAAGATTCCATCCTCTACAGATGCGGCTGAGAACAACTTCAGGTACGGGAAACCTTTTTTAAAACAAGCCAACTGCGTGGCTATTTGCTCTTCTGAGATGCCTTTCTTCTCCAGCAACTCTTTGTCTTGAGGTGTTAACATAATATATGGAATAAGTGATAATGAATTTTTGCCCAAAATTACAAAAAAACGCCAATAGGCAAGAAGATAATGCGGAAAAAAACTATCTTTACGCCCATAAAATTATGAACGACTATGATTACCGAGGATTTTTTTACCCCTGAGGAGAAGAAACTTTTGTTCGTCCTCTATCGGAAATTACTAAAATTATCGGGCGACACGCTCCTGAAGGGTGATTGCCGCAAGCTGAAATTTGACCTTGTACACTCTATACAAACCAATCGCATACACCGCGACGTATTCGGACTGAACCCCCTCATAAAGGACATGCAAACAGCTGTCATCGTGGCCGAAGAAATAGGCATGAGACGAGCGTCCATCTTGGGGGTGATGCTGCACGACTCTGTCCGGTGCGGCACCTACACCATTGAGGACATTAACCGCAATTATGGCGAGGACGTGGCAGGCATTATCCGGGGACTTATCCGCGTCAACGATTTGTATGACAAGAGTCCCACCATCGAATCGGAGAACTTCCGCAACCTCCTGCTCTCGTTTGCCGAAGACATGCGTGTCATCCTCATCATGATAGCCAGTCGCGTCAACATCATGCGCCAAATAAAGGATGCCGAGAATGACGAGGCACGCCGGCGCGTAGCTGACGAAGCGGCCTATCTCTATGCCCCTTTAGCCCATAAATTGGGATTGTACAAACTGAAATCGGAGTTAGAAGACCTCTCACTAAAGTACACCGAACACGATGTCTACTATCATATCAAGGACAAGCTAAACGCCACCAAGGCCGCACGAGACAAGTACATCGAAGCCTTCATCGGGCCGATACAGAAGAAGTTGGAAGAAGCCGGATTAAGATTCCACATCAAAGGCCGCACCAAGTCCATCCACTCCATCTATCAGAAGATGAAGAAGCAGCAATGCCCCTTCGAAGGCGTGTACGACCTCTTCGCCATACGTGTCATCCTCAACTCCGCACCCGACAAGGAAAAACAGGAGTGCTGGCAGGTGTACTCCATTGTCACCGACATGTATCAGCCCAACCCCAAACGCCTGCGCGACTGGCTTTCCGTACCCAAGAGTAACGGCTACGAATCGTTACACATCACGGTGTTAGGGCCTGAAGGCAAGTGGGTGGAAGTACAAATACGCACAGAGCGCATGGACGAGATAGCCGAACGAGGTCTTGCCGCCCATTGGCGTTACAAAGGAATCAAAGGAGAAAGCGGGCTGGACGAATGGCTTACCTCCGTGCGCGAAGCGCTGGAAAATTCGGATAACGACCTCGAAGCCATGGACCGCTTCAAACTCGACCTCTACGAGGACGAAGTGTTCGTCTTTACCCCCAAAGGCGATCTCTTCAAGCTGGGCAAAGGCGCCACAGTGCTCGACTTTGCCTTCCACATTCACACCCAAGTGGGATGTCGGTGCATTGGCGCCAAGGTGAACGGACGAAACGTCCAGTTGAAGCAAGTGCTCCAAAGCGGCGACCAGGTGGAAATATTAACCTCGAACACCCAAACGCCCAAGCAAGACTGGCTGAACATCGTCACCACGTCAAAGGCACGAACCAAGATAAAGCAGGCCTTGAAGGAAATGGCTTCCCGACAAACGGCCTTCGCCCGCGAGATGCTGGAACGCAAGTTCAAGAACCGCAAGATAGAATATGACGATCCCACCATGATGCGGCTCATCAAGCGTATGGGCTATAAAGTGGTCACAGAGTTTTATCAGGCGGTGGCCGATGAAACACTGGACGTGAACGACATCATCGACCGCTACGTGGAGCAACAGAAGCGTGAAAACGATGCGCATGAAGAGATACAATACCGTAGTGCCGAAAGTTACAACCTTACCTCGCCCTCCAAAGAAGAAACTTCGACGAAGGAAGACGTACTGGTCATCGACCAGAACCTGAAAGGGCTGGATTATAAACTGGCCAAATGTTGTACCCCCATCTATGGTGACGATGTTTTTGGCTTCGTCAGTGTTACAGGAGGCATCAAGATACATCGGTGCGATTGTCCCAATGCGGCCGAATTGCGCTCACGATTCGGATATCGCATCGTCAAGGCGCGCTGGGCAGGCAAGAGTCAGGGCACGCAATACCCTATCACTTTGCGCGTAGTGGGACATGACGACATTGGCATTGTCACCAACATTACTTCCATCATCTCCAAAGAGACGGGGATTACCTTGCGTAGCATCGGCATCGATTCCCATGACGGCCTTTTCTCTGGCACGCTGACCGTCATGGTGGGTGACACCGGACACTTAGAGGCACTCATCAAAAAGTTGCGCACAGTGAAAGGGGTGAAGCAGGTGGCAAGAAACTGAGAGAAAAAAGCTCCACTTCACCGCTTCACCAATCCAATCTTTGCATTGAGTTTGAAATACCAAATGCCGTTTTCACGTTCCAAAAATCCGTATCTGTCTTTCTCCAACGGTCCTTTCTCGAAGCGGGAATTCTGGTAAAGAAAGTCGGCAAACTCCTTGCGCCTCGACTGATGATAGCCAAGCACTTCCCCTTGCCCGTCCACTAAGAACAAGCCTTCCACAGCCGAATCCGTGCCGTTGAATATTTTGGCGGGACGCATGCCCAAGGCCAAGGCAAGGAGGAATTGCTTCATCTTGTATTCGTAAAAACGATGCTTCTGTATTAGCTCGTCCTTTATTTTCAGGGGATTGATTCCTTTGATACGTTCCGTCAACTCGGGCACGCGGGTGATTCCCTCTAAGTGCATGAGACGTACCATCTCGGCCAACATGCGAGGAAAGTGCAGGTCTATCATCAGGAGGTTACAACGAAACACACGGTCAGCCACGTCGCTATACTTCAGCACGCCGCCCAACCGCTCTATCATCCGCATACGCTCGGCCACCTCAGTAGACGACCCAGGCAGAGCGTTGACTTTGTTCACCGTAGGAACGGCAAACTTCACGCCCGTCTGCTCCAGCTTCAGGTTGGCAGTCCGTCCGCCATCCAGCAAGGGGTTCATCGGGCTGAGGCGACACCGCACATTGAAGCCCGCCAGCGGAGCATCTGCATGCCAAAAGGCTACTTTAAAATCTGTCCGATCATCAGTCTTTGCCTCCAGGTCATAGATGCGTACAGCGTCCAAAAATCCTTCCAACGCATCGGGTACTTCCACTTCTTCGCCTGACACGCTCCGAAGTAAATCCAACACCATACGGGCCGCCTCGCCAAAGTCGGCACGAGGAAAACGTTCAGGCTCACTTCCCGCCTTGGGAGTAAACACACCATTTCTATCGGTCTCGCCCGCCATTACGCAAACATACTCCTCTTCTATATAATAGCGGCGGGTGCCGTCATGTTCCTCACGTTGTACAAGGGCTATCCGCCAACAGGCGTTTTCATCTCTCCGGGCATCGGGTGTCCCCATGTACACACATCCATCTGCCAGTAGGCGAAAGAAGGCATACACTTCGCCCAATTCTCTTTTCGTAGCTATAAACATATCTATGCTTCTATAAGTTTTCTTCTTCAAAGCGCAAGGTTTCCACTTTCTCCAACCGTGCGCGGAGTTTCGGCATCAGAGAAGAGCGGATGCGAAGCTTCATACTGCAATCCGTGTCATAGCCTTGCGCCACTATCTCCGGACCTTCTTCCTTGACGATACGCATCACATCGTTCATAAACGGATATTCAAACCAGAAGCTCACTTCGGCATCCACCGTGCGTTCTTCCACGTGGGCGGAAGCAAGGGCTTCGGCCGCGGCGGTCTTATAAGCCACTATCAATCCGCTGGTGCCCAGTTTGATGCCACCAAAGTAACGTACCACAATAATCAGGATATCCGTCAGCTCGTGGGAGTTGATTTGACCCAGGATAGGACGTCCCGCCGTACCGGAAGGCTCTCCGTTGTCGTTCGCACGGAAGTCCTTGCGTTCAGGACCCAGCATATAGGCATAGCATACGTGGCGAGCATCGTAATACTTCTTCTGATAAGTCTCCAAGTGTGCTTTCACTTCGTCCACCGTCCGCACGGGCAAGGCGATGGCTATGAATTTACTTCGCTTCTCGGTGTAAATGCTCTCGGCGGGCGCAGTGATGGTTTTATAGGTATCTCCGTTCATGGGGGCAAATATACGGAAATTTATATAACTTTGCAACCATGAAAAAGATTGTCCTTGCCATCGATTCCTTTAAGGGATGCCTCACTTCCAACGAAGCCGAAGCGGCCTGCGCGGAAGGCATCCGGCAGGCGTACCCGCACTGCTCCATCGTCAGCGTGCCGATAGCCGATGGGGGCGAGGGCATGTTGAACGCACTCCGAGGATTGGGTGGAGAAGAAATACAAGTACGTGTGCAAGGTCCGCTTGAGAAAAAGGTGGACGCACGTTACCGCCTCTCACCTGATGAACGGACAGCGTACATCGAAATGGCTTCGGCCAGCGGACTGACGTTAGTGCCACCGGAGAAACAAAATCCGATGCTGACCTCGACCTACGGCACGGGGCAACTGATGCGCCACGCCATCGACTGCGGATGCCAGCGTCTGGTCATCGGGCTGGGCGGAAGCGCCACCAACGATGGGGGTATGGGGATGCTTCGGGCATTGGGCTATCGGTTTTTCGATTGCGAAGGCAAGGCGTTGGAAGGGCGAGGCAAAGACTTAGACAAAGTTAGGCGAATAGATGACAGATTCGTGCTTCCTACATTAATAGACGTACAATTTACTGCCGCTTGTGATGTGCGCAATCCTTTTTATGGCCCGCAAGGAGCCGCCTATGTCTTTGCGCTGCAAAAAGGAGCTACCCCCTCGATGTTGGAAACTTTAGACAAAGGGCTGAAGCATTGGGCCGAACTGATGGCAGATACTACGGGATGCAATGTCGCGTCCTTGCCCGGTGCAGGAGCGGCCGGCGGCTTGGGGGGCGCATTAGCCGCCTTCTTGAAAGCTGAACTCAGGCCGGGCATCGACTTGCTATTGGAAGCCAACCGCTTCACAGAGCTAATACAAGACGCTGATTGCATCATCACCGGCGAAGGAAAGGCCGACCGCCAGACGCTGATGGGCAAGGTGCCTACCGGAGTGCTTCGGGCGACACGACAAGTGGGAGACATCCCTACCCTGCTGATAGCCGGGCAGGTGGAAGACGAAGACGAACTGCTCAACGCCGGGTTCCGATGCGTGCGCGCCGTTACCCCTGCGGACATGCCTTTGGCCCGCGCCCTGCAAAAAGAAACGGCTCAGGCCAACATTCGCCGAAAAACGGCAACTATCTTGAAAGAAATATTTTAGTGAAATATCCGATGCCGATGCACCTGCACATACTTCTTCGCTGTTGTTAATAATGGACGGAAGGCCACTATCAAGGTGACAGCCACCAATATCAGGAACACGCCAAAAGCAATACGCGGAGTCAGCCGTTCGTCAAACACCAGCACGCCGATAAACAAAGCCGTGACAGGCTCCAGCGCCCCCAAGATGGCCGTAGGCGTAGAGCCGATGTAATGGATGGCCTGCGCCATAGTCACCAAAGACACGATGGTGGGAAATAAAGCCAACGACACGGCGTTGATGTAATATATAGGTTCGGGAATGGGCTGAAGCTCGGTGCAGAAGTCAAGCCGGACAACATAAATCAGGATGCCGAACAACAGGGCATAAAAAGTAAGTTTCACCGTAGAAAACTCTCGCAACGAGGAGCGGTTGACCCCCACAATGTAGATAGCATATGTCAGTGAAGAAAGAAACACGAACAACACGCCCGTCAAATTCAACGTGGTGCCATCGCCTCCCTGATAGAGCATGGAGATGCCCCACAAAGCCAAACCGATAGACAAGCCCGTCACCACCGACACTTTTTCGTGGAAGAACACGGCCATAATGATGGCTACCAGCAACGGATAAATAAACAGCAACGTGGAAGCGATGCCCGCATCCATGTAGTTATAACTCTCGAACAAGAAAAGCGAAGAGGAAGAGAAAAGTAGCCCCATCACCGCCAAAGGCAGAATATCGGCTCTCCGCAAGGCGAAGGATTCCCCCTTCAGCTTCATCAGGACGCCCATCATCAGCAAAGCGAAGAAATAACGGTAGAACAACACGGAATCCGTATTCATACCGACCGCATAAAGCGGCAAAGCGAACAAGGGATTCAAGCCATAACTTGCCGCGGCCGTAGCACCATAAGCGACCCCTTTTACACGAGCATTCATCTTCCTTACATTATAAATCTAACAAACGTTTTCAAAAAACGGGCGCAAATATACGAAAAACGGCTGATTTATCACTAACTTAGAGGCCAAATTATTCATCTAACAATGAACAGACAAAAAATATCCTTGGTACTCTCCATGGGCGGCGCACGGGGCATCGCCCACATCGGAGTGATAGAAGAACTACTGAAACATGAGTTCGAAATAACGGCCATCACCGGAAGCTCCATGGGTGCCATGGTGGGCGCCATGTACGCCACAGGACGCTTGGAAGCATGCAAAGAGTGGTTGTGCGGCTGGGACAAACGCAAGATGTTGCAACTGGCCGATGTTTCTCTGAGCCGCGAGGGACTGGTAAAAGGCGACCGTTTTATCCGCGAGCTAAAAAAGCTCCTGCCCGATGTGCTGATTGAGAATCTTCCCCTGCCCTACGTAGCCATGGCAACGGACATCGCCCACGAGTGCGAAGTAAAATTTTGCAGTGGAAACCTGTTTCATGCCATCCGCGCCTCCATATCCATTCCCATGGTGTTCCGCCCCGTGCGTTCTGAAGGCCGTATCCTGGTGGACGGAGGCTTACTCAATCCGCTTCCCCTTCGCCACGCCATCCACACACCCGGCTCATTACTGGTGGCCGTGGACGTAAACTCGCCCAAGGACAACGGGAAGCCTGTCCGCATGAACCCTTATAAACTTTTATCCGAATCATCGCGCCTGATGATGCAGCAAATCACCCGCAACGACCTCCAACGTTGTCCGCCCGACCTGCTTATCGAGCTGTCCGCCCGCGACTATGACATGATGGAGTTTCACCATGCCCGCCGCATCATCCAAAGCGGTGCAGAGGCCGCACGCAGGGCGATAGAGGCCCGCGAAGCGGGACTAACCAAGGAAACCTGAATCAAAACCTGTGAGAAAATAAAAAAAGATTATATGCCTCTTACAAAAGGCATATAATCTACTACTTGCACATTTATTCTATGGACATTCTTTTTATCGGCGGCTACTCCGCAAGCGGTCGGCAGCTTTCACCATGACTTCATCCTTATAGATGCCGCGGAACGCCAGATAATTAAGAACGATGCAGACGGCAGGCAGGCACAACGCCCACCCCAACTGAAAGCCCGACGCCTCTAATTTGCCTTTCAGGATGAAGATGAAAGCAATCGCGGCCACATAATAGCCTACTAACAGAATACTGTTGAAGATGGTCATGCGTATCTGCAACATACGGTTGCGATACAAAAAAATGGTGGAAAGCGCAATGACAGCACTCAGCAACAAAATGCAAAACAGCCCCCATGTGGACTGGCTGACTCCTCCGGCCAACGTCACTCCCAATGGGGTGAATCCATACGCCGTCACCCCGTCAGCGGCTAAAAACTGTCCCATCGGCCGACACATTGTCACGACCAGCAGGATAGCTACCACCAACAAATAGACGGACTGAATACGTTGTATCATACTCCTTCTCTCCGCTTCTTTTTGTTACGAAAGCTGTTTTTCCTTTTCCTTGGCAGGATTACGATAGTAAATCTTACCTTCGATATATTCCTGCGTAGCTATCAGCGTAGGCTTCGGCAGCTTTTCATAATAGCGCGAAATCTCTATCTGCTCACGGTTCTCGAAAACTTCTTCCAAATTGTCATTGTAGGAGGCAAATTCGGCCAATTTCTTCGACAGGTCGTTTTTAATCTCCACACTAATTTGGTTGGCGCGTTTGCCGATGATGGCTACTGTTTCATAAATGTTTCCCGTGTCCTCGCACAGTTTCATCAAGTCACGTGTTACGGTGGTAACAGGAGCGTTTGTCTTTCTGTAATCCATTCTTTATTAATTATAAATTATGAAATTATAAATTATAAGCTATCACGTTGTCTGTTTATTCTTCCGAAACCTCATCTTCATCAACGGGAGTCTCGCCCAACTCCTTCTGTGATTTGCGGAAGATGTCTTCGGCCTCTTTGGAGTATTTACTTTCGGGAAACTCGTTGACGAAAGCGTAATATTCGTCCACCGCCTCGCGGTAACGTTCATTTTTTCTTTCCCACACGCTATACACAGCCAACTCATACTTGGCCCGCAAGATGAGGATGGACAAGTCTTCGCGCAACTTGGTGTAGGGATAGTCTTTCAGAGCGTTTTGGGCCGTGATGACGCACGAACGGTAATTGTTGCCCAAGTAGTTACCCAAGTTGAAATACATCCTTGCGGCGAGGTACTCCTTTTCCACCAGTTTGTCCTGCAACTCCAACACCATGTTCTGTGCGTCCCTTGCCAAGGAGCTTTGCGGATAGAACTCCAAGAACATCTGAAGCTCTTCGATGGCCTTGTACGTGCTTGTCTGGTCCAAACGGGGGTCGGGCGTATCGAGGAAGAGTGCTTTGCCCGCATGGTAGCGTGCCAATTCCGTATAGACGCCTCGGGGATAGACCTGATAATATTGGATAAAACTTTGGGCGGCCGTCGGATAATCTTCCATGTTATAATAACACATGCCCAACATGTAGACCGACTCTTCCGCCTTGTCCGTACCTTTCATAATGGCTATCAGTTCGTTCAGCAGCGTAGAGGCACGGGTGTACTGGCCTTTGGCAAAGTAAGTTTTGGCCGCTTCGTACTTGTATTCATAATCGGTGCTCTTGAGCAATTTATTGTATTCTCCGCACGATGTCAACGTCAGAGCCGCCAAAAGAGCGATGAAGATATTTTTCTTTTTCATTCTTATTTCACGCAAAATATGGCGCAAAGATAGAGCTTCCTGCCGAAACACGCAACGACATGAAGCTAAAAATTTCAAAAAAAAGAATCTGTACCGGGTTACTTTCACGTTGAGGGGAGGTTCAAGGTCGACGCTTGACGCTTGATGTGTATGACATTTCGCCCGTTCCTCCCCTCTTTTCTCACAACTTATACAAATCGCTGGCCGCCAGAAGTTCTACCCGATGTTCCTTCAGCACGCGCAAGCAACCGTCCATGTCGCTGGGACGGATAACCACGTGGGCATGGTCGCCATTGGCAAAAGAATACATGTACTCAATGAATACACCTTCGTCCGTCAGGTATTGCAAGACTTTGGCCAAGGCACCGGGGATGTTCGGACAACTGATGCCCACCACGTCGGTGACATTGACGGCAAAATGGTTCGCCCTCAACAGTTCGTATGCCTTATCCGGTTCGGACACCACGGCACGCAAGATACCAAAATCGGCCGTTTCGGCAATGTACATAGCGGAAAGGTTCACACCGCCTTCGGCCAATACGCGCGTCACTTCCGTCAGCCGGCCCGATTTGTTTTCCAGAAAGATGGATAATTGTTTTGCTATCATAATTTTATACTATATTTTAATCCGTTCGTTTACAATTTTCTTTTATCTACCACACGTTTGGCCTTGCCGGTGCTCCGCTCGATGCTTCGAGGCTCTACCAAGCGCACGTTAACGCTCAGTCCCAACACGCTTTGCAGGCGGGCGTAGAGACGTTTCTGCATGGCCATCATCTTGCTGATTTCGTCCGTATAGAATTCGGGGCGTACTTCCACTTGCAACTCCATTGTATCCGTATTGTTCACACGATCCACGATGAGCTGGTAGTGTGGCTCGAACTCGGGCATCTCCAGCATGACGGATTCTATCTGCGTGGGGAATACGTTGACGCCGCGGATGATGAGCATGTCGTCGCTGCGGCCCATGATGCGGTCTATCCGCGCCAGCGTGCGGCCGCAGGAACAGGTGCCACGACGCAAGGCAGTCAAGTCTTTCGTACGATAGCGCAGCAAGGGCATGCCTTCCTTGGTCAGATGAGTCAGCACCAGCTCGCCCGTCTCGCCTTCGGGAAGGGGTTGCAACGTTTCGGGGTCTACGATTTCGGGATAAAAATGATCTTCGTTGACGTGTGAGCCGTCCTGGCACTCGCACTCGAAAGCCACGCCCGGTCCGGCAATCTCGCTCAGTCCGTAGATGTTATACGCCTTGATGTTCAGTTTCCGCTCCAAGTCCTTGCGCATGTTTTCCGTCCACGGTTCGGCTCCGAACACGCCCGCCTTCAGTTTAAACTCTTCCAACGGATAGCCCGAATCGCGTATGGCGTCGGCCAGGTAGAGAGCGTAAGAAGGCGTGCAGCACAAGGCCGTAGCGCCGAAATCGTGCATCAGGGTAATCTGCTTGGCCGTGTTGCCGCTGGACATAGGGATGACCGACGCGCCCACGTTTTCCGCCCCGTAATGCGCACCGAACCCTCCGGTGAAGAGACCGTAGCCGTAGGACACCTGAAAGATGTCCGACTCATCCAGCCCGTAAGCGTAGATGGCGCGCGACATGCACTCGGCCCACATGGCGAGGTCGCGGCGCGTATGTCCCACTACGGTAGGCTTGCCCGTAGTGCCGGACGATGCATGGATGCGCACAATCTGGCTCATGGGCACAGTGAACATGCCAAACGGATAATTATCCCTCAGGTCGTATTTCGTGGTGAAAGGCAGTTTTACGATGTCGTCGATGCTGTTGATGTCATCGGGCGTGATATCCAGTTCCTGCATTTTCTTCCGATAGAAAGGAGAGTCATGATACACTCGTTCTACGGTCTGTTTCAGGCGGATGCCTTGCAACTTGCGCATGTCCTCCCGGCTCATGCGCTCAATGTTCTCATTCCAGTATTTGTTCTTCATGGATTACTTTTGTTATCTTTCAGTTTGCTATTTTTACACGGGCAAAGTAAACGAATTATTTTCATTTCCGCAAATTTTCGGACGGAATATTATGTTTTTTCCTCGCACGACATATGAGATAGGCGGCTCATGAAAGGAATCGTAATTGTCATTTGCTATATTGTTATGTCACGCCACAAAAATGTCAACAAAGCACAAATCAAACTCCGCAAAAGAATTCCCCCGCCCTTGCCAAACAAAGACAGGCTTTCCGCCAAGGATTGTCCGTACGGGTCTCACAAAGTTCGGCGCAGGGCGAACAACTAGGGAAGAAAATGCGTATCTTTGCGGTGTCTTTCAGAAGAATCAACGTAAAAAGAACGAACCAAAAATTGCGTGTATGAACCGATTTGAACTCACATCCGACTACAAGCCCACGGGTGATCAGCCCGAAGCCATCCGCCAACTGACCGAGGGCGTGCTGCAAGGCCTCCCTGCCCAGACGCTGCTGGGCGTGACCGGCTCAGGAAAGACGTTTACGATAGCCAACGTGGTGGCCAACATCAACAAGCCCACCCTCGTGCTGAGCCACAACAAGACGCTGGCCGCGCAGCTGTACAGCGAGTTCAAGAGCTTTTTCCCCCACAACTCCGTGGAGTATTACGTTTCCTACTATGACTACTACCAGCCCGAAGCCTACCTGCCCTCTACGGACACATACATCGAAAAGGACCTTGCCATCAATGACGAAATAGACAAGTTACGCTTAGCGGCCACGTCGGCCTTGCTCAGCGGGCGGCAAGATGTCATCGTGGTCAGTTCCGTCTCGTGCATCTACGGCATGGGCAATCCCGCCGACTTTTACGAGAACGTCATCGAGGTCATCGCGGGCAAGGCGTTCAACCGCAACGTGTTCCTGCGTCGGTTGGTGGACAGTCTGTACGTGCGCAACGACCTGGACCTGGCGCGCGGCAACTTCCGCGTGAAGGGCGACACGGTGGACATCTACCTGGCCTACAGCGACAACTTGCTGCGGGTGATTTTCTGGGGAGACGAGATAGACAGCATCGAAGAGGTAGACCCGGTGAGCGGGGTCAGCGTGGAGCGCTTCGACACGTACAAAATTTATCCCGCCAACCTCTTCATGACCACCAAGGAAAGCACCCTGCGCGCCATCCGCCAAATAGAGGACGACTTGCGCAAGCAGGTGGAGTTCTTCGAACAGGAAGGCAAACCGTTAGAGGCCAAACGTATCTATGAGCGCGTGACCTATGACATGGAGATGCTGCGCGAGCTGGGACATTGCTCGGGCATCGAAAACTACTCACGCTACTTCGACGGGCGTGCGGCCGGAACCCGCCCCTACTGCCTGTTGGACTTCTTTCCTGAAGATTACCTGATGGTGATAGACGAAAGCCACGTCAGCGTCCCCCAGATACGGGCCATGTACGGAGGCGACCATGCGCGCAAGGTCAACCTCGTGGAATACGGCTTCCGCCTGCCCGCCGCCATGGACAACCGCCCGCTGAAGTTCGACGAATTTGAAGCCATGACCCACCAAGTCATTTACGTCAGCGCGACGCCCGCCGAATACGAGCTGATGAAGAGCGAGGGCATCGTGGTGGAGCAGGTCATCCGCCCCACGGGATTGCTGGACCCCCTCATCCAGGTACGCCCCACGCACAATCAGATAGACGACCTGATGGAAGAGATACAACTCCGCATCGAGCGAAACGAGCGCACACTGGTCACCACTCTGACCAAACGCATGGCCGAGGAACTGACGGAGTATCTATTGGACAACGGCATCCGGTGCAACTACATACATAGCGATGTGGACACGCTGGACCGTGTGAAAATAATGTCCGATTTGCGCGACGGAGTGTACGATGTTCTTATCGGCGTCAACCTGCTGCGCGAAGGGCTGGACTTGCCCGAAGTGTCGTTGGTGGCCATCCTCGACGCAGACAAGGAAGGTTTCCTGCGCTCCCACCGCTCGCTGACACAAACGGCCGGACGCGCCGCCCGCAACGTCAATGGGCTGGTCATCATGTACGCCGACCACGTGACCGACAGCATGCGCCAGACCATCGACGAGACCAACCGCCGACGCGAGAAGCAGCTGCGCTATAACGAAGAGCACGGCATCACCCCCCGACAGATACGCAAAGCGCGCAACCTCAATGTCTTTGCCGGCACCGAAGCCTTTGCCGAGGGCTCCTCCTCGCCCAAGCCCTACGCAGATCCGGAAACCCCGTCCGCACTACATGCGGCCGACCCCGTGGTGGCCTACATGTCGCCCGAACAACTGCAAAAGAGCATAGACCGCACACGCAAACTCATGCAGGAAGCTGCCAAGAAGCTGGACTTCATCCAAGCGGCCCAATACAGAGACGAATTACTTAAATTGGAAGACTTATTGAAAGAAAAAAAAACTATAAAGCTTTTTTATTTCCCAAAATAATCCGTATTTTTGCGCCCGATTTAACTTGAAAACAAACCGGATTAATTGATTATGGATAGTAACAACATTCTGAGAAGGGGGGGGGGGGAGATATGAAACAGCGCCTTCAATTCAATACAATACTCCGTTTTGCCGTGTTGGCGGGCGATTTATGCCTGCTCAACGCTTTGTTTGTGCTTTCCTATCACGTGATAGACAACACCATCCTCGGCAGCATGTTCATCCACTCCATCCCGCGGATACTTGTCTTGTTGAATTTGGTCTACCTGCTGTGCAACTATAACCACGGCATCATCCTGCATCATCGCATCGTACGCCCCGACCACATTGTGCAACGCGCCCTGCGCAACACCGTGCTGCATGCGCTGGTGTTCACCACGCTTTACACGCTGGGAGATTTCGGTCCGCTTTCCGTCCGTTTCTTCGTCCTGTTCTACTCGGTTTTCTTCATTTGTCTCACGGGCTACCGCCTGGCTTTCCGTACCCTGCTGAAATGCTATCGTAAACGGGGCGGCAACACACGTAGCGTAGTTTTGGTGGGCGCAGATGAGAACATGTTGGAATTGTGCGAAACCATGACCTCAGACCCCACTTACGGTTTTCGCCTGAAAGGTTACTTCGCCCCGGAGCCGTCGGCCCGATATCCCGAAACGCTGCCCTACTTAGGCACGCCCGCCGACATTCTGCCTTACCTGAAAGAACCGGGAAACGGAGTGAACCTGTTGTTCTGCGGTTTGTCCTCCTCGTATAGCGAGATTATCAGCAACATCATCACCTATTGCGAAAACCACTTCATACACTTTTTCCATGTGCCCAGCGTGCGCAATTACCTCAAGCGGCGCATGTTCTTCGAGATGATGGGCAACGTGCCCATCCTATCCATCCGGCAAGAGCCGTTGGCACAACCGGAAAACCGCCTTATCAAGCGCACTTTCGACGTGGCATGCTCGTTGCTTTTCCTGTGTACGCTGTTCCCCTTCATCTACCTGATAGTAGGCGCGGCCATCAAGTTGTCATCGCCGGGTCCCGTATTCTTCAAGCAGAAACGAAGCGGACTGAACGGGCGCGAATTCTGGTGTTACAAATTCCGCTCCATGCGCGTCAACGCACAAAGCGACACCCTGCAAGCCACCTTGCACGACCCGCGTAAGACACGCGTCGGAAACTTCCTGCGGAAATCGAATCTAGACGAGCTCCCCCAATTCATCAACGTGCTGCGGGGAGACATGTCCATCGTAGGCCCCCGTCCCCACATGCTGAAGCATACGGAAGAATACTCCAAGCTCATCAGCCGCTACATGGTGCGCCACCTCGTAAAGCCGGGCATCACCGGCTGGGCGCAAGTGAACGGCTTCCGGGGCGAGACCAAGGAATTGTGGCAAATGGAAGGACGCGTACGGATGGACATTTGGTACATCGAGCATTGGACTTTCCTGCTTGACATATTCATTCTGTTTAAAACGGTATATAATGCGGTGAAAGGAGATAAAGAGGCGTATTAAGCAAACCGTCCCTTCTTCCTAAAGAATAGAGACAAGGAAGAAAAGAGTATATATATAATATGGTGTGAAATAAAATAAGAAAAGATAATTATATGAAACGTAAAACATTCATTTTGCCGGCTTTATTGATATTGTTGCTGGCCGGTTGTCAGAGTTACAAGAACGTACCTTACATGCAGGACTTAAACCTACGCCAAATGCTGGAATCCGACTCCATCAAAGCACTTTATGACGCCCGTATCATGCCGAAGGACTTGCTTACCATCGTTGTTTCCTGTCCGGAAGAACCGGAACTGGCAACACCCTTTAACCTCACGGTATCTACCATCGCCAGCATGTCGACTACCCGTCTGAACACGACTACACAGCCCGTCCTGCAACAATATCTGGTGGACAACGACGGCAATGTGGATTTTCCCGTCATCGGAACGATCCATTTAGGAGGATTGACAAAGGGCGAAGCCGAGCAACTTATCCGCAACAAACTGAAGCCCCAATTCCACACCGAGCCGATAGTCACCGTACGCATGGTGAATTATAAAATCTCCGTCTTGGGCGAAGTGGCCCGTCCGGGTACGTTTACCATCTCGAACGAGAAGGTGAACCTCTTCGAAGCCCTCGCCATGGCCGGTGACATGACCATCTACGGTTTGCGCGACAACGTGAAACTCATCCGCGAAGACGAATGGGGCAACCAGCAGATTATCAGCCTCAACTTCAATGACTCGCGCATTGTAGACTCCCCCTATTACTACTTGCAGCAGAACGACATCCTCTACATCACCCCCAATAAGACCAAAGCCAAGACGGCCGACATCAGCTCCAGTACCACCATTTGGTTCTCCGTCATCAGTTCTGTGGTATCACTGGCTACACTCGTTGTCGCCATCACGAGATAAACAATATCTTTTATCTTTCAATTTAAGGAAAAGACATATTTTAATTTTTGACTAACTGATTATGAAAGAAGAACAGTACGATAATTTGTTCAATGAAAAAACGGAAGAAGAGAAGATTGACTACCGCGCGCTTTTCTTCAAGTATCTCTCCCATTGGAAATGGTTCGCCGTGTCTGTTGCAGTCTGTGTAATATTGGCATTAGTATATCTCTACAGAGCCACCCCAATCTACAACATCACGGCCTCCGTGCTCATTGAGGATGACAAAAAAGGCGGCAGCATCACCAGCGACCTTTCCACATTTGCCGATTTAGGCCTCATCAACTCCACCACCAGCATTGACAACGAGGTAGAAGTTCTACATAGCAAATCACTCATCCGCAGCGTGATAAGCGAGTTGGGACTTTACATTACCTACTCCACCAAAGAAGGACTGCTGACGAAAGATTTGTATAAAGGCACCCCGTTCGCCATCGACTTCCCTGTGGACAATGCCGACAAGCTGGAATATCCGATAGAAATGCACGTGACCCTGCAACCCGACGGTGGCCTCAACGTCACGGCTGAGATGGACGATGAGGAAATAGCGTCCAAACAGTTCGCCAAATTGCCGGCCGTACTTCCCACGCCAGTAGGAACCATTACTTTCTTAGACCGTTCCGACCGCACGAACGTGGACTCTACGTACACAGAGTTTGATGTCAACATTACGTCCGCTCTCGGTACAGCCATGGGCTACCGCGAAGCGCTTACCGTAGAGCCTACGAGCAAGACAACCAGCGTAGCGCTGATTTCCTTACAGAACAGCAACACGCAACGAGGAGTAGACTTCATCAACAAACTGATTGAAATCTATAACCGCAACGCCAATACCGACAAGAACGAAGTGGCGCTGAACACCGCCCGTTTCATCGACGAGCGCATCGCCATCATCAACGGTGAACTTGGCACCACGGAAGAAGAATTGGAAAGCTTCAAACGCCAGGCCGGATTGACGGACTTGACCAGCGACGCGCAAATAGCCCTGACCGAACGCTCGGAATACGAAAAGCGCCGGGTGGAGAACGGAACGCAACTGAACCTTGTACAATACCTCATTGACTATATAGGCAAGGAGGAGAACCTGTATAATCCGCTACCTGTCAACGTGGGATTGAACAACGAGGCTATCTCCGTGCAAGTGACCGAGTACAACGAACTCCTGCTCGAACGCCAACGCCTGTTGCGCAGTTCGTCCGAAAGCAATCCCGTTATCCGCCGCCTCAACACTGAAATAACCAGCATGCGTTCAGGTCTTGTCACCAGCCTTGAAAGCGCACGCCGAGGACTGCTCATCGCCAAAGCCGACCTCGATCGTGAAGCGGGCAACTATGCCAGCCGCATCAGCGACGCGCCTACGCAGGAACGCCGCTATGTCAGCATCCAGCGCCAACAGGAAATTAAAGCCGGACTTTACCTCATGCTGCTACAGAAACGCGAAGAGAACAACATCGCCTTGGCAGCCACGGCCAGCAAAGGCAAGATTATAGACGATGCCTTGGCCGATAAAATTCCTGTAGCACCCAAAAAGAAAATCATACTCCTGATAGCCTTGGTATTCGGTTTCGGCATTCCCGTAGGTATCATCTACGTCATGGATCTTTTCAAATACCGTATCGAGGACCGTTCAGACGTGGAGAAACTGACCCGTGTACCCATCGTGGGCGATGTTCCGTCCAACGGGAAAACAGGAAGCGACATCGTTGTACACGAAAACGACAACGACCTCATGGCCGAAACCTTCCGCAACCTGCGTACCAACCTGCTCTTCATGCTCGACTCACCCGAGAAGAAAGTCATCCTCATCACCTCCACCATGAGCGGTGAAGGAAAAACCTTCATTTCGAGCAACTTGGCTGTCAGCCTGACCCTGATGGGCAAACGAGTCATCATCCTCGGATTGGACATCCGCAAGCCGGGACTGAACAAAGCGTTCGGACTTTCGCACAAAGAAGGAGGCATCACGCAATACTTGGCTAACCCGCAGAGCGTCAACCTGCAAGACCTGATTCGTCCCGCCGGCGTAGTGAAGAACCTCGACATCCTGCCTGGAGGTCCCATACCGCCCAACCCAACGGAATTGTTGTCACGTCCCGTTTTGGACGACTTAATCAACAAGTTGCGCAAAGAATACGATTATGTAGTATTGGACACCGCCCCCATCGGCATGGTGACCGATACGCAATTGATAGGCCGTACCGCCGATGTCAGCCTCTACGTATGTCGTGCTGAATACACGCCGAAGTCCGACTATCAGTTTATCAACGACTTGAAAGAGAACAAACGCCTGCCCAACTTGTGTACCGTCATCAACGGCATCGACATTGTCACCAAGAAATACGGCTACTACGGCTATGGACATAAATACGGCTACGGCCGCAAATATGGTTATGGCTACGGTTATGGCTACGGCAATGAGCAAAACAGCAAAGGCAAGAAAAATAAAAAGGAGAACAAATGAAGAACTACACAATCGCTGTAGCCGGCACAGGCTACGTAGGGCTTTCAATAGCCACGTTATTGTCGCAACACCACGAAGTCATCGCAGTGGATGTTGTGCCTGAAAAGGTAGAAAAAATAAACCAACGCATCAGTCCGATTCAGGATGAATATATTGAAAAATATCTGGCTGAAAAAGAGTTGAACCTGGTTGCTACCTTGGATGGGGAAACGGCATACCGCAAGGCGGATTTTGTCGTCATCGCCGCCCCCACCAACTACGACCCGGTGAAGAATTACTTCGACACCAGCCACGTGGAGGAAGTGATTGACCTGGTGCTGAAGGTTAATCCGGACGCCGTACTGGTCATTAAGAGCACCATCCCCGTGGGCTACTGCCGGAGCCTGTACGTGAAGTATGCCCAGCTGTTCAAGACGTCTCCCGCCTTACAGGGCAAGCGCTTCAACCTGTTGTTCTCGCCGGAGTTCCTGCGCGAAAGCAAAGCGTTGTACGACAACCTCTACCCCAGCCGCATCATCGTAGGTTATCCGAAAATCATCGACGGGCGCGACCAGGAGAACGAGGCCATACGAGCCATCGCCGGCGAGCATCTGGAAGAGAAAGCACACGAATTTGCCACCCTGCTTCAAGAAGGAGCTATCAAAGAGAATGTCGCCACGTTGTTCATGGGGTTGAAGGAAGCCGAAGCCGTGAAGTTGTTTGCCAACACATACCTGGCCCTGCGCGTCAGTTACTTCAACGAGCTGGACACGTATGCGGAAGTAAAAGGCCTGGACACGCAAGCCATCATTGACGGCATCTGCCTCGACCCCCGCATCGGCACCCATTACAATAACCCCTCCTTCGGCTACGGCGGCTATTGCCTGCCCAAGGACACCAAACAGCTGCTCGCCAACTATCAGGACGTGCCCGAGAACCTGATTCATGCCATCGTGGAATCGAACCGCACACGCAAAGACTTCATCGCCGACCAGGTATTGAAGAAAGCCGGTTACTACGACTATTACAACAAAGGCGACTACAGTCCCTCCGAAGAAAAGACGTGTGTCATCGGTGTATACCGCCTGACCATGAAGTCAAATAGCGACAACTTCCGCCAAAGTTCCATCCAAGGCGTCATGAAACGCATCAAGGCCAAAGGCGCCACCCTAATTATCTACGAGCCTACGTTGGAGAACGGCGCCACGTTCTTCGGTTCGAAGATAGTGAACAACCTGGAGGAGTTCAAACAGCAGTGCAACGCCATCATCGCCAACCGTTATGACAACTGTCTGGACGACGTGAAGGAGAAAGTTTACACCCGTGACATCTTTAGAAGAGACTGACCGATGCGGGGCAAATTCATTGTCATAGAAGGGCTGGACGGCTGCGGAAAGTCCACTCAAGTAAGCCTGCTTCAACAACGGTTGCAACAAGAAGGCATCGCCTACCGGTTCATCCACTTCCCGATGCTGAACCAAGGGGTATACGGTACATTGATAGCCGAATTCCTTCGCGGAGAGTTCGGGACGCTGGAGGAGGTCCATCCCAAGCTGGTGGCCTTGCTGTTCGCCAACGACCGTCTGGAACACGTGCGGAAGATAAGGGAGTGGCTGGACGAAGGCTGCTGCGTGTTGGCCGACCGCTACGTGGCCTCGAACATCGCCTTTCAGTGTGCCAAGCTGAAGGACGAACAAGAAAAGACAGACCTGAAGAACTGGATATTGGATTTTGAATTCACGCACAACAGGCTGCCCCGGCCGGACAAGACATTCTTCCTGAATGTCCCCATCAGTTTCATCCGGAAGTCATTGACAAACGCCCGGACAGGGAACGACCGGGATTACCTGAACGGGAAACAGGACATCCACGAAAGCTCAATGGCCTTCCAGATGGAAGTGTACAAAGAATATATCAAGATGACAGAAGAAGGCCGTTTGCAGGAGATACGCTGCTTCGACGCGGACGACCTCCTGCTGTCCAAAGAGGATATTCACCAACGGGTTCTTCGCTTGGTCGGGATGACCGACCACCGTTAGTCGGGATGTCCGACCACCGTTAGCGAGTTCGCCCCGCTAATCTGGCAGGTATCGGCTCCGCATCCTTTAAAAAGAACTTTACTAAAAAATACTGATATGAGAAAAGTAGCACTCATCACCGGTATCACCGGACAAGACGGCTCTTACCTGGCCGAGTTTTTAATCGAGAAAGGATATGAAGTACACGGCATCCTCCGCCGCTCTTCTTCCTTCAACACGGGACGTATCGAACATCTCTATTTGGATGAATGGGTACGCGACATGAAGAAAAGCCGTCTGGTGAACTTGCATTGGGGCGACATGACGGACTCCAGCTCACTGATTCGCATCATCAGCGACGTGCATCCGACCGAAATATACAACCTGGCCGCACAAAGCCACGTAAAAGTGTCTTTCGACGTGCCCGAATATACCGCCGAAGCCGATGCCGTCGGCACCCTTCGCCTGTTGGAAGCCGTGCGCATCTGCGGTTTAGAGAAAACCTGCCGCATCTACCAGGCCTCTACTTCCGAACTCTTCGGCAAAGTGCAGGAAGTTCCTCAGAAAGAGACTACGCCTTTCTATCCGCGCTCTCCCTACGGCGTGGCCAAGCAATACGGCTTTTGGATAACCAAGAACTATCGCGAAAGCTACGGCATGTTTGCCGTCAACGGCATCCTCTTCAACCACGAAAGCGAACGACGCGGCGAAACCTTCGTGACACGCAAAATCACGCTGGCCGCCGCCCGCATCCAGCAAGGATATCAGGACAAACTGTACTTGGGCAACCTCGACGCCCGCCGTGACTGGGGCTATGCCAAAGACTACGTAGAGTGCATGTGGCTCATCCTGCAACACGAAACGCCGGAAGACTTTGTCATCGCCACGGGCGAGATGCACACGGTGCGCGAATTCTGCACCTTGGCTTTCCACTACCTGGGCATCGATCTGGAGTGGCAAGGCAGCGGAGTCGATGAAAAAGGCATCGACAAAGCCACAGGCCGCACACTGGTAGAAGTAGACCCCAAATATTTCCGTCCGTGCGAAGTGGAGCAACTTTTGGGCGACCCGACAAAGGCCAAAGAATTGTTGGGATGGAACCCGACAAAGACTCCGTTTGCCGAACTGGTGCGCATCATGGTGGAGCATGACATGAAGTTTGTAAAGAAACTGCATCTGAAAGCCGAATTGGATAAGGAATAAGCCTATGTTAGAGAAGACAACCAAAATATACGTGGCAGGACACCGGGGACTGGTCGGCTCGGCCATTTGGAATAACCTGCTGGAAAGAGGTTACACGAACCTAATAGGACGTACCCACCAGGAACTGGACTTGCTGGACGGGGCAGCCGTCAAACGCTTCTTCGATGAAGAAAAGCCGGAGGCTGTGGTACTGGCCGCCGCCCACGTAGGCGGCATCATGGCCAACCTGCAATATCGCGCGGACTTCATCTACCAGAACCTGCAGATTCAGCAGAACGTCATCGGCGAAAGCTTCCGCCACGGCGTCAGGAAGCTGCTTTTCCTAGGCAGTACCTGCATCTATCCGCGGGAAGCGCCCCAACCGATGAAGGAAGACTGCCTGCTGACCTCGCCCTTGGAATACACCAACGAGCCTTATGCCATCGCCAAGATAGCCGGGCTGAAGATGTGCGAAAGCTTCAACCTGCAATACGGCACCAACTACATCGCCGTGATGCCCACCAACCTGTATGGACCCAACGACAATTTCCACTTGGAGAACAGCCATGTCCTGCCGGCCATGATACGCAAAATCCATTTGGCCAAAAGCCTGAATACCCGCAATTGGGAAGCCGTGCGCAAGGACCTGAACTTGCGTCCGGTAGAAGGTGTGAACGGAGACGCGGACGAAGCCACGATAACCAGCGTATTGGCCAAATACGGCATCGGGAGCGACCACGTCACGCTGTGGGGCACCGGCAAACCGATGCGCGAGTTCCTGTGGAGCGAGGAAATGGCCGATGCCAGTGTACATGTATTGCTGAACGTAGACTTTAAAGATACCTACGAACCGGGCTGCAAGGAGATTCGCAACTGCCACATCAATGTGGGCACAGGCAAGGAAATCAGCATCCGCGACGTGGCCATGCTGATACAAAAAGAAATAGGTTTTGCCGGCGAGATACGTTGGGACAGCTCCAAACCGGACGGCACTCTGAAAAAGCTGACGGACGTGACCAAGCTCCACCAATTGGGCTGGCACCACCAAGTGGAAATAGAAGAAGGCATTCACCGTTTGTATGAGTGGTATTTACATTAACACATTGACAATTTACAATTGGCACATTGACACATTAAACCATTAGAAAAATGACCATAGCTGTAGATTTTGACGGGACCATCGTAAAGCATCGTTATCCGAAGATAGGTGAAGAAATTCCCTTCGCCATCGAAACGTTGAAGATGTTGCAAAAAGACCATCACCGACTGATACTTTGGAGCGTACGCGAAGGCCAACTGCTGGACGAGGCAGTAGAATGGTGCAGAGAGCGCGGCCTGGAATTTTATGCCGTGAACCGCGACTATCCGGAAGAAGACAAAGAGCACAAAGGATTCTCCCGGAAACTAAAGGTTGACCTCTTCATCGATGACCGCAACTTGGGCGGACTTCCCGACTGGGGAGACATCTACCGGATGATAACGGAGAAAATAACTTTCGAAGACTTGTATAAGCAAACACCGGAAGAACCGCCGGTAAGGAAGAAAAAAGGACTCTTTGGATTCTTGAAATAACAGATTCCCGACAGAAAAGCGTCTTTCACAACTTGCTGAAAGGCGTTTTTTTATTGTCTGTTTCACTCAAAAGACTTACCTTTGAAGCCAAACAACACTAGTTATTATGTAAATGGGAATTTAGCGGGCTGATTAGGAGAACGCAGACTACGCAGACGGACGCAGAGGCTCGCGGAAAATAAAGGGCTTCGCCTGTCACCCCGAGCGTAGTCGAGGGGTCTCACATAAGGCTCAACTCTGCGTTACGTGAGATGTCTCGACAAGCTCGACATGACAGATACCCCAAAATTAATCTGCGTAAATCTGCGCTCGTCTGC
>CASGED010000025.1 GCA_949300425.1 uncultured Bacteroides sp.
ACGATTAGTAATCGTGCAAAGAAGTCAGTTATATGCATCGGGCCATAAAGATTCGTGTGTCTTTTCCCGCAACTGACTTTTCGGATTGACCCAATATATATCCGGTAGACCTTTATCTACATTTTCAAGTCCGCCTAAAAAAGAAATCCTGAGAGCCGACTTTCGGCTTTCAGGATTCTCTGTAGAGCGGAAGACGGGACTCAAACCCGCGACCCTCAGCTTGGAAGGCTAATGCTCTATCAACTGAGCTACTTCCGCAAATTCAAGGTGGGCAAAGATGGATTCGAACCACCGAAGGCATAAGCCAGCAGATTTACAGTCTGCCCCATTTGGCCACTCTGGTATTTGCCCAATCGCACTTGAAAACTCATCGATGATTACCTTTGTTTCTCAATTGCGGTGCAAAGATACGACTATTTTTGTAAACTCCAAGCGAAATCTACCATTTTTATTGCACAAATTGCACTTTCATCGCCTTTATTGCCCAATTTGCCCCCTGCACGCTCTTCTGCTTGCTCCATGGTGTTGGTCGTAATCAGCCCGTAGATGACAGGAACGTCACCACTTGCGTTCAGTTGAGCGATGCCTTGCGTGGCTCCCATGCAGACGTAATCGAAGTGGGGCGTGTCTCCGCGCACTACGCATCCTAAAGCAATGACTGCGTCTACTTCGGTGTATTCTATCAGTTGGTTGGCGCCGAAAGTCAACTCGAAACTGCCGGGTACGGTTTTCACGAGAATATTCTCATCTTTGACGCCGTGTTTCTTCAGGGTGGCCAATGCGCCTTGCAGCAGTGCGCCCGTAATGTTGTAGTTCCACTCGGAAACCACGATGCCGAACTTCATGTCCTCCGCATTGGGGACGCTGTTGAAGTCGTAGTCAGAAAGGTTGTGATAAGCTGTTGCCATAATAAGTATGTATAAAGTATGATTCGGAATCAAGAGAAACAACATGCGGATTGCATGGGCTTCTTACGGCAAACGACCGATAAAACACTCTGCAATCCGCATGCTCTATGTACGCACGTTGCGTGCGTATATATAAATATGGTATATTGTTTATTTCTTCAACTGCTTAGCCTGCTCGATGTATTTGTCGATGCTCATGGCTTGGTAAGAACGGAAATACTTGTCCTTGATGGTGGTGTAAGCCTTGATGGCTTCGTCATACTTGCCTTGCTTTACCAAAATTTCACCGGCTTGTTGCAGGAAGATGGGGCTGAGGGTGTTGTTGTCCGCTTCGTTGGCTGCGCTTTGCAACAGGCTTACGGCTTTGTCCAACTGGCCAAGTTGCGCGTAGCAGTTACCCATGGCGCCTTTCAATGCGGGCGCTACCATCTGGTCGTTGCCGTTGAAGCTGTCCAATGCCTTGATGGCTTCGTCATACTTGCCTAAGTGCGCGTAGCAGATGCCTGCGTAGGCGTTAGCCAGATTGCCGGCATCAGTGCCACTGAATTCGTCAGCTACCTTCAGGAAACCGGCGTAACCGATGCTGTCTCCGTTCAATGCTTGTTCGTATTCATTTGCCTCGAAATATTCCTGTCCTTTGAACAAGGCCGCTTGTGCTTTTTCTTCTCTCGGGTCAGCATACAGGTGTTTGTACATTACTACACCGGCTACAACAACTACGATTGCTACGATGACACCGATAATGGTTTTCTTGTTTTTGATGAGAAATGCCTCTGACTGTGTCAATGCTTCTTCCACATTCAAGGCTTCGTTGTTCTTTTTTTGTTCTGCCATTTTTTATATTATTTTTTGTTATTATTCCTACATTGCTATTTTGACTTGCAAAAGTAAGGCTTTTATGGTTTACTGCGAAATTTAGCGGCATATTTTTTTGCTTTGTGCCCGAAAACCACGAAAAACTTCCTACTTTTGCACACGAAAGCATAGAAATGAATATGATACTAAAGCGCATATCTGTATTGAATTATAAGAATCTGGAGCAGGTGGAACTTCCCTTCTCGCACAAACTGAATTGTTTCTTCGGGCGGAACGGCATGGGGAAGACCAATCTGCTGGATGCGGTGTATTATCTGTCCTTCTGTAAGAGCGCAGGCAACCCCATCGACTCGCAGAACATGCGGCACGAGGCCGATTTCTTTGTGATACAAGGATTTTATGAGAGCGAGGACGGGACGCCGGAAGAGGTGTATTGCGGGATGAAGCGTCGCCAGAAAAAGGTATTTAAACGGAATAAGAAGGAATACGCACGTCTGTCCGACCACATCGGCTTCCTGCCCTTAGTCATGGTGTCGCCGGCCGATACTGAACTGATAGCAGGCGGAAGCGACGGACGACGCCGATTCATGGACGTAGTAATTTCCCAGTATGATAAGTCTTATTTGGATGCGCTTATCCGTTATAACAAAGCATTGGAACAACGTAACGCCCTGCTGAAAAGCGAGCAGCCGGTGGAGGAGGGCCTTTTCCTGGTATGGGAAGAGATGATGGCACAGGCGGGCGAGGTGGTGTTTCAGAAGCGTGAAGCTTTTATCGAGGAGTTTATCCCCATCTTCCAATCGTTTTATGCTTTTGTGTCGCAAGGGCATGAGGAGGTAGGGCTGTCTTACCGATCGCATGCGCGGGGCGCTTCTTTGTTGGAGGTGTTGCGGGAAAGCCGTGTGCGTGACCAAATCATGGGCTATTCCCTGCACGGGGTTCATAAAGACGACCTGGAGATGCAGTTGGGCGGATTCCCTATCAAACGGGAAGGTTCGCAAGGGCAGAACAAAACCTACTTGATAGCCTTGAAGTTGGCGCAGTTCGATTTCCTGAAACGTACGGGGACAACGACCCCTTTATTATTATTGGATGACATTTTCGACAAGCTGGATGCCACGCGCGTAGAGCAGATTGTCAAGTTGGTGTCGGGCGATCGTTTCGGGCAGATATTCATAACGGATACGAACCGCGAGCATTTGGACCGCATTTTGCATCACATCGGGAGTGACTATAAGATGTTTAGTGTGGAGAATGGCAATGTGGCGGAAATAGAGGAGGGGAGTGAGTTATGAAACGGAACAATGCTGAGCCGATAGGCAAGCTGATACGGGCATACTTGCGCCAAGAGAGCCTGGAGTCGCCCTTGAATGAACATCGCCTGATTAACGCCTGGGCCGAGGTGCTGGGGCCTGCCATCGCTTCCTACACGCGCGATCTTTTCATCAAGAACCAGGTGCTGTATGTCCATCTCACTTCGGCCGCTCTCCGTCAGGAACTGATGATGGGACGCGAATTGCTGGTGCGCAATCTGAACGCGCGTGTCGGGGCGCAGGTTATTACGAATATCGTGTTCCGATGAAAAACGTTACGCTTAACGGCTTCCTAAATAGAGGAAGAACATGCCGATAAGTACAAGTGCCAGGTCCACCGCTTTGCTTCGAAGGTTCTTTTCGTGGAAGAACAAAGCGCCGAAGAGGAAAGATACTACGACACTTCCCCTGCGCACCATGGAAACGATAGAAATCATGGAGTCTTCGTAGCTCAGGGCGTAGAAGTAGGCGAAGTCGGCCGCTGAAAGGAACAGCGAGATACAGACAATGGTCCACTCCCAGCGGAAAGGTGTGCTCGTCTTGCGCCGCGGGTACCATAGGAGCAACAGGACGGGGCACATGATGAAGACTTGATAGAGGTTGTACCACGACTGCACCAACATGGGGTTGAGGAAGGTCATCAGGTATTTGTCGTACAGGCCGCTGATAGCACCCGTCACCGCCGCCATCACAATGAAGAATATCCATTTGTTATGCTTGAAATCGATACCCTCTTTCTTTCCCGAACGGCTCAGCATGAAGAACGAAAGCATGGCAAGCAACACACCGATCCATTGGTGGAGGTTCAACCGTTCGCCGAAGAACAGCAACGCGCCCAGCAACACCATGACCGGACGGGTGGCATTGATAGGCCCTACGATGGTGAGCGGCAGGTGTTTCATGCCAAAGTAGCCGAATACCCACGACGAAAGGACGATGAAGGACTTTAGCAGGATGTATTTGTGGGCTTCCCATCCCGCCACAGGCATGCTGAACGGGGTGCCCCGCAACACGTCAGGCGCCCAAAAGGCAAGCAGGATAAACGGCACAAAGACTAAGCTGGAAAATACAGTGTTGAGGAACAACACCGGCAATACGGCATTATCCCGCAAAGATTCTTTCTTGAACGCGTCGTAAAAGCCCAGCAACACGGCTGAGAGAAATGCAAGTAATAACCACATAGTTAGATGATAATTTATCTTTTAAATGAAGAATGATGAATCAAGAATGAAGAATCGTTGTTTGATGAAGAATGAAGAATGTCGGCTTCGCCTCCGAATGAAGAATTTCCATCCGGACGGCATTCTTCGTTCTTCATTCTTAATTCTTCATTTAAAGCGCGCTTGCGCGCGTTAAATTCCCATTTATATATCAAACAATTCCTCCGGATACGTAATATCTTCTAAAAACAAGGCGCAGCCCGGCACCGACGTACCTGCCCGGCATCGGTCTTTCTGCTCTATCACCTTGCGAAAACCTTCTACGCTGAGTTTGCCTCGGCCTACCTCGAGCAAAGTGCCTACCACCGCCCGCACCATGTTGCGCAAGAAGCGGTCGGCTTGTATGGTGAACACCCACGTCACCTCGTCCAACCTTTCCCAACGGGCCTGCATGATGCGGCAATTATTGGTCTTTACGTCTGTATGCAGTTTGCTGAAGCTGGTAAAGTCTGTATAATCAAAGAGAGTTTGCGCCGCTTCGTTCATCCGATTGAAGTCGGGCATCGAAAAGAGCCGGTACCGGTATTGACGCTCGAAAGGCATCTTTGCCGTGGTGACATAATAACGGTAGGTGCGCGAGGTGGCGTCAAACCGCGCATGGGCATTCGGCCTGACCGCACGCAGGTGATACACCGAGATGTCGGGCGGAAGCAGGCGGTTCAGCTTGTCGGCCATAAACACTTCGTTCAACGCTTGCGGGCTGTCAAAGTGCGCCACCATCAGGCGGGCATGTACGCCGGCATCGGTCCGCCCGGCTCCCACCACGTCCACAGCTTGGCGCAACAAGGTGGAAAGTGCCTTGGTCAGACACTCCTGCACGCTCACACCATTGGGCTGCACTTGCCAGCCATGGTAAGACGTGCCGTCGTAAGCCAAATAAATGAAATATCGTTGCATCGTTTACGGATTTGCGGCGCAAAGGTACGTATAATCCGCGTATTCCGGGGCATAATATCTGTAATTTGTCTACACGGATAAGCTAAAAACTGCGTATCTTTGCCGCTCGGAAAAGTAAAACGATGCTTAAGGCTGGAAATAAAAACGACTTGTTGCTGCTCATCCGAAGCGGTGAGCCCATGACCCTCCGTCAACAACTCTACCTGACGGTACAGTTGAGTATACCCTCTATTCTTGCCCAATTATCGTCCATCGCCATGCAGTATATCGACGCTTCGATGGTGGGCAGCTTGGGAGCCAGTGCTTCGGCATCCATCGGCTTGGTGTCTACCACCACCTGGCTGTTTATGGGCTTGTGCTCGTCCGCCTCTACGGGATTTGCCGTGCAGGTGGCCCATCTGTTGGGAGCGAAGGACATTGCCGGCGCCCGTGCCGTGTTGCGTCAGGCTTTGGCGGTAGCCTTAGCCTTCAGCCTCGTATTGGCTACAGCAGGAGCCTGCATCAGTGGAGTGTTGCCTCATTGGCTGGGTGGCAATGCGGACATTACGGGTGATGCCTCCATTTATTTCCTTATCTTCGTCCTCTCCATGCCCGTCTTTCAGCTCAATGTATTGGCCAGTGCAATGCTTCGCAGCAGTGGCAACATGACCACGCCGAGCAGCCTTAATATATTAATGTGTATATTGGACGTTATTTTCAACTATTTCCTCATCTTTCCTACCCGTGAGGTTCATTTGTTGGGTAACGTCCTTACCATGCCCGGAGCGGGATTGGGGGTGACGGGAGCCGCATTGGGTACGGCATTGGCCATGGTGTGCACTGCTTCACTGATGCTTTATTCGTTGTGCGTGCGTTCGCCCGAGTTGAGTTTGTTTCGCCGTGACGAGCGCTTCCGGCTTACGTCCTCGTGCTTGCGCAATGCTTTGCGCATCGGTCTGCCCATGGGGTGCGAGCGTGTGGTGATGTGCGGCGCGCAAATCATGACCACCGTCATTGTTGCTCCGCTCGGTACGATAGCCATTGCCGCCAACGCTTTCGGCATTACGGCGGAGAGCCTTTGCTACATGCCCGGCTACGGTGTGTCCGATGCCGCCACCACTCTTGTCGGTCAAAGCCTGGGGGCGGGACGTCGCGACCTGACGTGGCGTTTTGCCCGCATCACGGTGTTCATGGGCATCGGTGTCATGACGGTGATGGCTATTGCCATGTACGTGGCCGCTCCGCTGATGATAGGCATCATGACGCCCGATGCCGATGTGCTCGACCTTGCCGTGCGTGCCCTGCGCATCGAAGCCTTTGCCGAGCCCATGTTTGCCGCTTCCATCGTATGCTACGGCGTGTTTGTCGGTGCGGGCGACACGCTGAAGCCTGCCATCATGAATCTGGCCAGCATGTGGGGCGTGCGTCTGACATTGGCCGCCTTGCTGGCGCCGACCATGGGACTTTTGGGCGTGTGGCTGGCGATGTGTGTTGAGTTGTGCTTCCGGGGCGTCATTTTCCTCATTCGTCTCTATAAAGGGAACTGGACAAAACGATTTGGTTGAACGGCTCCCATCGGATAGACGTAAGCGGGCGGATAAAACAGGAATTCAACTCCAACCTCTACCTTAGTCGGGATAACCGACCAACTCTAGTCGGGCTGGCCGACCAGCCCTAGTCGGGATAACCGACTGGCTTTTCACTTCTTCCGTTTGAGGAACTCCGTGGGGCTTTCTCCAAAATAGTCCTTATAACATTTAGTGAAATAGGAAGGCGAAGTGAAGCCTACTTCGTATGTTATTTCCGCAATGGTTTTTTCCGTGGACGCCAGCAGGGAGGCGGCACGCTTCAACCGGGCGATGCGCACCAGTTCGTTGGGCGAATAGCCGCTCAGGGCTTTGGTCTTGCGGTAGAGTTGCACGCGGCTCAGGCCGATGTCCTCACCCAGTTGCTCCACGCTGAGGTCGGGGTCAGCGAGGCGTTGTCCGATGAGGTCTTGTAACTTCTCTAAGAAGCCTTTGTCGATGTCCGCCAGCGGGGTCTTGCGGTCGGTGTTCAGCGAACCGTTGCTGAAGGCTTGTTGCAGGCGGTGGCGGTTTTCTATCAGATTACGCAGACGGGTGGTGAGCAATGCCGCGCTGAAAGGTTTGGCGATGTACGAGTCGGCGCCACACTCGTAGCCCTTTATCTTCTGTTCGTCCATGGCGTAGGCGGTGAGCATCATCACAGGGATGTGTGAAGTTTGCAGTTCCGATTTCAGGCGGCGGCAACACTCCATGCCGTCCATGACGGGCATCATGACGTCGCAGATGATGGCGTCGGGTACGTATTTCATGGCTTGACTGAGTCCTTCCTTGCCATCCGCTGCTTCGATGACATTATACTGCCCTTCCAGCACCGAGCGTACATAGTCGCGTATGTCTCGGTTGTCATCTACAATAAGGACGGTTTCGCGTCCATCGTCTTCCGGGGAGGGAGTGTGTACCTGTGCAGTGCCTTGCGTGGCCTCTGCAAGGGCGCCTTCTTTCATCGGAGGCAATGCCTTGCGGGGAGTGGGAGCATGGGTCGGGGCATCTTGCCGGGAGGCGGGCATTTCGATGGTGAAGGTCGTCCCTTTGCCTTCCGTGCTGTCTACGCGGATGGTGCCGTGGTGCATCTCTACGAACGCTTTGACCAAAGCCAGTCCGATGCCCGAACCGGCGTGATGCACGTCTATTTGGTAGAAGTTCTCGAAAATGTGCTGTACGTGTTCGGCGGGCATACCGACGCCAGTGTCGGCCACTTGCAGGCGGAGCCACGGAGCATCATCTTGTGTGAAGAAAGAGAGGTCGACTTGGACGCTTCCCGCTTCCGGCGTGAACTTAAAGGCGTTGGACAGCAGGTTGTACACGATGCGCTCCATCTTCTCGGCGTCGGCGGTGACGACGTGAGGCTCTTGGGTTTCATCCGGTGTATGCAGGCCGAAGCGGATGTGTTTCTGATAAGCTAAGGTGCGGAAAGCGTCGGTCCATTCGTGCAGGGCGGCAGACAAGTCGAATTGGGACAGACGCAGGTCCAGTTTGCCGGCCTCGTATTTACGGAAATCCAATATCTGGTTGACCAGACGAAGCAGGACGGTGACATTCTTGTGTACAATGTTCAGCAGGAAATGTTCACGCTCGTCCAGATGTGTGCTTTGGCTTAGTTGGTCCACAGGGTCGGCGATGAGCGTCAGCGGTGTGCGGAAGTCGTGGGACACGTTGGTGAAGAAAGTCAGTTTGGCATGAGTGGCTTCCTCCAGTTGCTTGGACAGTTCGATGAGCTGGTCGCGTTGCTCTTCCAGTTGCTTCTTTTGACGTGATAGTTCTTCATTCAGACGGACCTTTGTCCAAAAGGCGCGTACCGCCATGATGAGCAATCCGATGGTCAATGCGATAATCAGGATGCAGGCGTAGAGCAACATGCGCTGGGTGGAGTAGCGGGTGAGGAACACATCGAGACGGCTGTTCAGTGTTTCAATCTTTCCGTCCAAGGCATTGATTTGCTGGGTCTGCATCTGCATGATGCGGGCATTGGCTTTGTTCACCAGTGCCGTAGACAGGATGTTCTCTTTCTCAAATTCTTTTCCTTGCAGGATGTTCATGGCCACCTCCATCACTTTGTCACCGCCGGTGGGATAGATGAAAGTGGCGTCCAACTGCCCCTTCGACACCATATCCACGCCTTTGCCTTCGCCATAGAGGGCGTCTACGCCGATGAACAACATTTCCTTTTCCCGTTGGTGACGTACGGCGGCACGGTAAGCGCCTGCGGCCATGCGGTCGTTGTAGCAAAACACTAAGTCAATGTGGGGATGACAGGTCAACAAAGAATCGAACAGTTGTTCCGCTTTCGGCTCAAACCATCCCGCATCAATGCTGTCTATTATCTCGATATCAGGATAATTCTTTAATACCTCCATCAGGCCGCGATGGCGTTCTGTGTCGGGCGTAGAAGTGGCGAGTCCTCTTACTTCCACGATCTTTCCATGACCTTCCAAACGATTGGCGATATAGCTGCCTGCCCGTTGCCCTATGTCGTAGTTGTCCGCTCCCACGAAGGCCGTGCATTGTTCCGAGCGTGTGCGGCGGTCTATCAATACGACCGGGATGCCCTTTTGGTAGGCTTTCTCAATGGCCGGGCTGACATCGTCCACTACGTTGGGTGAGACTATCAGCAGGTTGATGCCCATGCCGATGAGTTCCTCGATGTCCCGTATTTGGCGGTCGTTATCATCGTTGGCGGCACGTATCTCTACCCGTACGCCCGGATAGAACTGCGCTTCACGCAGGATTTCCTTGTTAAGCTGGGTGCGCCAGTCGTCGTCGCTGCATTGGGATACGCCGATGAGGTAATCGGTTGTGGAAGTGCTACAGCTTGATAGGAGGCATATCATTAGTATAGTTAAAAGTAATGGAATACAGCTTTTCATGGTTCATATAATAAATTGGTAAGGGGCAAAGATACGAAAAAGAGCGCACAGATAATGTTGTTTCAATCATTTTTCCTTATCTGTGCACTCTTTCTGATTGTTTACATCAACCTTTCCCGCAACGAATCGGGCAGCACGGGCATAGCTCCCTGTTGCGTGCAGACAAAGGCCGACGTGTTTACAGCCAGCCGATGGGCTTCGTTCACTGTCTTGCCCTTGAGGATGGCGGAGACAAAGGCGGCGGTGAAGGAATCGCCTGCGCCTACGGTGTCGGCCACTTGCACGCGGGGCGTCTCTACGAACGACACGCATCCGGGTGTGAATACGTAGCTGCCGTTGACGCCGCACGTCAGGATGAGCATCTTTAAATTGTATTTGCCTAATAATATCCAGCACTTGTCTTGCAGGTCGATGCCGGGATAGCCGAACATGCGGCTGACGGTGACCAGTTCTTCATCGTTTATCTTCAGGATGTTGCAGCGGCGCATGGAGTCGCACAAGACTTCCTTGGTATAGAAATTCTGACGTAGGTTGATGTCGAATATTTTCAGCGTGTCCGGCGTGTCGGGCATGGCGTCGAGGAAGCGGCCGATGGTCTGCCGGGACACCACGCTGCGTTGCGCCAGCGAGCCGAAGCATACGGCGCGTGTCTGACGGGCCAGTTCTTCCAAGGCATCGGTATAGGGAATGTTGTCCCACGCCACGCCTTCCTTGATGTCATAGCAGGGTACGCCCACATCGTCCAACGTCACTTGCACGGTGCCTGTGGGGTAGGGCACTGTTTCTACTATCCCGTTCAGTTCTTTTTCACGGAAGTTGTCCAATATCTCTTTTCCCAGTTTGTCATCGCCCACGGCACTGACTACCCGGCTCTCCAATCCGAATTGCGATACATGGTATGCAAAGTTGGCGGGTGCACCGCCCAGTTTTTTCCCTTCGGGCAGCACGTCCCACAGTGCTTCGCCCATTCCTACTACATAGTTGTTCATGGTGAATATATTTTACAGATTACTATTATTGTTTCTTCTTCCACTGTTTCGTCTGACAATAGACGCCGTTTGTTCCTACATCAGACGCCGTTTGATCCTACATCAAACGCCGTTTGATCCTACATTAAACGGCGTCTGATGTCCAACCCTCCGGCACCCCCTTCAGAATGCCTTCTGGGGCATGTCCGGACGGGCTACGGCGGTTTATGCCGCCATCGGGCGCCGGATGCGCGGCGTATAGAAAATTAGATACAAAACGCCTATCAGCATCACGCCCACGGCACCGCTCTGCCCCATGGCATCGCCGGCGAAGCCCATCAGCAGGGGGAACACTGTGCCGCCGAACAGACCCATAATCATCAGTCCGGACACTTCGTTCTTCTTCTCCGGCACCGCCATCAAGGCTTGAGCGAAGATGATGGAGAACACGTTGCTGTTGCCGAAGCCTATCAACGCTATACATATATATATAATGTAGGGCGCATCCGAGGCAAGCAGCCCTGCCATTGCCACCAACATGCAGGCTACGCTGAGGGCGAAGAACTTCCGGGCACTGGCCTTTTGCAGGATGAAGGCGCCGCTAAGGCAACCGATGGTACGGAAGATGAAATAAAGGCTGGTGGCCCAGGAAGCTTCGTCCAAGGTATAGCCCAACTTCTCCATCAGCAGCTTGGGAGCGGTGGTGTTGGTGCCTACGTCGATACCCACGTGGCACATGATGCCCAGGAAGCAGAGCAGAACGAACGGCTTGCCCAGCAGCCGGAAGCACCCGGCGAAGCCCGAAGCACGGTCGGGCTGCTCCTCCTCGATGGGCGTGACTCCCAGCCACAAGATGGCAAGCACGGCTACAACCATATAGATGGGGAACAGCACGCGCCACTCCAGTCCGAAGGTCGGAATGGTCTGCGTGGCACCCCACATGGCGATGTAGGGAGCCAGGAACGAAGCGATGGCCTTCACGAACTGTCCGAAGGTCAATGAACTGGCCAGCCGGTCGCCGCTGATGATGTTGGACAAGAGCGGGTTCAGCGAAGTCTGCATCAGCGCATTGCCGATGCCCAACAGGGAGAACGAACATAGCATCAGTCCGTAACTGTTTCCGAAGAGAGGAAGCAACAACGACAGGGCGGTCACGACGAGACTCAATAGTACGGTCCTCTTCCGCCCGATGCGGTTCATCAGCACGCCCGTAGGCACACTGAAGATGAGGAACCAGAAGAACACGAGCGAGGGGAAGAGGTTGGCCTCGGAGTCGCTCAGCCCCAAGTCGGCCTTGACGTAGTTGGAGGCGATGCCCACCAAGTCTACGAAGCCCATCGCGAAGAAGCACAGCATCACGGGGATGAGCTTACCATATTTCATTTTTGTATTGTCGGTCATGGTTGGTTCATTTTTATTGTGCGGTCAGTTCCACCACCCGGCTTTGTATCTGTCCGAAGGTAAATACATCCAGCCCCGCCTTCATCAGGTAGTCACCGGAGAAAATACGCCCGTGCGCTTTCAGCGTAGAAGTAGTGCCGGGCATCAGGTTGATTTCTTCTACCCGGTACATCTTATCTGGGTCTAAACCTTGGAGTTTAACAGGCAATAGTTTCTCTTGGTAGCGCGGATGAATATCGTAAACGAAGAGTACGGCTTTCTCCTGCGAAGCGTCTACATAGTTTACGGCCATGTGGTTGCCCTCGTAGGGCGATACCAAACGATATTGCGTACCATCGAGGATAGCGGGCTTCAGCCGTTTCCAGTTGACAACGGCTTCGCGGCAGTATTCCAGCTCATCGGCACTCAGGTCTTTGAGGCCGATGTCGAAACCCAGCTTGCACATGGAGGCTACATCAGTGCGGAACTTGACAGAAGCGGCTTTGTTCCAACTCGTCACGTGGGCGCACATGGCCTTGGCGGGGAAGAAGTGGGAGAAGCCCCACTGGATGTACAGACGTTCGACGGGATCGGTGTTGTCGCTACACCAGAACTCGGTGAAGTACTTCAAGGCTTCGTAGTCGCAGCGCGCCCCGCCGCCCGAACAGAGCATCATAGGCGTGGCAGGATGGTTCTCCTTGACGCGGCGCATGACGTTGTACACACCTCGCACATGGTCTATGTACAATTGTCCTTGGCGTTCCTTCAGATAGGGAGAGTAAATGTTGGTGATGGGGCTGTTGCAGTCCCATTTGAAGTAGGCGATGTCGGGATTTTCCGTCAGCAACTTATCCACTACGCCGTAGACGTACTCCTGTACTTCCGGATTACTTAAGTCCAACACCAATTGGTTGCGGTAGTAATAGGTCTCGCGGTTGGGATAATGGATGGCCCAGTCGGGATGTCGCTCGTAGAGTTCGCTTTTAGGGTTGACCATCTCCGGCTCTATCCAGATGCCGAACTTCACGCCGGCTTCTTGGGCGGCTTGGGTCAATGCAGGAATACCTTCGGGCAGTTTAGTTCGGTTTACTTCCCAGTCGCCCAATCCGGCACGGTCGTTGTTTCGGGGGTACTTGTTGCCAAACCAGCCATCGTCCAGCAAGAACATGTCCACGCCCAAATCCTTGGCTTCCTTCATCAGACCAGCCAGCAGACTTTGGTCGAAGTCAAAGGCGGTATTCTCCCAATTGTTCAGCAATGTCATACGGTCGCCCATGCCGTCCTTCAGCTGATAGCGACGTGCCCATGCTTGTAGGTTGCGGCTGCCCTGCCCCGTGCCTTCCGTACTGAGAGTGAATATAAACTCCGGGGTCGTGAATACCTCGTTTGGCTGAAGCGAGTAGACTGAAGCATACGGGTTGATGGCGGGAATGACGCGCAAGTTGCCCACGTTGTCCACCTCGAAGGTGAAGCGGAAGTTGCCCGTCCAGCCCAAGGTGCCCATCAACACTTCGCCCTGTCGCTCCTGCGCCGGTTGGTTCATCCCCACCATGAAGAAGGGATGCATGTGCATGGCGGCACGGCTGCCCAGCTTGGTGTCCAATATCTTTTTGCCCGGCTGCAGGCGTTGACTGCTCATCTGCGCCTCCTTCGCCCAGTCACTGCTGAACTCCGTCAGGTAGTAACTGTTTCTACAGAAGTAGAGCATGGCGGAGGCGTATGCCGATAGCCGGATTGGTTTCTTTTCCTCGTGGCGTATCTCACTCCAAGTCTTGATGACGTTCTCCTCGGCATAGGCCACATAGTGCAGGGTGACTTCCACGGGATATTGATCGTCGCGCAAGGTGATGTCCGTCTGCGTGCCGCCCGGCACAGGCTGTTGTGTGGACGAAACGTAGTAGAACCACGTGGAAGGATTGCCGTCAGTGTGGGTAATGGCGATGGCAGGCTCGAAGAAGTCTTCGTTGCCCGAACCGCTGTACACTTCCCAGCCCCGTTGGCTCACGCTGCCGTCCGAGGCGGCGTGTATATCCCAAGACAATGCTTCCATATCGGACGCATGCCGCAGTTTTTCACCGAAATAGCTTTGATACAACCGGCCGTTTTCGCCCACTTGCAGGATAAGGTCGGTCTGATTGGTGGAGATGCGGATGAGCTTTCGTTCCGCTCCGTTAGTATTTTGGCAGATAAGTATCATACCGAAAAGCAGTGTGAATAACAAGGAATGTTTCATGGTATTTTCATAATCCTAATTGATGAATATTCAAATTGTTAACTTGGGCTTCGCCACCTTCGGCAAAGAAGCGGAGGTTATCGTACACTTCGGTGGGGAAAACCAAGTTGGTCATGGCGATGCGTCCACCGTCTACGAACATTTCTACAGAGCATTTGTCCACAAAGATGTCCAAGTGATAGGTCTTTCCGTCGCACAGTGACAAAGGAGCCCACGTGCCAAGGGCAAAGTCATTCCGGTAATTGACGGAAAGCGATTTGCGGTGATCGTCGGTTTCCTTTACGTGTACGTCAAAATTACCTTTGTTAGGACCTGCCAATTCGGTGATGCCGCTTTCGGTGCGATCCATAACGATGCGCTTCTGTCGCATATCCAAGTAGATTTTTACTTTCTCGCCTTTGGCGTTCATCAAGTCAAAGCCTACGGTTTGTGCGCTGCCTGGCGTGATATCCATTTCCAATTCGACAGCGCAGTTCCGTTTGTCGGTCACTTGAGTTACATTGTGTTCATCGGTCAAGCTGAAGTCATCCACCGTGCGACTTTCCTTGCGCAATACTTGGGCTTCGGGCACTACGTTGGCGGCTACATAAGTCTGTCCGTCCTTGGTGTAAAGCGAAAGCTCGCGAGGCAGGCCGTTGGCTCCACGGTATTGCTTGATGGGGGTGATGTTGGCGTATTGCCAGTTGCTCATCCACGGCAGGGCAATGGTACGATCACCCGTGTTGGAGATGCATACGGCGGCATAATGGTCCTTGCCATAATCCAGCCATTTGGTGACTTGAGGCTTGGTGTCACACTTGAACTCCTTGCCGTCGAAGGTGCCTACGAAATATTCCGTGGCACTGCCGCCAAACATACAGCCGGGGTTGATGTTGACTATCATCACCCACTTCATATTGTTCTTGTCACCGTCTACGGGTAGTTGGATAAAGTCGGGGCACTCAAATTGGTTGGGCTGTGCGCCGTAGCCTTCGCCAAACTGACTGAGGTAAGTCCACTCTTTCAGGTCTGTAGACGAGTAGAAACGCATGTTCTTGTCGGCGGAGACAATCATAATCCATTTCTTGTCCGGTTCGTACCAAAACACTTTCGGGTCGCGGAAGTCTTTCAGCCCATCGAACGGGGTCAGGATAGGGTTCTTTTCATATTTGGTGTAAGTACGTCCGTTGTCGGTGCTGTAAGCCATGCATTGTATTTGTCCGTGTTCATCGCTGGCCGAGGTGTAGAGAGCTATCATTGCATTGGCTCCGTATCCGGCGGTATTGTCTTTGTCTACAATGGTGCTGCCGGAAAAGATGTGCCCCAAGGTGTCGCGGGCAATGGCGGGGTCGAGGTGCTCCCAATGGATGAGGTCGCGGCTGACAGAGTGTCCCCAGTGCATATTCCCCCATTTAGAGCCATAGGGATTGTATTGGAAGTACAAATGGTACTCACCGTCTTTGTAGACCATCCCGTTGGGGTCGTTCATCCAACCATAGAGCGGGGTATGGTGATAGACGGGACGATAGTAATCACGGTTGGCAGTGTCGAACGTGTCGCTTAGCCGGATGCTGTCCCAGCAAAGGGCGTCGGCACCGATGCGGCGGATGGTGACGGTGCGTTGTCCGTTCAGTGCGAAAGGCACGTAGTAGTCGATGCCGTCTACGGCCAGGCGTACGTCCATGGCGCAATCCGCCGGGTTGCCCGTTTCAAGACGAACTTTGGCTTCGTTGCTTGTTTCCTGAATGGGCAGAATGAGGTATTTGGCCGGCTGGTCGATGTGTACGATGGTCAGCGTGTCGCCTTGGTGCTCCAACGTCAGTTTATTGCCGGAGGTTTGGCAGGCGGTGACTCCTGCGATGAATGCGGCGACTAATACGGAGTGCATAAAATTTCTTTTCATGGTTGATGTTATTTACGAGTGTTCAAATATAATTCTTTTTATGATTAAAACTTCAGACTTGCCGAAAATTCTACGGTGAACGGACGAATATAGCTTCCGGCCATAACATGTCCGGCGTATTGGTCGGCATCTTCTTTCTCAATGAGCTCCGCTCCGGCGATGCTTCCTTTCGCCCCGGTCTGGTTCAGGAAGTTTACCACGGTACAGCCTAAAGACAACTTGTCGTTCAGTTGCCAGTTCACTCCGCCGAAGGTTTCCCAACGACCGTTGAAATAATAGGCATCGTTGATGTTGGCGTATGTCTTGCTGAAGTAGCGGAAGCTGGTCCATATCTTCAGGTCCTTGGTTATCATATAGCTGGGGTCAATCTCGATGATGACTTGCGGTATCTCGGCCACAATGTTGCCGGTGGCATTGATTTGTCCCACATAACCGTCAGAGAAGGTGACGCTGGTTTCGTATTTCTTATAGGTAGGTTTCTGGTAGGTGAAGAGGAAGTGCAGGTCGAAGCCTTTGAACGGATGTGCCATAATGTCGGTTGTCCAGCCCAGGGTCTTGATGTCATAGGTCAACGGTGCAGCCAGAATCTCATTGCCTGCGGCTGTCTGGTGTTGCAGATTCAGTGTGGAGTTGTTGTTTGTCTTCGAAATGTACGAGAACAGCGAGGTCAGGCTCAGCCATGAGTTATTGTAGTAGATGCCGGCGCGTCCCAAAGGTACCGACACCTTGTCTGTATTGGGCAGCGTGGCGGGCGCGAAATTCTCGATGCGAGGGTGCTGTGTGATGTAAGTGAAGTCACCGGTAAAACCAAATTGATCAGTCAGCTTGTATGTGGCAGCCGCACTGAAAGCGTAGTTGAACCAGTCGTATTCGATAGGCGTAGGGGCTATCCGGGTGCCGTCCGGTGCGGTGGCTCCCAAGTAATAGTTGGCAAAGCGGCCTACGTAGTCACCATTGGCATTGCGCACAGCTGCGTTCTCTCCCCGCAAGGCTTGGTATTCCAATCGGGCACCGTAGTACACGTTCAGTTCGTCCGTGATATCCCAGTCGTGAGTGAAGTAAAGGGCTATTTTGTTCTCGTGGCCTTTGTAGTATTCCGATGCGTTCTTGTTGAAGTCATAGTAATAGCCGTTTGCGCCGTAGGTGCGCTGGGTGTAGGTAGCATAATCGGCGTTGTAGAGGCGCACCGGATAACTGCCGTCCGAGGGTACAGATTGGTCGTACATCGTGGTGTTCGAGGTATAGTCTATGTCGTAATACCATTCGTTCAGCCCTAATCGCCAAGTGCCGTTTTCCAACCGCTTGGAGAGTTCAGTGGTGAACATAAACTCATCAATGAATCCCCGATTGAGACATGACATACGACTTTGCACGTATTCTCCGTTATAGGGTTGCATACTGCCATCTTCGGCTTCGTACAGGTAACGGATGCCGGCCGCGTTTTGGTCGAGCGACATCGGGGTTTGGTAAACCAACGATCCTGTGGCGTGGTCGTATTTCATTAAAGTCTTCCATTCCAATCCGTTGTCCCATTTGTAGGTATTCATCAAGGAGAATTCGCTACCTTTGTTTTGGGTGGCATCGTAAAGGTTGGTTCTGTGTACTTCGCCCGTACGCATATCGCGATACACCATCTCGTTGTCCACAGGCAGGTAGGAAGTGGTGCCCAAGGCAAAGTCGCCAAATTCCTTTACACTCCCGTCGCCTACATAGATGAACGGAGCCGACTGGGTGGCGTAGTTATATACCGGATGGCTGTTACTGTAATGGTACATGGCGGTCAGCTCTCCACGACCATCGTTGTAACGTTTGGTAAGGGCGAATTTATAAATCTGCGTGCGGTCTTGGAAAGGAGTTGACCGTATCTTGAACGTTCCCGGGTCGAAGTCTTGGTAGAGACTTCCACTATAATACCAGTCACGGGCTATTTCACCGTTTAGGTTCAGCGAAAATTCCTGCATGCCGAAGTGGTTGCTTTTGTAGTTCAGCGTGCCGTGAAACCCCTTTTGTCCTAATTGGGTGAACGAGTTGACGGCATAGCCGATGTTTCCGGTCGTGATGGCTGTCTCCGAAATTTTCAGCAAGCCCACATGGCTCAAGCTGGCATCGGCTCTCCACAGAGAGTTGACACTGTGGGGATTGGTCGCGTAGGTGACCGGCATCCCGTTCTCCAGTACATTGACGTCCGCCGAGGGCAATCCTATCTGTATCTCGCGCGGACCATTGGCACTTGCCGCGTTCAGCATGACGTTGCGGTTGCTTTCTTCTTTACTTGAACTTTCCGCTTGTGAGGCGTCTTGCCGTTCCTGTGCGAAATTGTTTCCCCAAGCCAAACACAGCATCAACAGGGCTACGGCCATACGCTGATATACCAAATGTTTTTTTATACCTATTTTCATGGTACGTAAATAAATGAATTAAAAGTTGAACAATGATGTTATTTGTGCCACAAATATAGGTGCTTGCTTCAAAGGTGATGGAAAGATTTGTTTCATTCCCTTGCATTTTTGTTACATGTAACCTCGTTGACAGGAGTTGCAACATTTTTAGTGATATATGCATATTAGCACATTAAATACCCATTCCCCGTCTGAATCCGGAAAAATTCACCGGGATTTGCAAAAAACGTCCGTCCTTTTTTTCTGTTTTTCTGAATTTGTCTATTTTTGCAACGTTTTGAGTCTGTACATCTGAACAGGAACACGACATTATAGTTTATTAACAGGAAAACTGAGGGAAAATGACGAGAAACGCAAAGACATACGGGATTCCGGCATCCGCCCCCGGCGGGGAAGGCTTCCCTTTTATGCCGTTTTTGGGCGTTGATTTTCTTATGAAAAACTCTTCCAATAATTTGCATATCAGCGAATTATTTTTTAATCTCTCTCTCTCTCATAGGCAGACTTTACGCGCGTTAATATACAGTCCCGTCAGATATGTCCTCCTCCAGTCCTTCGTATCCTGTTTTTCCGTCCTCTCAATCCTCCTCTTCGCCCGTCGCAAGCGCAGCATCCCCCACCATCCTGAATGTATGGGTGGCTTCTTCGCCCGGCGGGCGTCCGGGGCAGGGGCGGCGTCCGGGTGCATGAAGCCCGTCGCTCGTCCCTGCAAGATTGGGACACAAAACGAGCCTGCTTTCCGGTTCCAAAGGAAAACGTCAAGATTCCGTATCATGGTTGCTCCTCCTTACTCGTTTGGGTATGTGTTTGTTCATCTGTCGTTTGTTCCCGTGTCGTACTGCACCCGGATAACAAAGTCGGTAATGTATGGAAACAGATGGTAATCTCTAAAGAAAAAAGCGTTTTTCTTTATATTGCCAATGTGGAATCTTGAGGATTTTATCTAAATTTGCCCCTAAGTGAAAAACATTTTCCTAATAAATAATAAGAATAGAACTATGAATGTAAAAAGTGTTATCATCGGCTGCTTGTTGGCATCTCTTTGGGTGGGGCAAGTACAGGCTGATGATTTAAAAGGGTTCGCTTACGCAGCGGAAACCGCTCCAGTGGGGAATGAATGGGAGTCACCGGAACAACTTGCCTTGAACAAAGAACAGCCTCGCGCGTGGTTCTTCTCGTTCCAAGATGTGGAGAGTGCCCGGAAAGTCCTTCCGGAGAACAGTACGTATTGGAAATCGTTGAACGGAGAATGGAAGTTTCATTGGGCGCCCAATCCGGACGAACGCCCCAAGGATTTTTTTAGTTCGGAGTACGACGTGTCTTCATGGGATGCGATTCCCGTGCCTTCCAGTTGGAACATCTATGGCATCCAGAAAGACGGGAGCCTGAAGTATGGCGTCCCCATCTATGTGAACCAGCCTGTCATCTTCCAGCACAAAGTGGCGGTAGACGACTGGCGGGGTGGCGTGATGCGTACGCCGCCTACGAATTGGACTACTTATAAGCATCGTAACGAAGTAGGCTCTTTCCGCCGGGAGTTTGATTTGCCGGAAGACTGGAATGGACGGGAAGTGTTCATCGATTTTGACGGCGTGGACTCTTTCTTCTACCTGTGGATAAACGGGAAGTACGTGGGGTTCTCGAAGAACTCGCGCAACGTGGCCAGCTTCAACATCACGCCTTATCTGAAGAAAAAGGGGCGGAATACGGTAGCGGTGGAAGTATATCGCAGTTCGGACGGTTCTTTCTTGGAGGCGCAAGACATGTTCCGCTTGCCGGGAATTTTCCGTACAGTGGCTTTGCGCTCGGTTCCTAAAGTTCATATTCGCGATTGGGTGGTGATTCCGGACTTGGACGAACAGTACCGGGACGGTTCGTTGCGCATCGACGCGGAGTTGCGTAATCTTGGCAAGAAGCAGGCGAAGAACTACAGAATCAGCTATTCTCTGTACGCCAACGAACTCTATTCGGACGCTAATACGTTGGTTAGTCAGTTTGACTCGGAAGTGATACCTGCGGCGGACGCACAAGGTACGGCGCGTGTTACCACGTCCTTCTCACTCGAAACTCCCCGGCAATGGTCGGCCGAGTACCCCTACCGCTATACGTTGGTGGCGGAACTGAAAGACCGGAAAGGCCGCACGGTGGAGACGGTGTCTACTTATATCGGTTTTCGGGAAGTGGAAATAAAGGATACGCCTGCGGAGGCGGACGAGTTCGGTAAAGCCGGCCGGTATTATTATATCAATGGAAAGACGGTGAAATTGAAAGGCGTGAACCGCCACGAGACCAATCCGGCGGTGGGACATGCCATTACCCGTGAGATGATGGAGCGGGAAATCCGGCTGATGAAGCGGGCCAACATCAATCATGTGCGCAACGCCCATTATCCGGACGACCCCTATTGGTACTACCTCTGTGACAAGTACGGTATCTATCTGGAGGATGAGGCCAACATCGAATCGCATGAATATTATTATGGCAAGGCTTCGCTTTCGCACCCTGTGGAGTGGGAAGCGGCCCATGTGGCTCGTGTCATGGAGATGGCGCATGCTCATGTGAACCATCCGTCCATTGTCATTTGGTCGTTGGGCAACGAAGCGGGACCGGGCAAGAATTTTGTAACGGCTTACAACGCCTTGAAGCGGTTTGACACCTCGCGTCCCGTGCAGTACGAACGTAACAACGCTATTGTGGACATGGGCTCGAACCAATACCCGTCGATAGAGTGGGTGAGGGGAGCCGTGCAGGGAAACTATAACATCAAGTACCCGTTCCATATCTCAGAGTATGCCCATTCCATGGGGAATGCCTGCGGTAACCTGGAGGACTATTGGGCGGCCATCGAGTCGACCAACTTCTTTTGCGGCGGTGCGATATGGGATTGGGTAGACCAATCGATGTACAATTACGACCGGCAGACCGGCGAGCGTTACCTGGCTTACGGTGGGGACTTCGGCGACACGCCGAACGACGGGCAGTTTGTCATGAACGGCATTGTGTTTGGAGACTTGGAGCCGAAACCCCAGTATTACGAAGTGCGTAAAGTATACCAGCACATCGGCGTACAGGCGGTAGACATCGCACGAGGAGAAGTTGAAATATTCAATAAATATTATTTCACGGACTTGGGAGATGAATATTACTTGAAATGGACCGTTTACGAAGACGGAAAGCCTGTCCGGTTGGACAGTCTGGCGGATATCCGGTTGCAGCCACGGAAGCGGGTGAAGGTAACTTTGCCGTATGGGGCGGTGACATTGAAATCCGATGCGGAGTATTTCGTTAAGGTGCAGTTCGCGTTGAAGAAGAACCGGCCTTGGGCCAATCGGGGCTTTGTCATGGCGGAAGAACAGTTCCTGCTGCGCGAAGCGCGGGAACGTCCGATGTTGGACCAGATAGCGATGACGGGAGAAAAGTTGCAGACAAGTATAGAAAGTCAATGCTTCGTGGTGAAAGGAAGCACTTTTGAGGTGGGTTTCGACATGGGGCAAGGAACGATTTATCGCCTGAAGTATGGCGATGAAACGGTTATTGCGGACGGAAACGGCCCCAAACTCGATGCCTTGCGGGCTTTTGTGAACAACGACAATTGGTTCTATGCTTCTTGGTTTGAGAACGGTTTGCACAACCTGAAGCATAAAGTCATCCGTTCGCACACTTGCCGGTTGGAGAACGGAGCGATGGCTTTGAGTTTCACCGTAGAGTCGCAGGCTCCCAATCGTGCCAAGATACATGGAGGTACCAGCTCCGGCAAGAACCGCATCGAGGAATTGAAAGACCAACCGATGGGCGAGGGAGGCTTCAAGTTTGTGACCTATCAGGTTTGGACGGTATATCCGGACGGCTCCATCGTCTTGCAGTCCGACATCACGTCCAACAGTCCCACTTTCATCTTGCCCCGTCTGGGTTACGTGATGAAGTTGCCCAAAGCGTATGGGGATTTCACCTATTATGGTCGCGGCCCGATAGACAATTATGCCGACCGCAAGAGCGGACAGTTCATCGAATGTCACTCCAACACCGTGGAGGGTGAATTCGTGAATTTCCCCAAACCGCAAGACATGGGCAACCATGAGGACGTGCGTTGGTGTACATTGACCAACGAGGCGGGAACGGGGGCGGCGTTCATAGCCGGAAGTCCGGTGTCTGTGTCCGCGCTTCCTTATTCTGCACTCGACATGATATTGGCTTCTCATCCTTACCAGTTGCCACGGTCGGAGGAGGTCTATTTGCATATCGACTGCGCCGTTACGGGATTGGGAGGTAACAGTTGCGGACAAGGCGGGCCGTTGCTCGAAGACCGTGTCTTTGCCGATACCCATTCACTGAGTTTTGCCATCCGTCCGGTAACAGCTGATGGAGAACAGGTGTGCAACGTGGTTCCGGTGGGCGAGAAACCTCTGACGATGGAAAGGACCATGTCCGGTGTGGAAATCAAGTCATTGAAAGGGGACGAACCTATCTGCTACGAACTGAACAGGGACGGGAAAGTACATGAATACCATTCGCCCATCCCCTTGCGTGAAGGCGGAACGGTGAAAGCTTGGCTCAAGGACCGCAAGCAGTTGAGCGTGCTCATGGAGTTCGTTCCCGCAGAAAGCACGCAGACCAAAGTGGTGTATGCCAGCAGCCAAGAGGCAGGAACCGGAGACGCTTCCCATTTGACCGACGGTGACCCGACTACCATTTGGCATACCATGCATTCGGTGACGGTTGCCCAATACCCGCATTGGGTAGACTTCGACTTGGGTGAACGGAAGACGATATACGGTTTGACTTACCTTCCCCGCCAAGACAGCGAAGTAGGTCATATTAAGGATTATGCCATCCAAGTGAGCCAGGACGGCAAGCAGTGGAGCCAGCCCGTGGCAGAGGGAACGTTCGACCGTAGCCGGAAAGAGCGGAAAGTATTGTTCACCCAACAGGTAAAAGCCCGTTATGTCCGTTTTACGGCACAGAGCGAACAGCAAGGCTCGGACGAAGCTTGCGGGGCTGAGATAGGTATTTTGGCGGAATAAAAAATGAGGATTTACTTAAATTTAAAGTCATGAAAAATGGATATAAATAAAATACGCAAGTTGATCGTAATGGTACTTGTGATGACAGGCTTTTGTCAGCTATATGCACAGGCGTACAAGGATGAACGTTTGTCTACAGAGGAACGGGTGGATGATTTGTTGGAGCGTATGACTTTGGACGAGAAAATTGCCCAATTACGTCATATACATGCCCAATCCATTATGGAAAACGGAAAACTGAGTGAGGGAAAACTTCATCAGTTGCTGAATGGAAAGAGTGTGGGCTTTGTGGAAGGTTTCACGCTGTCAGGAGAACAATGTTTGGAACTGATGAACGGGGTACAACGCTATATGAGGGAAAAGACCCGTTTGGGTATTCCTGTTTTTACATTGACGGAATCTCTGCATGGTTCTGTGCAGGACGGATCTACCATATTCCCGCAATCAGTCGCTTTGGGAAGCACGTTTAATGTGGACCTCGCTTACCGGATGGCTTCCGCCATAGCGGTTGAGTTGAGAGCGCAAGGCATCAGGCAGGCACTTGCGCCTGACATTGACGTGTGCCGGGATTTACGTTTCGGCAGAGTGGAGGAGTGTTTCGGTGAAGACCCGTTCTTGGTGTCATGCATGGGTGCGGCTCAGGTAAAAGGATATTTAGACAACGGCATTTCTCCCATGGTCAAGCACTTCGGCGCGCATGCCGCTCCGCAAGGAGGGTTGAACTTGGCTTCTGTAGCTTGTGGCGAGCGTGAATTGTTGTCGGTACATTTGAAGCCTTTTGAAAAAGTGGTAAGGAATACCGGAATATGGGCGGTGATGTCATCTTACAATTCGTGGAACAATGTGCCTAACTCAGCCTCACCTTATTTGATGACGGAAGTGCTTCGCCACCGTTGGGGATTTAAAGGATATGTCTATTCGGATTGGGGCTCTATCGGTATGTTGAGGTATTTCCATCATACGGCGCACAACGATGCCGAGGCTGCTATTCAGGCTTTGACGGCGGGGCTGGATGTGGAGGCGTCCAGTGATTGTTACAAAGAATTGCAACAATTGGTTGAGGCAGGCGTGTTGGATGTGGCATACGTAGATCAAGCTGTACGGCGTGTGTTGACGGCCAAGTTTGCTATGGGGCTATTCGAGGAAAATCTGCCGGACAAGGCAGGTTACGGTCGTGCGGTACATACTCCTGAACATGTTTCTTTAGCCCGGGAGATTGCGGAAGAGTCCATCGTGTTGTTGAAAAACGAAGGCGGGCTTTTGCCTTTACGGGAAGATTCACTGCGTTCGATTGCAGTTATCGGGCCGAATGCCGGTCAAGTACAGTTTGGCGATTACACTTGGAGTCGTGACAATAAGGACGGAGTGACGTTGGTGGAAGCTTTGCGGAAACGTTTTAAGGGACGCATCCGGGTAAATTATGTTCCGGGATGCGACCTTGTAACCGACAATAGGGAAGGCTTTCCCGAAGCGGTTGACTTGGCTAAGCGGAGCGATGTGTGTGTGGTTGTGGTAGGAACTGCCAGCGCTTCGTTGGCACGCGACTACAGTAATGCCACTTGTGGGGAAGGTTTCGATTTGCATGACTTAAAATTGCCGGGTGTACAGGAAGATTTGATACGGGCCGTGCAGGCTACGGGAAAACCGGTAATTGTAGTGTTGCTTTCGGGCAAACCTTTTGCCATGCCTTGGGTAAAAGAGCAGGTTCCGGCTATTCTTGTCCAGTGGTATCCGGGCGAACAAGGCGGTGAGGCATTGGCGGATGTGTTGTTTGGCGGAGTGAATCCTTCCGGAAAACTGAATTTTTCTTTCCCGCAGAGTGTAGGCCATCTGCCTTGTTTTTATAACTATTTGCCTACAGATAAAGGTTTCTACCATCGTCCCGGAAGTCCAGGTAACCCCGGTAAAGATTATGTGTTCTCCAGTCCTGATGCCTTGTGGGCGTTTGGGCATGGGCTAAGTTATACGGATTTTGAATACCTGTCGGCTTCCACATCTCAAGATGATTATGGGCAAAATGACACCATACGTGTCCGGGTGAATATCCGTAACGTGGGTGGTTGTGACGGTAAGGAAGTCGTGCAGCTGTACGTACGCGATGTAAAGTCCAGTGTTGTCATGCCGGTGCAAGAATTGAAAGATTTTCGAAAAGTTTTGGTGAGGAAAGGGGAGTCGGCTATGGTGGATCTTTCTGTTCCTGTGCAGGAACTGGCTTTGCTGAACGGTGAAATGAAAGAAGTTGTGGAACCGGGGACTTTTGAACTACGGATAGGTAGTGCATCGGACGATATCCGCATGAAGAAACTCATAACGGTAGAACGTGACAAAGAAATAATCATCCCCACTTTGGCGGACAGGGGAAAGGGCAAGGATAAGAAAGCCGCCTTCGTTGCTTCCACGCCGATTACTGTCAAAGGAGTGGTGCGCGATGTGCAGTCCAATCCGTTGCCGGATGTCACAATCCGGGTGGGTAGCAAACAAACCGTGACTGACATTCACGGGGAATACAGGATTCGCGCATTGTCCACAGATTCATTGATTGTAAGCGGTGAAGCGTTGGAAGAACAGCGTATTCCGGTGGAAGGAAGGCAACTGATAAACATACAGATGTTGAACAAATAAAGGTCGCTTCCGGAAGATGTGTGGGTAAATGAATTTAGCGGATATCCCCTATTTATTTGTTTCCCTCGTTGAAAGCATGTACTTTTGTGCTTGAAAAACGAGATATGTATCTCTGTTTTCAGCTCAAATATAAGAAATGTAGTTATGCCTGCCAATCCCGCTTTGCACTTACAGCGTCAGCAACTGTTGTTGCGGATGGAGTACGAATATGAAAAGGAAGAGTTTCGCCGTCAGACCGAGACGATGGGCGTGGCGCGTAAAGTAAAGCGCGGCCTGTGTTGGTTCCCTGTGACGGTGGGACGTAGTTATTACAATTCGTTGAACCAATTGGTGTTGGAAGTGACCCGCACGGAAGATACGGATATTGAACACGCTTTTGAATACGGTCGTCCGGTCTGTTTCTTTCGGCAGTCGGCGGATGGCAGTCTGCATTACTACAACTTTCAGGCAGTGGTAAGCTATGCGGACGAATCGCGCATGGTTGTCGTCATGCCGGGTGCGGGAGCCGTTCTTGAGCTGCAGGCCGCCGAGTGTTTGGGCGTGCAACTCTATTTTGACGAAACCAGCTATCGCACGATGTTCGAGGCGTTGGACGATGTGCTTCGGGCGAAAGGCAATCGGTTGGCCGGGCTGCGTGATACGTTGTTGGGAACGCTGAAGCCCGGCTCTCGCCAACTCTATCCGGTTCGCTTTCCCTGGTTGAATCCGGCGCAGGAGTCTGCCGTCAATCGTGTCCTTTGTGCGCGCGAAGTGGCTATTGTACACGGTCCACCGGGTACGGGGAAAACAACGACGCTTGTGGAGGCCATATATGAGACTTTACACCGTGAACCTCAAGTCTTGGTTTGCGCGCAAAGCAATACGGCTGTTGACTGGATTTCGGAGAAGTTGGTGGACCGGGGATTGAGCGTGCTGCGCATCGGGAATCCCACCCGCGTGAACGATAAGATGTTATCCTTCACCTACGAGCGCCGGTTTGAGGATCATCCGCTTTATTCCGAACTGTGGGGCATCCGTAAGGAACTGCGGAATCTTAGAGGGCAGGGGCGTAGAGGAAGTTTTAGCGAGCGTGAAGCGTTGCGAAGCCGCATGAGCCGTCTGCGTGACCGTGCTACGGCATTGGAGGTGCAAATCAATGCGGACTTGTTGGATGGCGCGCATGTCATCGCTTCCACTTTGGTCAGCAGCAATCATCGTTTGCTGAGCGGACACCGTTTCGGAACATTGTTCATCGATGAGGCTGCACAGGCTTTGGAAGCGGCGTGCTGGATAGCCATCCGTAAGGCCGACCGGGTGGTCTTGGCCGGCGACCATCAGCAACTGCCTCCTACCGTCAAGTGTTACGAAGCGCTAAAAGGCGGGTTAGGATGCACGCTGATGGAGACTGTCGTCAGGAATAAGCCTGAGGTAGTATCGCTGCTCACGCTGCAATACCGTATGAACGAGGAAATTATGCGCTTTTCGTCCGATTGGTTCTACAACGGGCAATTGCAGGCTGCGCCCGAGGTCCGCCATCGGGGTATCCTCGACTGGGATTCGCCTATTTCGTGGATTGATACATCAGGGAGAGAGTTCAAGGAAGAGTTCGTGGGCGAGAACTTTGGACGAATCAATCGGCAGGAGGCCGATTTGTTGCTGGAGGAATTACAGAAGTACATTGCCCGTATTGGAGGTAGGCGCATCCTGGAGGAGCGCATCGATTTCGGTATTATCTCTCCTTATAAAGCGCAAGTGCAATATTTGCGTGGCCGGATAAAAGCATCGGATGCTTTTCGTCCTTATCGCTCGTTGCTGACGGTAAATACCGTGGATGGTTTTCAGGGGCAGGAACGTGACGTTGTCTTTATAAGTTTGGTGCGTGCCAACGAAGAGGGTCAAATTGGCTTTTTGGGCGATTTGCGGCGTATGAACGTAGCCATGACCCGTGCCCGGATGAAACTTGTTATTTTGGGTGAGGCGGCAACTTTGACCCGTCATGCTTTCTATCGGAAACTGTTGGCCGACATACATGGCCGCTGTGAAGATAACGAATAAAATAAAAAGCGGAAGCTTTCGTAAGCATTCCGCTTTTTATTGACTATATCATGTATGTTGTGGCTATGGCTTATAGTCTATCATACAATGCCTTGCGCCATCATGGCCTTGGCAACCTTCATGAAACCGGCAATGTTGGCACCCTTCACGTAGTTGACGTAACCGTCCGGCTCCGTGCCATACTTCACGCAGTTCTCGTGGATGTTCTCCATGATGTAGTGCAACTTCTGGTCAACCTCTTCAGCGCTCCATGAGAGGCGTTCGGAGTTTTGTGTCATTTCAAGGCCCGATACGGATACGCCACCAGCGTTGGCTGCCTTGCCCGGAGCATACAGAATCTTAGCCTCCTGGAAGATGCGGATAGCTTCGGGAGTAGAAGGCATGTTGGCACCTTCGGACACGGCAATGACACCGTTGGCTACCAGTTTGCGGGCATCGTCACCGTTGATTTCGTTTTGCGTTGCGGAAGGCAGGGCGATGTCGGCTTTCTCACCCCAAGGACGGGCACCTTCTACGTACTTCACGCCCGGATATTGCTCGGCATATTCGCGAATACGGCCACGGTAGAGATTCTTCAGCTCCATGATGTAATCCAGCTTCTCGCGGTCGATGCCGTCGGGGTCATAAATGTAACCGTCAGAGTCGGACATGGTGAGCACTTTACCGCCTAATTGAAGCACCTTTTCGGCCGTATATTGAGCCACATTACCTGCACCGGAGATAAGAACGGTCTTGCCTTTGAGATCCATGCCCTTTGTCTTCAGCATTTCCATCAGGAAGTAAACGTTACCGTAACCGGTGGCTTCCGGACGAATCAAAGAACCGCCGAATTCCTGGCCCTTTCCGGTCAATACGCCGGAGAATTCACGGGTCAGCTTCTTGTACATGCCGAACATGTAGCCTACTTCGCGTCCGCCTACGCCGATATCACCTGCGGGGACGTCAATGTCCGGACCAATGTGACGGCCCAACTCCAGCATGAAGGCTTGGCAGAAACGCATGACTTCAGCGTTACTCTTGCCGCGTGGAGAGAAGTCCGAACCACCTTTGCCGCCGCCCATGGGGAGTGTAGTCAGCGAGTTCTTGAAAGTCTGCTCAAAAGCCAAGAACTTCAAGATGCCCAAGTTGACCGATGCGTGGAAACGGATACCGCCTTTGTAAGGGCCAATGGCGTTGTTATGCTGTACGCGGTAACCCATGTTGGTCTGTACGTTGCCTTTGTCATCTACCCATGTTACACGGAACTGATACACACGGTCGGGGATGCACAGGCGTTCAATCAAGTTTACCTTGTCGAATTCGGGGTGCTTGTTATACTCCTCCTCGATGGTAGAGAGTACTTCTTCTACTGCCTGATGATACTCCGGCTCGTTAGGAAACCGTCTCTTCAAATCTTCTAATACCTTAGCTGCATTCATAATCTTTGTTTTTTTAGTTAGTTGTTATTTACTTGCGGTTGCAAAAGTATATATAAAAATGATATAAACAAACATTTTTGAAAGAAAAAGCGAGATAAAACGTCATTTTGTTGTTTTATCTCGCTTTTTATAGAAAAAAGATACTGTTATTTCCGCTTTTTGAGGGATTGGATGACAGGAATGAACACCAAAGCCGCCGAAAGTAGCAGCATAATGACGGTCATTCCGTCAATCCGCTCGCTATATACCAATATATAATAGCATAACAACACCCAAAGGAGCGTGATACATACGATTTGTGAATTAGAGAGCGGCTTTCTCATTGTTCCGCTTTCTTTTTGTCAACTATCGCATCGATAACGGCTACGGCGGTGATGTTCACGATGTCGCGCACGCTGCTCTCGAAGTCGGTGAAGTGGATAGGCTTGTTCAAGCCCATCTGTATCGGGCCAATCAGCTCGGCGTCGGTATTCATGGCTTGCAGCAGTTTGTAACCGGAGTTGGCTGAACTCAAGTTGGGGAACACCAAGGTGTTGACATCCTTGCCAAGGAGGCGGGTGAAAGGATACTTCTTGTCGCGCATCTCGCGGTTCATGGCAAAGTTCACCTGCATCTCGCCATCGATGGCCAAGTCAGGATACTTCTCCTGCATGTAGCCGACAGCCTCGTGCACCTTGACGGGACTTCCTTCCGTGTCGGCGCCGAAGTTGCTGTAGCTCAGCATGGCCATGACCGGCGTGTGGTTGAAGAAACGCACCGTGTGAGCCGCCAGTTTGGCGATGTCTATCAGCGTATCGGTATCGGGGTGACGGTTGATAAGTGTGTCGGCCAGGAAGAATGTTCCTTTCTTGGAGTTCAGGATGTGCATGGTACCGAAATGTTTGTATTCGGGACGGATGCCGATTACTTCCTTGGCCACCTTGATGGTGTTGCTGTACTTAGTGTAGAGGCCGGTGATGAAAGCGTCCGCTTCGCCCGTCTCCACCATCATCATGCCGAAGTAGTTGCGCTCAAACATCTTGTCGTTGGCTTCTTCGTAAGTAGCGCCTTCGCGGGCACGCTTCTCTGCCAGGATGCGGGCATAGCGTTCGCGGCGGGGAGCTTCGTCGGGGTGGCGCAGGTTGACAATCTCAATGCCTTCCAGGCTTAGGTCGAGTTCCTTGGCCAGTTTAGTGATGGCTTCGTCATTGCCTAAGAGAATAGGCTGGCAGATACCTTCGGCCTTGGCCTGCACGGCGGCTTTCAGCATGTTGGGGTGAATGCCTTCGGCAAAGACCACGCGTTGTGGATTGCTGCGTGCGATGTCATACAACTGACGGGTGAGCTTGCTTTCGTAGCCCATGCGTTCGCGCAGTTGCAGTTTGTAAGCCTCCCAATCTTCAATGTGTTTACGGGCTACGCCACTCTCCATTGCCGCACGAGCTACGGCGCAAGAGACTTCGGTCAACAGGCGCGGGTCAACGGGCTTGGGGATAAAGTAATCGGGGTCAAAGGTGAAGTTGCGCACGTGGTAGGCGTTGTTCACCACATCGGGCACGGGCTGTTTGGCCAAAGCGGCAATGGCGCGCACGGCGGCAATCTTCATCTCCTCGTTGATGGCGCTGGCATGGGTGTCGAGCGCGCCGCGGAAGATGTAGGGGAAGCCGATGACGTTATTAATTTGGTTGGGATAATCCGAGCGTCCGGTGGACATCAATACGTCAGGACGGGCGGCCATGGCGTCCTCGTAAGAGATTTCGGGCGTGGGGTTGGCCAAGGCAAACACAATGGGGTGGGAAGCCATGCTGCGCACCATGTCTTGCGTCAGCACGTTGCCGCGCGAAAGTCCGAGGAACACGTCCGCTCCTTTGATAGCTTCGGCCAATGTATGCACGTCGCGGCGGTCGGTAGCAAAGAAGCGTTTCTGCTCGGTCAAGTTCTCGCGGTCGCTCGTGATAACTCCCTTGCTGTCCAGCATGAGGATATTTTCCTTGCGTGCGCCGAGGGTTACGTACAACTTCGTACATGAGATGGCCGATGCACCCGCACCGTTTACTACGATTTTCACTTCGTCAATCTTCTTGCCGGCCACTTCCAGTGCGTTCAGCAAACCTGCGCTGGAGATGATGGCCGTGCCGTGCTGGTCGTCGTGCATCACGGGGATGTCCAACTCTTCTTTTAAGCGGCGCTCTATCTCAAAACATTCGGGAGCCTTGATATCTTCCAAGTTGATGCCACCGAAGGTTGGTGCAATAGCCTTAACTGCCTGAATGAACTTCTCGGGATCTTTCTCGTTCACTTCGATGTCGAACACGTCGATGCCAGCGTATATCTTGAACAGCAGCCCCTTGCCTTCCATCACCGGTTTGCCGGAAAGGGCGCCTATGTCGCCCAAGCCCAATACGGCCGTACCGTTGGAGATAACAGCTACCAGATTTCCTTTTGCCGTGTACTTGTATGCGTCTTGGGGATTCTTTTCAATCTCAAGGCAAGGCTCGGCCACACCGGGCGAATAAGCCAATGAGAGGTCGGTCTGTGTTGTGTAGGGTTTGGTGGGAACCACCTCAATTTTTCCCGGCTTGCCCATCGAGTGATAGAGCAAGGCGGCTTCTTTTGTAATCTTTACCATATTAGTATATTGTCTTTAGTTATCATTTGAGCGCAAATGTAGGGATAATAGTTGAAATCTGTAAGGCGTCTGTTGTTTTTTCTTTGAGTTTACAGACTTTTTGCGCTTTTTAGTTATAGGCAACCTATTCTCTTTTCAGCAGAAACTCATCAATTGCTTTCTTGTAGGTGGCCTTGTCCGCTGCGCCGCTAAAGAGCTGGGGCATTTCATTCATCGGGATGAGGACGAAGAGCGGGATGCTGGTGGCGTTAAACAAAGCGGCCAGTTCTTTCTCCTTGTCCACATTTACTTTATAAATATAAATTTTTCCTGCATATTCCTTGGCCAGTTCCTTCATGACGGGGGCTACCCGTCGGCAAGGACCGCACCAGTCGGCATAGAGGTCGATGATGGCGGGACGGTCGCCTTTGTATTTCCACTCCTTTGCTTGACTGTCCGTATAGTCGAACACTTTGTCGAGGAACATCGTCTTGTCCATGACGATGACTTCTTGCGCGTGAATGCCAATCCCTATGGCGGCAAATGATAGAATTAATAAAATCTGTTTCATGCGGAAATTGTTTTAAGAGTTTGCTTACTAAGTTCTGTATATCGTTCTATTATTGTATAATGAGACATAGCAGGTTCTTTCCAACTATTCTACTAAGTAAGTGTACAGAATTAACTTATACTATGGCACACAGATAACACAGATTTTACAGATGACCACAGATGTTATTAAAAAAATAATCTGTGCAAATCAGTCTCATCTGTGTCATCTGTGTGCTATAAGATAATTTTGATTAGTTACTTATTGCAAATATATAGCTTTTATCCGATTTATATTCTAAATGATACACTTTTCTGTTTTAGGCGTACCCGCTGACGTCATTGCGCAAGCCACCGGACTAAGTGTTACGGAAATAGAACAGCTTTAAAGGCTCGTTCTAAAAAGCTGTCCATATTCAGCACGCCTTCACCCAGTACCCATTCCCATACCGTGTATGCACCCTGCGCCCCACCTGCGCCAGCAGGCGGCTGAACGTCGTACACGTGCAGTCACGCAACGCCGCGGGGTTCTTCCGCCTCAACGTGGCGTAGATGTCCGCCGCGGACATCAGGCGTGCGCCTTCCTCGCCCGCCTCGGCAAAGCGGAAACAAGTGCTTATCAGTTCTTCGGCAGGGGTGACACGGTAGAAAGGCGTTGTGTCGTTGTTTGTCTTTTCTAAAACGCCAACCGTCCCAAATAGTTAACGGGAAGGTTGCTGACTTTCCAATCAAGACATTAAAATTATTGTGTGAGACAAAAGTAGGCAAATTGCAAAATTCCTACTTAACAATGAGGAGGAATTAGCAATATAGATTATCTCACAACGCGATGTTACATTTTTGGGAAATCCTCTGTATTTCATCTCGCATTTCATCTATAGCTTCGGAATGCACTTTAGGCTTTTTATATAACACTTTATAGGCTACTTCTTTAAATTTGTCTGGCTGTAAAGACTTAGGATTTGCATAAAGTTTAGCCAACAGATAGTAAGGGTAAATACGATTGGGGAGAAAAAATACCGACTTTAAAAAATATCTCTCCGCATCTCGGTATCGATCCATATGCAAATAGTTCTGTCCAATCATAGTATACACCAACGAGTTACATTGCAATTTTAAATATCTCTCATACAGTTGATTGGATTTCTCATACGATGCTAATTCTGCCAAGCACTGAGCATATTCAAGAATAAATTGAGGGCAGTGCTTCAATGATGGGTATAATAGCTCATACCCTTCCATAGCTAAACGTTTTCCTCCTGTAGATTGTAAAATACGACATTTTTCCCATGTTTCGATTTGTTTTTTTGGAGAAGGCAAAACATGACATACGGCCGCTGATAATACACACATAATCATAGTAATTACATTATGATTATGATTGTTTTTTATATTCATTGACACAGGATTAGTCATGCCAACTAATATAAAACACAAAACGACCCAAAATGCAGGATATTGCAAAGGATAGGATGTGAAAGCAAAAAGCAGAAAAGATAGGAGACTCCCACATAAGCCATACTGTTTTTGGCGCAGTCCTTGCTTTATACATACAAAAATTAGCGCTACAAATAGGATTAATATTATGCATCCCCCTTCTAACCACATTTGTAGATATTCATTAAAAGCATATTCTGGATTGCCAGCCACACGCTCATCTCGATCTGAGTAATCGCCGGATTTAAATTTCGCAGATTGAAAGTTCGCATAAACAGAGGAGAAAGAACAACTCCCATAACCTGTTATAGGACGCTCTGCGATTGCAGAACACACATTTTCCCAAATAAACAAACGCCCGTAAACGGAATCTTTTTTAAGATTAAATATTAACACTCCGCCTATTATGCCTATAATAAGGATAATTAAAAATGAAACAATAAAAATCCGTTTTCGAGAATGCCAATATCTAAATAAACCTTTCTCATAAAAGACTACCCAAAGAGATGCTATAATAGAACCGACCCATGCCGACCGACTCATGCCTGCAGGGAGAATACAAAACATTGACAACATAGCAACCAATGCCAACCAATGTTTGCAATTCTTATGCTTCAAAAATAAGTGTAAAGCTACAGGAAAAGCCAATCCTACATAACCAGAGTATGGACCCGGATTCAGAAAAGAACCTGTTATATCATACCCCACATGATTGGAAGGGCAAAAATCATATAGTTGCAAAATGCCCCATACAGATTGTAGGACTCCAGTGGTAACTATTACCCAAGAGATATTTTCCGAAGTTAACATCCGATTGGACAGTAACCATCTGAGAAGCGTCCATAAAATCAATATTTCCACCCATAATATGATACGCCATTGGGCTAACTGTTCACCAAAATTATATCGGATTATATAATATGCCGCAATAGAAAAGAGGAAAATATCCGACAAATTCATATAAGGCCGTGTATTATTTCGGAAGCAGAAAGATAAAAAACAAGAACCAACTGCTGTAATCAGTAGTAGATAGGCCAATGGATAGAGCGCAAACGAAAAATCAGGGAATTGAAATTGCCAAAAGGTAGAACATAAGCATCCGAATGCTAATAGAGACATAAACATTCGGATGCTTGTTCTTGACATCTCCCGATTCCTTATTATTGAAAATATTTTTTCCATACAATTCGATAATACGTATCGGAATAATCCGGTAACTCTTTCATGGGAATAAACAAATCTTTCATTCTTAAATCTTCGCCAATAACAAAAACAAAAGGAACATTTTCATCCCGTAATATATAGCTAAATGCCGTATCGTTTACTAAATAAATTGGATAAACAAGGTTCATACTATTGCTTAATGCCTGAATTTCCCTCTTGTTTGATTTATCTGCAAGAACGATAAGCCGCTCTTGCGGTATATTCTTCGCTATTTGTTTGAGGTCAGTAAATCCTGATTGAATACAAGTTGAACAATTAGAAGAGGAGAATTTGAATACTAAAGCATCCCCTTCTTTCAGCAAATCAGACAACCATATTTCCTCCTTAGATTTATTTGTAAGCACAATATCTTCCAATTGCCGATCTGCATACGTATAATGCATTCTCATATTTCCAAATAACAAGGAAAGAATCTGTTCATAGTTTCTTTTTTGATCTGTCAAAACCTCCACCTCACTTTGCTTGTTTACCCATCTTATATATGAAAATATTGCCGCAAAAGATAATGCGACAAGCAAAAATGACAACAAAAATCTTTTCATCATAAATAGATGATTAACTTTATAATCTAAAAAAATCAATATTTTTTCACCTCGGATATCATAATAACCGGATTGTTTTCTTCCTCCACTCCAAGTTCTTCTAACGGTTCACATTTATCTTTGTACATATCTATTTCAATAGGTTGAAGTACAGAATAGATGTTCGAACCTTTCACAACACGAGCTATCACAGGACATCCCCCGTCTATATCATTGACAAGAGGAACTTTGTGTTCTGCCCAGCCAGAATAGAACCTTTTATCTGTATGGTTATAAAAACATACACCTTGACCGACTGTTTTAAAATTATTATAGTAGCACAAAGTAAATGTTTCATTTCCAACAGCATTGTTTATTGTGCAAATGTCAGGTTTGTTACGGTCTACCTCCACGGCAGGCACTTCGTTTTCCATTAAATATTTTTTATAAGTATCAGTTCGTTTTTCATTGTTTTCCCCAAAATTAATGTTTAAAACTGTGCTTATGTTTCCTTCCTCATTTAAACGATAGATTTGGTTGTCTAAGTAATAGAAGAACAAACACCCGTGCTCTAATTGGGAAAAATGTGAGTCAAACCCAATTGTTTCAGTCATACTAATGGATGAATTTTCATAAAACGCACAATCTTGAATTTTATCGTTTTTTAGGTCATAGATTACAAGTAGAGGCGTTTGGCGTTTTGTTAATAATTGGTTGTTATGCCGGAAATAATCTGCGTAACAAGCCAACAAACCATTGCCTAAATAAGCCATAGAAGAGAACTTAAAGGGAATCTTATGACCATCAACATATTGACCTTGGAAATTATAGACTAATACTTTATTTAAATAAGCATCATAAAGATAAATGTGACTTTCTTTTTCACTAATGGCTACACTACTAATTTTTATATACTCTTCCGGTCCAACTCCGCGCTTACTTATTTTTCGTTTGAACAATCCATTATAATCATAAAAATAGATTGATAAAGCATATTTCCTATCGACAAAAACCATTTCATCTTGCAAAGGAAATATATCGCTAATTTCCCCTATCAGGCAACTATCATTCGTTTCCAAAGGAATATATTGTACTGACTCTATGAAATCAGACATTTTAAGTATATTTTCTTGGGATGTATTTGCGGGAAAAGTATCTACACTCTCATTATCAGAAGCGTTATCAGCACAAGAGTATATAACAAACAAAAGAAAAGGCAGAAAGTATATTATGGTTTTCATATTTTTAGATTGTTAAAATGTAGGAGGCAAACAAAACACCTCCTACCTTAAATGAATTACATCAGTATTACTCTTCATTATTTTTGTATTCCCTTACAATCCGTCTGCTTGCTTGGATCACAACAAACTTTTTTTTCATCATCACATACAAGATGTGTACCCGTTATTCCACCGATAGTACAAGCATGTGAACGAAGTGTCTCATCGGGAATGTAGGTAGGATTTCCACCGCATCCCCATTCTCCTCCTCCGGCACTTTCACCGCCAATACCACCACCTGTTTCATCACCATACGTTAATGCAAGAATGTTAGCAAGACGTAAATTCACTTCTTTGTTTTTACTTTGTTTCAGATTAAAAACATTTGTTGCGGCTATGCCAATGCCAACTACAACAACTAATGCGACTAAAACCTTTACTTTCATTTTTTCGTTTTTTAATTAAACATTTATTTGATTAAATAGCTTTTCCTGTTAGTGTAAACGTAATAGGACTCCCCTGCATATTGCCATAAACTCGAATAACCTCGTGGAAGAAACCAACATTTTGTTTCTTAACGTGTACGTTTATGATGGCACTATCGCCTGATGAAATAGGGCGTTTAGGATAGTTAACAGAAGTACATCCACAACTTGTTTCCAAATGCTGGATTACCAACAATTCAGCCCCGCCATTCTTTATCACAAATTGAGCCTTAATATTATCTTTCTGCACCCGACGTAGATTAATTTCTTTGTAGGGAATAAAAATAGGCGTTTGTGTCTTTTTATAATGATTACTATCTGAAGGGAGTAATACTTTTCTATATAAATCTGCTATTTGTTCATTGTTTACGGGATTTCCTATTAGTACAACACGATGTTCTTTATCCAAAAGCATTGTATGATACTTGCTTTCCTTGGGAAATTTATTGGTTTGATTTAGGCAATCTTCCCTATCTATGCATACGGGAACATCAAATTGATAATATTGAAGCAAATCCAACAATTCTTCCTCGTCTTTAGGATGAAAATCAAATAAAAAAGAAATATTGTAAGGGGAACTATTTTTCAAGTATTTAATCCAATCCTGCCATCTTTCTAATTGAAGTTGGCAGCTGGTACATCCGACCGTATCTACATACATTAAGATAGTATAATCAGATAAATCAGTGGAAAAATCTAATGTGTCTGTGCCGTAACGCGTATATACCAAATCATTTGGTATCACGACTGTTTTTTTTTAACCATTGGTAAGCGTCCAAAACTGACGTATCCCCTGTTCGACAGGCGGTACGTCTAAAATAAGATTAAAACTCGGTTGATTTTTATAAATTGTTTGCACTTATGCCGATGGTCGATGGCATAAGCTTTCCGTAGTCGCGGTTGCCAG
>CASGED010000026.1 GCA_949300425.1 uncultured Bacteroides sp.
ATAAAGGGCTTCGCCTGTCACCCCGAGCGTAGTCGAGGGGTCTCACATAAGGCTCAACTCTGCGTTACGTGAGATGTCTCGACAAGCTCGACATGACAGATACCCCAAAATTAATCTGCGTAAATCTGCGCTCGTCTGCGTTCCCTGAGACAGATAAATTATCATTTAATATGGAACTATTAGTCTACAAAGCCTCAGCCGGTTCGGGAAAGACCTTCACTTTGGCGGTGGAATATATCAAACACTTAATCAGAAGCCCAAGAGCTTACCGCCAAATATTGGCCGTTACCTTCACCAACAAGGCGACCACGGAGATGAAGGAACGCATCTTGCAACAACTCTATGGAATCTGGGTAGGCGACCCTGCCTCTGAGCCATACCGAAACCGTATCATGGAAGAGCTGCAAGGAACCCTATCGGCCGAAGAACTGAGAAACCGGGCCGGCATGGCTTTGCAATACATGCTGCACGACTACAGCCGTTTCCGGGTAGAGACGATTGACTCCTTCTTCCAATCGGTCATGCGAAACTTAGCGAGGGAACTGGAACTAAGCCCCAACCTGAACATCGAGTTGAACAGCACGGAAGTGTTGGACGAAGCGGTGGATAGCCTGATAGAGAAACTGACGCCCGACTCTCCGGTCCTTGCATGGCTGCTGGATTACATCAACGAGCGCATCGCCGATGACAAACGTTGGAACGTATCGGAGGAAATCAAGAATTTCGGCAGATACATCTTGGACGAAAACTACATCGAACGTGGCGAAGGCCTACGACAAAGCCTCCGCGACACGGGCGTCCTGAAAGCCTATAAGGACAAGCTAAAGGCCCTGGAGAAAGAAGCCTTGGAACGGATGAAGACGTTCAGCGACCGGTTTGAAAAGGAACTGGACGCACACGGTCTGAGACCGGAAGACCTGAAAAGCGGAATGAAAGGCATCGGGAGCTACTTCCGCAAACTGAGCCGGGGAGAACTGAACGACAAAGACGTGGTAAACGCCACCCTAACCAACTGTTTGGAGAGTGCAGCCAACTGGGCATCGAAAACCTCGCCTTTCAGACAAAACATCAAGGCATTGGCGGAGAAGAGCCTAATGCCCTTGCTGGAAGAGGCTGAACGGACTCGTCCGGAACAATGCCGCCAAATAAACACCTGTCGCCTGACCCGCCAGCATCTGAACAAGCTGCAACTGCTGAACCACATTGACGAGGAGATGCGGACACTGAATCAGGAGAAAAGCCGCTTCCTCTTGTCGGACACCAACGCCTTGCTCCACAAGCTGGTACACGAAGGAGACTCCTCGTTCGTATTCGAGAAAATCGGAGCCAACCTGAAGAATGTAATGATAGACGAGTTTCAGGACACCAGCCGTATGCAGTGGGACAACTTCCGCCTGCTCTTATTGGAAGGACTGTCGCAGGGTGAGGACAGCCTGATAGTGGGCGATGTCAAGCAATCCATCTACCGTTGGCGCAACGGCGACTGGAGGATTCTGAACGGATTGGGCAACGAAGCGCCCGACAGCTTGCCTTTCAACATCCGCGTAGAAACGCTAAAGACCAACCGACGCAGCGAAACCCGCATCATCGAGTTCAACAATCACATATTCCGCGCCGCCGTCAACCAACTGAACGAAACGCACAAGCAAGAATTGGGTATCGGCTGCCTGGCCCTTGAACACGCATACGCCGACGTGGAGCAGGAATCACCCAAAACGGAAAGCAAAGGATATGTAAAAGTTGAGTTCTTGGAGCCTGACAACGAACGAAGCTATTCAGACAAAACGCTGGAAGCCTTGGGCAAGGAAGTGGAAGAACTGTTGTCACTCGGCATACGGCTGAACGATATCGCCATCCTCGTACGCAAGAATAAAAACATCCCCCCCATTGCCGACTATTTCGACAAAGTGCTGAAAATACCCGTCGTGTCCGACGAAGCTTTCCGCCTGGACGCGTCTCAAGGCGTCAACCTGCTGATGGACGCCTTGCGCTACCTGACCAATCCGGACGACGGAGTGTCGCTGGCTTCGCTGGCAATGGCATACCAGACAAAAATAAAAGGATATGCCGGGACGGCGGATAGCCTGCTCACCCGAAGCGCGGAAGAAAATCTGCCCTCCCGGTTTGTACTCCGGCGGGAAGAACTGAAACTGATGCCTTTGTACGAACTGCTGGAGGAATTAGTAGAACTTTTCGACCTGGATGTGTTGGAGAAACAAGAAGCCTATCTCTTCACCTTCTTCGACACCGTGACCGAATACCTGCAATCCAACTCCTCCGAACCGGAAGGCTTCATCCGCTATTGGGACGAAAAGCTTTGCGCAAAGACCATCCCGAGCGGCGAAGTGGAAGGCATCCGCATATTCTCCATACACAAGTCTAAGGGATTGGAATTTCACACGGTACTCATCCCCTTCTGCGACTGGAAGCTGGAGAACGAGACAAACAACCAATTAGTATGGTGTACACCCCAAGAAGCTCCCTACAACACATTGGAGCTGGTGCCGGTCAATTATTCTTCCTCCATGGCCGCTTCTATCTATCGGGACGACTACCTGGACGAACGGCTGCAACTATGGGTGGACAACCTCAACCTGCTGTACGTAGCCTTCACCCGCGCCGGGAAAAACCTGATTGTCTGGAGCCGGAAGAGCCAACGCCGCACCATAGCCGAACTGCTCGCCAACTCCTTACCCTCAGTAGAACAAGCCGGAGACGGCACATGGAACGCGGAAGAAGGTCTCTATGAATGGGGCACACCTTGCCTTTCCGTCGAAAAACAAAAAGGCGAGGCATCCCAACCATCTGTCAACCGGCTGACCCGAAAACAATCCAAACAAGAAGTACAGATGACGAGCACCCGTCACGACATCGAGTTCCGCCAATCCAATCCGTCCGTCGATTTCATTGCCGGCGTAGATGAAGAGGAATCGGCCCATCGGTTCATCCATCGGGGCAGTATGCTCCACACGCTCTTCTCCACCATCCGCACCGAAGCCGACATCGAAGAAGCCATCAGCCGCTTCGTGTTCGACGGCATCATCGGCAGCCAGGAGACGGAAGAAGAAATCAGAGAGCTAACCCGCAAAGCGTTCTCCTTGCCGCAAGTGAAAGAATGGTACAATGGCTCGTGGCAACTATTCAACGAGTGCGAGATCATCTGGACGGAAAACGGGAAACTCAAGAACCGCCGGCCGGACCGTGTCATGATGCGCGATGGAGAAATTGTCGTCGTAGACTTCAAGTTCGGAAAGCCTCATCCGAAATACAATCGGCAAGTACAGGAGTATATGCAACTGCTCGCACGCATGGGCTACGACCGGAGCCACATCCGAGGTTGCTTATGGTATGTAAGCGAAAACCGTATAGAAAACGTAAACATATAAGATTAAGACATGGAAACATTCCTTCAAATGGTCGCCAAAGACCTTTATCATAAAATAGGCCATGACATGAGCCGCACGGCCATCGTTTTTCCCAACAAACGAGCCGGTCTGTTCTTCAACGAATACCTGGCCGCGCAAACCGACCGTCCCTTGTGGTCGCCCGCCTACGTCAGCATCAACGACCTCTTCAACCGCATGTCTACGTTGAAGAACGGAGACCCCATCCGTCTGGTATGCGAACTCTATAACGTGTTCCGCGAGGAAACTCAAAGTACAGAGACGCTGGACGATTTCTACTTTTGGGGCGAACTCTTGATTAGTGATTTCGATGACGTAGACAAGAATCTGGTAAAGGCCGCTGATCTCTTTAGCAATCTGAAGGACTTGAAAGACATCATGCCCACACCCGACTACCTGGACGAGGAGCAGGTGGAAGCCATCCGCCAATTCTTCCAAAACTTCTCGCCGGAGAAACGCACCGAGCTGAAAGAACGCTTCATCAACCTTTGGGATAAGTTAGGCGACATCTATCGTCACTACAAACAACGCCTGAGCACACTGGGCATCGCCTACGAAGGCATGCTCTACCGGCAGGTAATGGAAGAACTGGATATGGACCGCCTGCCCTACGAACGCTACGTATTCGTGGGCTTCAACGTGCTGAACAAAGTGGAACACGATTTCTTCAAAATGCTGCAAGAAGCCGGCAAGGCCTGGTTCTATTGGGATTACGACGTCTTCTACACCCGCCTCCCGGAGGAGAAAACGCCCCCCTTCAAACACGAAGCGGGCGAATTCATCCTGCGCAACCTGCGTGACTTCCCCAACCAGCTTCCGGAGTCGTGCTTCGACGTGATGACCCGTCCCAAGCAAGTGCGCTATATCTCCGCGCCGACCGAGAACGCCCAAGCCCGACATCTCTCGTCCCTGCTGGCCGATGACCGCCTGAAGGGATGTGACGAGAAAGAGAACGCCGTTGTGTTGTGCAACGAATCCCTCTTGTTACCCGTCCTCCACACCCTTCCGCCCAACATCAAGAATGTCAACATCACCATGGGCTTCCCCTTGGCTCAGACGCCCGTCTATAGCTTGATAAACGCCTTGACGGAGTTGCAAACCACGGGGTACCGGAGCGATACGGGCCGCTATGACTACGAAGCCGTATTGTCTGTCCTGCGCCATCCTTACATCCGTCGCCTGACTCCTCAGGCCGAAATGTTGGAGCATCGCCTGACGAGGGACAACCGCTTCTATCCCCTACCCTCCGAACTCAAAACGGACGAATGCTTAGACAAGATATTCACCCCGCAAAACGGCATCCAGGCTTTATGCGCCTACCTGACCGAACGCATCAAGGACGTGTCCGCGCTCTATCGCGCTTCCCAAGAGGAAGACACCACGGACATTTACGGCCAGCTTTACCGCGAATCGCTCTTCAAAAGCTATACTTTGATAAGCCGCCTGCAAAGTCTCGCGGAAGAAGGGGCTTTGCGAAACATTCGCACGGACACGCTAAAACGCCTGATGAACCGCCTGCTGACCTCCGCCAGCATTCCCTTCCATGGCGAGCCGGCCATCGGCCTGCAAGTGATGGGCGTATTGGAGACGCGTAACCTGGACTTCCGCAACTTGGTGATGCTCTCGGTCAACGAAGGTCAGCTTCCCAAGGCGGGAGGCGAATCCTCGTTCATCCCCTACAACCTGCGCAAAGCCTTCGGCATGACCACCATCGAACACAAGAACGCCGTCTACGCCTACTACTTCTACCGCTTGATACAACGGGCGGAAAACGTTACCCTGATGTACAACACCTCATCGGGCGGACTGAACCGTGGAGAAATGTCCCGCTTCATGTTGCAATATCTGGTGGAAGCCCCCCAGGAGATTACTCGCGAGTATCTGGAAGCCGGCCAATCCCCGCAAGCCTTGCCCGTGATTTGTGTCGAAAAGACTCCCGACATCGTAAAGCGCCTGTGCGACAGGTACGATGCCCGCCTGCATCCCGACGCCTTCTTGTCTCCCTCGGCCCTGAACGCTTACTTGGATTGCCGTCTGCGCTTCTACTACCGCTATGTGGCCGGGCTGAAGCAACCCGATGAAGTGTCGGCAGAGATAGACTCGGCACTCTTCGGCACCATCTTCCACCGTTCGGCCGAACTGGTGTACACCGACCTGACCCAACACGGCAAGGAAGTGCGCAAGGAAGATTTGGAGAAGTTACTGAAAGACGAAGTCAAACTACAAAGTTATGTAGACAGAGCCTTTAAGGAAGATTTCTTCCACGTACCCGCCACGGAGCAGCCCGAATACAACGGTACCCAGCTGATACACGCCAAAGTCATCGGCTCGTACCTGAAACAACTCCTGCGCAACGACCTGCAATACGCCCCCTTCACCATGGAGGGAATGGAGCAAAAAGTAAGGGACACCATTGAAGTAGACACGCCCCAAGGCCGATTGCCCATCCGGATAGGAGGCACCATAGACCGCATGGACAGCAAGGGAGACACTCTGCGCATCGTAGATTACAAGACGGGAGGCATCCCCAAGACACCGGAGAACATCAAGCAACTGTTCACACCGGCTGAAGGACGCCCCAACTACATCTTGCAAACGTTTCTGTATGCCGCCATCCTTTGCCACAAGCAGGCCAAGAAGGTAGCTCCTGCCCTGCTCTACATTCACCGGGCAGCCTCGGACACTTATTCGCCGGTCATCGAAATGGGAGTGCGCCAAGCCAAAAGTCCGGTTACTGACTTCAGCTCCTATGAGCATGAATTCAGGACGGAACTCCACGCCTTGCTCCACGAGTTGTTCGACCCGCAAGTGCCCTTCAGCCAGACGGAGCAAACCGGACTATGCGAATATTGCGACTTCAAGCGGTTATGCAAAAGATAAATGCCTTCAAACGTCCATGTTCCCGCATTTAATTGTAAACATTTCCAACCATTCCAAAGAATAGGAGGACTTTCCCCCGCCAGAAACACTTCTGAGCGGGGAACAGGAATGTTAGAAACATTCACCCTTCGTGTTTCTAACATTCCCCCCTTATGTTAGAAACATTCCCCTTCAAGGTTAGTAACACGGGAAATCCGGTTTAGGTGAATCCACACATTATTGTATAACATTCTTATTTCTCCATTTGTCGCTACTCCAACCAGACAAAACACCGATGCCCCCGTCAACGAATGATACATATTACGGAAATTTATACCCCAAATACATATTGGAAAAAGATTTCGTCCCTACGAAATATACTATATAAATAAATCATGTTATATTTGCAAAACAAGAATCATAACGCATAGGTATCTATATGGAAAAAGCAAAAGTTTACTTCACTGACCTGCGCACTTCGCCCACTTCCAACCTCCTCGACAAAATGGAACGGCTGGTCAAGAAAGCAGGTATCGCCCAACTTCCTTTGAAAGACAGTTTTGTGGCCATTAAAATACACTTCGGCGAACCTGGAAACCTGGCATATATCCGTCCCAACTATGCCGCACGCATGGCACGAGTGCTCCGCAGCTATGGCGCCAAACCCTTCCTTACGGATTGCAACACGCTCTATTCCGGACGACGCGCCAATGCGGTCGATCACTTGGAGAGTGCCATGGAGAATGGTTTCAACCCCATCTCAGCCCAATGCCAAGTCATCATCGCCGACGGACTGAAAGGAACAGACTATCGCGAAATCCCCATCAACGGAAAATATTGCAAGGCGCCCAAGATTGGAACGGCACTGGCCGACGCGGACATCATCATCAGCATGACTCACTTTAAAGGGCACGAACAGGCTGGTTTTGGAGGTGCTTTGAAGAACCTTGGCATGGGAGGAGCCGCCGTACCCGGGAAACTGGAACTTCACGCCTCGGCACAACCTAAGATTGACACTGACCACTGCATCGGATGCAATATTTGCGTGAAACATTGCGCCCACGATGCCGTCCGGCTGAATGCCAACCACAAGGCGGAGATAGACTATGCCAAGTGCGTGGGATGCGGCCAATGTGTGGCTTTGTGCCAACACGATGCCGCCATCGTAGGCAGTTGGGACACGTCGGAGAACATGAACTACAAGATAGCCGAATACACCCAAGCCATCCTGAAGGACAAGCCTCACTTCCACGTCAGCTTCGTAATGAATGTGTCGCCCGAGTGCGATTGCTGGAATCACAACGATGCCGCCATCATCCCCGACTTGGGCATCCTGGCCTCTGCCGACCCCGTAGCCTTGGACCAAGCCTGCGCCGACCTTGTCAACCAGACACCCGTACTGCACAGCAACAACGTGTTGGGCAACAAGCACGAGCACGAAGACCTCTGCGGATGTGACAAGTTCCACCTCATTCACCCCAATACGAACTGGCAGGCCGGTTTACAACACGCCGAGGAAATAGGTATCGGCACACGCTCCTATGAACTGATTATATAATTATATAAAACGAAAACGAGTATGAATACATCTGCAAAACTTTATTCTTTGTCTTTCGGAAATGTCAAGACGTACCTGTTTGCATTTCTGTTTGTAGCTGGCAACATCATTTTGCCGCAACTGTGCCACTTGATTCCCTTGGGAGGCCCCACATTGCTGCCCATCTATTTCTTCACCCTGGTAGCCGCTTATAAGTTCGGTTTCCGGGTAGGTCTGTTGACGGCCCTGCTTTCTCCGGTTCTCAACCATTTGTTGTTTGCCATGCCCGCCGCCGCCGTGCTGCCCGCCATCTTGGTGAAATCGGGCGTATTAGCCATAGCCGCCTCTTTAGCAGCCCGTTACATCCACAGCGTCAACCTGTTGGCCTTATTGGCCGTCGTGCTGGCCTACCAAGTCATCGGCACAGCCTTTGAATGGGCCTTCACCGGGAGTTTCTACCTGGCCGTTCAGGACTTCCGCATCGGTCTCCCCGGCATGTTGCTGCAATGGGTAGGCGGATACGCTCTACTGAAAGCCATCGCCAAGCGATAATCCATCTTTTTTACATACGACACTCATACGCACATATAGCTTCATCAGCGTGACGAACCCAAGCTCGTTCGTGATGAAGCTATATGTGTTTTTTGCCTTAAATGTAGCTCCTGCTTCAGAAAGGATTCTCACGCCCTCGCTGCACTTCGATGCGGATGCCGAACGAACCGTCTTGAGACTTCAACTCGAAGGCGCCTTTGAAGTTATTCCGTTGCCAGGGAAGGGCGGAAGGATTGGGCACCCGCCAGCCGTCCTTGTCATACTCGCCATAGGTATTCAGCCTCCAGCCGTTCTTCAGGCGGAAACTGCCCATCTGAAGATTGTCCATGGGAGAACCGAAGCCAAATCCGGTCAGACCGAAGGGATTGGAACGATAGTAAGGAGAGCCGGACAAGGAAAACATGTTGCTCAATCCAGATGAATAAGTGACGTCCGGGTTCAAGCGGAATATGCGGCTATAGTCTTTGCTGGCATCGGGAATGACAAGCTTGTAATCTCTCAAATCGGATGCGGGCGACTGTATCAGGCTGTTCATGTCCATCAGGAAACCGTCGATGTTCTTTGTCTCCTCGGAGAAAAAACGCGCCTGCCCCGCAGGGACATTTCCGTCCATACGAGCCAACGTATCGGGCACGGCTTCGCTCTGCGCATACAATGCCGTAGCCATCCATGCGGTTAATAAGATGAATAAGAAACGTTTCATGGGCCATTCGTTTTTATTGAGCCCTCAAAGATAGGCTTTATTTTTGAATCCACCAAGAATTTGCCACTATGCACACCTTTCATTATCTTTGCATCCGCAATGCATCTTTATAAACCGAAGAAGAATCATGTCCGATTACATCAACGAACTGAACGAAAGCCAGCGCGCCGCAGTGCTCTACAACGACGGACCTTCGCTTGTCATAGCGGGGGCTGGTTCGGGCAAGACCCGTGTGCTGACCTACAAGATAGCCTACCTGCTGGAGCATGACTACCGGCCTTGGAACATCCTGGCGCTGACCTTCACCAACAAGGCCGCCCGCGAGATGAAGGCGCGCATCGCCCGCCAGGTGGGACCGGAGCAAGCCCGCCGCCTGTGGATGGGGACGTTCCACTCCCTGTTTCTGCGCATCCTCCACGCCGAGGCGGAGCACATAGGCTTCACGCCCCGCTTCACCATCTACGACACGGCGGACAGCAAGGGGCTGATACGCACCATCCTGAAGGAGATGCAGCTGGACGAGAAAGTGTACAAGCCCGGCGTCATCCAATCACGCATCTCCAACGCCAAGAACCACCTGGTGACACCCGCCGCCTATGCCGCCAGCCGCGAAGCCTGCCAAGTCGACCAGGCCGCCCACATGCCTGCCCTGCGCGAGGTGTACCGCTGCTACTGGGAGCGGTGTCGGCAGGCGGACGCCATGGACTTCGACGACCTGCTGCTCTACACCTTCCTGCTCTTCCGCGACCATGCCGATGTCTTGGCCCGCTATCAGGAGCAGTTCCGCTACATTCTGGTGGACGAGTATCAGGACACCAACTTCGCCCAACATAGCATCGTGCTGCAGCTGGCCAAGCAGCATCAACATGTCTGCGTAGTGGGCGACGACGCGCAGAGCATCTACTCCTTCCGCGGGGCGGACATCGACAACATCCTCTACTTCACCAAAGCTTATCCCGGCACGCAGGTGTTCAAGCTGGAGCAGAACTACCGTTCCACGCAAACCATCGTGTCCGCCGCCAACAGCCTGATAAGCAAGAACCAGTGGCAGATACCGAAAGACGTCTTCTCCGAGAAAGCCAAGGGCGAACCTATCGGCGTCTACCAGGCATACAGCGACGTGGAGGAGGGAGAGATTGTGGCAAACAAGATAGCCGAACTGCGCCGCACGGGCGGATATGGCTACGCCGACTTCGCCATCCTGTACCGCACCAACGCCCAAAGCCGCGTGTTCGAGGACGTGTTGCGCAAGCGCAGTATGCCCTACCGCATCTACGGCGGTCTGTCCTTCTACCAACGCAAGGAGATAAAGGACGTGATAGCCTACTTCCGTCTCGTAGTGAACCCTCATGACGAAGAAGCCTTCAAGCGCATCATCAACTACCCCCCGCGTGGCATAGGCGACACCACTTTGGGCAAGATAGCCATGGCCGCCGGACAGAGCAACGTCAGCCTGTGGACGGTGCTGTGCGAGCCGCTGACCTACGGGCTGAACTTCAACAAAGGCACCTCGGGCAAGCTGCAAGGCTTCCGCGAGCTGATAGAAGGCTTCATCGGCGAACGCGAGGAGATGAACGCCTACGAGCTGGGCACGGACATCATCCGGCGGGCGGGCATCATAGCCGATGTCTGCCAGGACAACTCGCCCGAGAACCTCAGCCGCAAGGAGAACATCGAGGAGTTGACCAACGGCATGAGCGACTTCTGCGGACAACGCCGGGAGGAAGGCAACGAGCACATCGCCCTGAGCGACTTCTTGTCCGAAGTATCCCTCCTCACCGACCAAGACACGGACAAGGACGACGAAGGCGAGAAGGTAACTCTGATGACCGTCCATTCCGCCAAGGGGCTGGAGTTTCGCAACGTCTTCGTAGTGGGATTGGAGGAAAACCTCTTCCCCAGCGGCATGTCGGGCGAGTCGCCCCGTGCGTTGGAGGAAGAACGCCGCCTGTTCTACGTAGCCATCACCCGTGCCGAGGACCATTGCTACCTGACGTACGCCAAGACCCGCATGCGCTATGGCAAGATGGAGTTTGGCGCGCCCAGCCGCTTCCTTCGCGACATCGACACCCGTTACCTCAGTCTGCCCCAAGACATGCACATAAGCCGGAACATAGACCGCCAAGCCGAACAGTTCCGCCGGCACGTCATGCCCGACGATGCTTTCACAAAGGAAAGAAGACCCCTGCGCGAAACCATGCAGCCGTCAATGTCCCGCAGACTGAAACGGGTGGATACAGTCCCATCGGCCTCCCCCACTCCACAAGCCGCGGGCGGCCTGCGGGCAGGCCAAATCATAGAGCACGAACGCTTCGGGCGGGGCGAGGTGCTGAAAGTAGAAGGGGCGGACGAGAACGCCAAGGCCATCATCCGCTTCCAACATGCGGGCGACAAGCAGTTGCTCTTGCGCTTCGCACGGTTTAAAGTAATTGAATAAAGATACTACGAACTATGATAGACTTTACCCAGTTTCCCTCCCCTTGTTATATTATGGAGGAAGAATTCTTGAGAAAAAACCTCACGTTAATAAAGAGCGTGGCCGACCGGGCCGAGGTAGAAATCATCCTCGCCTTCAAGTCGTTTGCCCTATGGAAGTCGTTCCCCATCTTCCGGGAATACATCGAGCACTCCACAGCCAGCTCGGTGTACGAAGCCCGCCTGGCACTCGAAGAGTTCGGAAGCAAGGCGCACACCTATTCACCGGCCTATACCGAAGCTGACTTTCCGGAAATCATGCGCTGTAGCAGCCACATCACGTTCAACTCCCTGAGGCAATTCCAACGCTTCTACCCCATGGTGAAGGCCGAAGGAAGCGGCATCTCATGCGGCCTGCGCATCAATCCCGAATACTCCGAGATAGAGACGGAGCTATACAATCCCTGCGCGCCCGGCACCCGCTTTGGCGTCATGGCCGAGCAACTACCGGAGGAACTTCCTGAAGGCATCGAAGGCTTTCATTGCCATTGCCATTGCGAGTCGTCCTCCTATGCCTTGGAGCATACCCTGACACATCTGGAGGCCAAGTTCTCCCGATGGCTTCCCAAGCTGAAATGGCTGAACCTGGGCGGCGGCCATCTGATGACCCGCAAGGATTATAATGTAGAGCATCTCATCGGCCTGCTGCAAGGCTTGCACCGGCGTTATCCCAACCTGTGCATCATCCTCGAACCCGGATCGGCCTTCGCCTGGCAAACCGGGGTGCTTACATCCGAAGTGGTGGACATCGTAGAAAACCGCGGTATACGCACCGCCATCCTGAACGTCAGCTTCACGTGCCACATGCCCGATTGCCTGGAAATGCCCTACCAACCCGCTGTACGAGGAGCGGAGATGGGCGCGCAAGGTCCGTACGTCTATCGTCTGGGAGGCAATTCGTGCCTCAGTGGAGACTACATGGGCGACTGGAGCTTCGACCATGAACTGAAAATAGGCGAACGAATCGTCTTTGAGGACATGATACATTACACCACGGTGAAGACCAATATGTTCAACGGCATCCATCATCCGTCCATCGCTTTATGGACAAAAGAGGGAAAAGCAAAGGTCTTCAGGAATTTTTCGTATGAAGATTATCGTGACAGAATGAGTTGATTATCAAAGAAATGCTTTCTACCAGCACAGACAAGCGTGTTTTTTTGATGAAAAAAGTATTGCGAATGTTTGCAGGTTCGGGGAAAATACCTACCTTTGCAACCGCAATCGCGGAAATAGCTCAGTTGGTAGAGCACAACCTTGCCAAGGTTGGGGTCGCGAGGTAGAGTCTCGTTTTCCGCTCAAGTGTTCATTGTTTTGTGATGCCCCGGTGGCGGAGTTGGTGGTCG
>CASGED010000027.1 GCA_949300425.1 uncultured Bacteroides sp.
ATAACTGAATTTCAAACGGGCACCTTGAGCAGTTCTTATCGAGAAATTACCTTCCACATCGGTAATGGATCCGTTGTCCGTATTCTCCAAATCCAATACCGTTACGCCTATCAGCGGATTCCCGTCTGAATCCGTCACTGTTCCCGTCACCACAATGCCTTGCGCATAAGCCGACAAAGCAAACACACAACCGCATAAAATTAGAAAGATGCGGCATGCGAACGTTCGCAAATCAAATACATGTTTCATGGTTACTTAAACTTTTAATGATACAATCATTTTATCAGCTGCAAATGAAACAAAAAAAAAAAAACGCCTGTTAAAATCGTACCATTTGCTTTCAAAATCATATCAAGTTTAAAAACGACTGATAATCACCGCATTTATATCTAACCATAACATTTAATCTCATACGCCTTCCCATTAAATGTGCCGCCGCGTCTCTTTAAATGTAAAGGGACGTCCCTTTAAATGTAAAAGGACGCCCCTTTAAACGTGAACCGGGCGAGCGGATTAACGGCTTACTCTGCCCTGTCAACCACGATGTTGCGAATAACAAATTCAGTTCCCTTGCTATCCATGTTTTTGTCCTTCGACACACGGACCACCAATGTATGCGTCTTGTCCGCGTCCAGTTCCGAAGCGAGCACATAAAGCCACGGCAAATACAGGTTCTTGCTCCAGCGTGTATATGTATCCATTTTTTGGAATTTCCCGCCGTCAATGCTATACTCCAAGATGCCCGAAGCCGGACCACACGCCATGAAAAGGCCGACGGACTTTCCCCGGAAAGAGTACCTGAAAGTGGAACCGGGCTTATCCGAACAGAGCATCGGAACGTGGACAAAACCAGCCCGCGTCCTTGCATTTCCTTCCGGTTTCCAATCGGGAACAATAGCCCACCCATTACCCAAGCGGGCCATTTCCAAGGGAACAAACTTCCCATGCACGTAGCTATACTCATCCAACGGGACTTCCGGGATGTCGTGCTTTACACGTCCCGTCTCCCCCGATGCCGATTGCCACATCTCGTTCAATAAAGATTCAAGGGAGGCGGCATAGAACTTATGCCCGAATTTATTAGGATGCAGCCCGCCAAAATCGGCCCATGTAAATTCGCCCGCTTCTATCCGGTCCGACACTTCTTTCGCGCAATTGACGGATGGCGTCCCATAATAATTGGCCACCCGCTCATGATTCAGGATAACGTCCGGTGTCTGTCCCTTGGGGAACATCGTCAAGAAAGGGTCGCTTATGAAATGGAGCATCACGATATCCGTATAGGGATTTTCCTGCCGCATGTGGCGCACTACGCCTTCCATGCCACGAACCTGCTCCGTAGCGGAAAATCCGTTGCCGTAATCGTTCACCGCCCCTTCGACAAACAGCAAGTCCGTCTCGCCTTTCGACAAGACATCGTTCTCCAAACGGAAAGCATGGGGCGTCGTGCCGGTAGAAGGAATCCCCGCGTTGACAAACTCAAAGTCCGTATAAGGGAAACGACGTTTCAGCCATGCCTGAACCATGTCCCGCCATCCATTCATGTTCGTAATGGATCCGCCCAAGAAAACGACACGCCCCTTCCTGTCCTTCTCAAAACGAAGTAAAGAGTTTTGCAGGCTTCCGCGTGCCAGCCAGTGCTGTTCCGCACAATAGGCCGGTTGGTTACGGACGATGAAATCCACAATCGGTTCCGGCTCCGTCAGGCTGTGCGGATGATGGTCCGCGCCCGGTTTGAGAATCAGCTCCACCGGTCCTCCCAACTCTGCATACGCATCCCGGAGCGGTTTCATATTTTCGTTGAAAGGCACAGTCCTGTCACTGTCCCCGCACACGGCCAATATAGGAACTCCCGCCCGGGCCAAAGGTTCCAGATGCCGTATCGGATTTCCCTCAAAACACTCCGGAGTGATGCTTTCATCCAATCCCCACAAATCCAAAAAATCATTCCATTGCTCCGTCCGCTGTTTTCCCGGCCAGCTAAAGATATCACACACCGGATTATCCAAATAAAGACAAGCCACCTTGCCCGGATTGGCTACCGCCCACTGAAGGGCATAGTAACCTCCCCGGCTGAACCCTTCCAACGTCACTTTAGGAGATAAACCGTAGGACGCAACCATGGCATCATAAAAGACCGTCCCCGCCTCTACCGCCTTGGGACATCCATACTGATGCGCCATATCATAATATACCACATGAAAACCTTTTTCCAACAATGCCTCGTCGGCATAAGCAAACGCCCCAAAGAATGCGGGACGCCATATCCACGGATTCCCCTCCAATGCCTCGTCCGGGCATACAACAATGGCTTGTCTGTTCTTAAAACTGAAATCGTAACGCTTGTACCCTTTCCATTCGCTTATCAATCCCGGAAAAGGCTGCAGTTCATACACGGCGTCTTTCCCGGTCAACACCTTATAAATAGTTTTTGCCATCAGCAGGGCACCTTCTTCATTCGGGTGAAGTTCGTCTGAAAAGAGTTCCGCCCGTCCTTTCGTGGGCGTATGCAAATCAATGACTTCCGTCCTCATCCGTTCGGCCACGTCATCAATCATCGGAATAATCTCCTCCACAATCGTCTGTTCCCTGTCCTTCAATCTTTCTCCCTGTATGCCCACCGGATAGCAGAGATAAATCTTGACCTCCGGCGAGCGTTTGCGGAACGCCTTCAGCATGTCCCGCATGTCCTTCTTAAAATCCTTCTTGTATTGCCAATACTCCGGATTGGAGTCATTGGTGCCCAACTTCACTATCAGGATGTCCGGGCAAAAGTCGAGCGCCCTTTGATAAGCCCTTTCCGCCATATACGAATTCCCTTTGCGGAGCATGGTCTTGCTGCTTACGCCGAAATTGCGCACGTCATACTCCTTTCCCAACATTTGCCCCAACAGCATGGGATAGCTGTCCTTGTCCCGGTTCTTCACGCCGTACCCCGCCGTGATGCTATTGCCCACACAGGCGACCTTGACTTTTTCGGAACCGTCCGCCTTCTCCGCATTCACGCCGACTGACGCGCACAGCAGGGAAAGGAGGAGGAAGAATAACTTAATCTGCATATTCATACTCTATTAATTTATCAAATTATACTTCAACTTCATTTTCCGCAAAAATAAGGGAATAAGCCTTAACTCCACTATAAAGATTGTATCAAAAGATAGCAAGATTGTCGCAGAGCAACGAAAATGCAGATGCCCGAGCTTCTTTTATTTCTTGACTGTCGTAATCATAATAACACCATTCGCCCCTCGTGCACCATAGATGGCACCATCTTTCAACACTTCTATCTTCTCAATGTCATTTACTGAAATGGCGCTATCCGCCTCCTGACTGCTCTCATAGACCGTGCCGTCAATGACAAACAAAGGTTCGTTGTCCAGACTTAAAGAAGAACCTCCCCGAATCGTTATCGTCTCACCCACAACCGTCACTCCGGGAATCGCCCCTCCTTTAAATATATCATATATGGTATTGGCGGACATGCTTACTATTTGCTCATGGGTCAACACATTCGAATTTACCCGCGCGCGATACTTCCGTACATATTCTTGCCGGATTTCTTTTCCTCCTGAAAACAGGGTATAATCCTTCTTGTCAATCCTGACAGAGAAACGGGTAAGCGTATCTACCGGGATTACCACGTCTTTTTTCCGTGAGACGGAAATAACAAGCGTATCCGTAGCTTTCAGATTTTGAAAAACGAACAAGCCCATTTTATCCGTCTTCACACTCTCGGTCGTGTTCTTCTTCCACACTTTCACTCCTTTCAACGGACGTTGTTTGCTGTTCACCACGATTCCTCTTACATCATGTCCCCAAGAAATCCCTGAAAACAACAGCCCTGCAATGATAAGTCCCAAAAATCTTTTCATTTTATCCTACCTTATTCGTTAAAAAATCAAATGTGCCAAAACACATGTGCCAAGATATGACACCTGGTTTCGGCACATTCTGCATACTCAACCTTTAAACTCAGATTATTCCAAAATTCCGGAATTTGAAGCGTAAGCGTCATCTACATAAAGCACCGGAACATTTCTACCGGAGTCACCGTTCGGTATATAAAGCTCCCAGTTGTTGATGTAAAGTCCGCCCTGGCTTGCCTGTTCCGTGCGAATGTCCCGTATGATGGAACTTCTCAACGCTTCCTGGCCGGCCACATGTACCAAGAAATTCTCATTTTCATCAATAGACATGCTCACCGTCTGATGGATGCCTTCTACGAAAGTATTCATCGTATTCAGTTTATGATATTCGTGATAAGTGACCTTCGTACCTGCCGCCTGCGTGTACTGCACTTCTACATGGATATTATAGTCTTCGGTACCTTCTTCCGAAAGGACTTTATTACCCAATTCGTCATACGCGCAAGGATACACTTCCCCCGCTGCCAATGGAGCCGGATACCATATCAAGCGTATTCTGTCGATATACGAGTTGCTGTTCGACTCATCGGCACGCATGTTCCAACGATACTCCAACGTAGGCTGCCCGGATTTTGTTCCGACCGTAATTGAGTCCGTATTAGGCACATTTTCTTCGAATCCCAATTTCATCCGTGTGCTAAAGGGAACACACAATTCATTATCGTTGAATGCATGGCGCACATAGCGGGACACTTCCGTAGAAGAATTGACTTTCACCTGCAAATACTGGTTACCGTCCGATTCTTTCTTCATGGAACTTGTCGTACCGCTTTGCAACGACATGGAGTGAGAACTCTTCTCAAACTTGTCAAAATAGTAAGAAGAGACATACATCTTACGGGAACGGGTCTCCTGAGCGCCGCCTATCATGGCCGTACACGTAATCGTATATGTACCCGGAACGTTAGGAGCCTGCCAAGTCATTTCATTCAGTCCCTGAGGCTGGGTCAAAGTACCTCCATCACATGTCCAACGGTAATCCGTGTGCCACAAGTCGCTGGAATGCAAACACAACCAAACCTTTACTTTCTGGTTACAATAAAACTCATCACCATCTGCATTCAGCGTATCAATCTGGATGTAATCATCTTCACCACAGCTTGTGATGAAAGCGCAGAAAAGTAAAGCAAAGAAAAACGATATATATTTCATAATTCCAATGTTTTTTAAGTTATTCTTCAAATCCGGTCAATTGTTCTCGGGTAGGACGATCCAACCAGTTGTCCAACACATGCATGTAGGAACCGTCTGAATTAAACAGGTTCGAAGTTCTCGGTTTAATTTCATTCAGATAATGTCCAGAAGCCGCCCCATATTTTGTCTTTTCTATCAGTTTAAAAACAAAGTAAACAATTATATCTTAAAATAGCAATCATTTTAAGAAAGATTTTACAAGCGCAAAAACTATTCGCAGAACACCGCAAAAACAGGTATTGGAATGCCACAAAAACACGTAACGGGCTTGGGTATTTCATCCGCCCCTTCAATTACCAAACCAAAAGGCGTGTCAAAACAGGATTTGCCTCCCGTCTTGACACGCCCTTGTTATCCTGAACGCCAATCTTTAATAATTCGGATTCTGTACTAACACACCATTAGAGAAATCGATTTGTCCCTGCGGAAGAGGGAAGTATTCATGCGCCTTGGACCATGCAGGAATAATATTGGAGTAATCCGGATCCAATACCAGTCCGTTCAGCTTATCCATGATTTTCCACCTGCGCATGTCATAATACCGAATCAGCTCGAAAGGAGTTTCCACACGGCGTTCGTGACGGATGGCTTCGCGCATCTCCGCTTGGCTCAAGCCTTCAGGCAAAGGCGACAAGCCGGCACGGTCTCTGATTTCGTTAACCATGTCCGCAGCGCCCGGCAAGCCAAGTTCATTGGCCGCCTCAGCCTTCAGCAACAGGAGTTCACCCCAACGCAGTATCACGATGTCCTGCTCGCTACGCTCCGTCTGGTTCCAGAAATCGCTTTGGGTCAACACGGGTCTCAGCCATTTAATCATACGTTTGCCATTATTGGATTTGCTAAGATTTATGACTTCTCCTCCTTCCCACTGGTACACGTCATCAAACGCAATGGTTTCATGCAGGCGGATGTCACCTTCCTCGTAGTCGGCGGTCAGATTCTCTACCGGATTCATCGAGCCATAGTTTCCGTAATAGTTGTCGAAATCATGGTAACTGTTGGGAGCAAGGAACTTGATGGAGAAAATAATCTCATCGCTTGCTTCTTGGTTCGCCGGGCGGAACATGTCCGCATAGCTTTCATCCAATGAATAGCCCTTGATACTTTCCAGCAGCTGATAAGCTTCTTCCACGTCCTCCCGATGAGCGATGTTACCGTCATCGCCATAGGCATGGAACATCAGCACACGGGCCTTTAAACCTTGCGCCGCTCCTTTGGTAGCGTGTCCGCCTGACTCCTTATAGGTTTGTTCATCCATCTTGTCTATCGCAGTCTGCAAGTCGGCTATCAATTTCGAATAGACCTCATCAAGCGTATTCTTGGGCTTGTTTTGCGTTTCCAAGGTCAAAGGTTCATCCACATAAGGGACCTCGCCATAGAACATATACAGCAAATAATAGCAATAAGAACGGAGGAAAAGCGCCTCGCCTTCCATTTGGTCGCGCACCGCCGCTATATCTGTCCCCTGATAATTGTTGAGTTGGTCCAAAAAGATATTGATACGGGCAATAGCCGCGTAGCATTCTTCATAAATCTTGTCGACCAATCCGCCCATGGAAGGATCGATGTTATCCGCTTGAATCATGTCGGCACTAAAGACCTTGCTTGAGCCTTGGTTGCCATAAGCATTGTCGGTCAAACAATCATACGTCGGTATGATGGATGTCAGCGCCTCTTGCTGCATTCCTTCATAACATCCGGTCAACGCAGACTCAAAATCGGCCAAAGACTGCCAAAACACATTTTCCGAAGGCGTAGAGGTAGGAGGAGTATCCAAAATACTCGAACAACCGCTTGCGCATAAAGTCCCTGCGAGGAGAGAAATATATATTAAATTTTTCGACTTCATATTATTATAAGATTTAGAATTGAATGTTTACACCAAATGAAATGACACGGTTTTGCGGGTAATACACCAAGCGCGTACCGGAAGTAGAGGTATAGTTACGTTCGGGGTCGCCTCCTTGCGGGAATTTTGTGATGGTCAGCAAATTGTCGCCGGAGAAATACACACGCAGTTTCTCTATTTTTACCTTCTGGGTCCAGTCTTGCGGAAGCGTATAACCGAAAGTGACATTCTTCAGGCGGAAATAAGAACCGTTATACAAGAAGAAGGTATTGGCACGGGTATTCTTTGTACCGCCCATGTTGTCATAATAAAGGCGCGGGTATTTGCCGTTAGGATTATCCTCCGTCCACATATTCTCTATGTAGTCCCAAGAGATGGGCGAACCTTGGCGGAAAGGCTGTATACCCCAATCTTTGGCATAATGCTTCACGCCTTGTACGCCTTGTCCCATGATGGAGAGATCGAATCCCTTCCAGCTGGCACCTAAATTAATGGAATATTCAAAGTCGGGGAAACGCCCGTCAACCACCGTACGGTCATAGTCGTTTATCACGCCGTCCGGCTTGCCATCCGGGCCGCTGATATCACGATATTTAATGTCACCCGCCTGGGTGTCGTCATTATATTGTCTGGGAGAATTGGCGACATCGGCCTCATCCTTGAAGATGCCGATAGCTTCGAGCATATAGAACGAATTATAAGGGATGCCTTCGCGGCAGATGGTTCCGTTGGAAATGTAGTCTGCCCCGTATTTGGTCAACTCATTCCGTGAACGGTCGAAGAATACTCCTACGTTATAGTTCAAGCCTTTCATGCGTCCGGAGTCTACATACCCGTTATAAGCCAGACTCACTTCAATACCTTTGTTGACCATTTCGCCATCATTAATATAGGGAGCGTCCAATGCCAACAGGTTATTGCCTTGCGCCCGACGCAAAATATCGTATGTTTTCTTCTTATACCAGTCAAAAGTAATGTTTAAACCATTGAATAAGGTAGCATCGAAACCAAAGTCGCCTATGGAAGTGGTCTCCCATTTCAAATCAGCATTGCTTATGGCCGTCTGTGACACGCCGGAGCTCAAATTGGAATTGTCGAAACTATAATCTTTCCCGGTAGAAAGTACGGCGTAATAAGAATAGAGGTCTATATTCTGGTTACCCAAAATACCGTACGAACCGCGTAACTTCAAGTTATTCAACCATGTCCAATTCAATTTCTTTATCCAATCTTCTTCCGTCAGGCGCCAGCCCAAGGAGAAAGAAGGGAATACGCCCCAACGGGAATCTTTGGCAATGCGGGAAGTACCGTCATAACGGGCGTTGACTTCCAACAAGTAACGTTGCTTGTAGGCATAATTGGCACGGAAGAAAACGGACATCAATCCCCATTCCTCGCTATAGCCTTCATTGGTCTGTACCGCCGCCGTACCGGCATTGATTTCTTCCAACGGGAAGTCGTAATATTGCCGGTAAGCCCCCAGCTTATCATAGCGGTAAGTCTCCAAGTTGTAACCGGCCATAAGTGAGATGTCATGGTCTTGCTGAGCGGAAGCCCAATCATACTTAAAGTAAGTATAGAAATTGAGATAAGTACTATAGTCCATATCACTGTCCAAGCCCGTACCGCCGGTATTCAGATTGGAAGCGGATTCGCCCGTATGATACCAATAGACGGGAGTGGTCTGCGCACGCCAATCCTTGGAGTGCTCTTGGCTATAGCGGATGGCGCCTTTGCTGTACCAAGTAAGTCCTTTGGCCAAGTTCAGTTCCAACCAAGCCTGCGCGTTTACGTCCGTATTCACGAACTTCTTAAAATTATTGGTCTCTATAATGCCGACCATATTCTTATTATTACCTTCAAATTGGTAAGCCTTATACGTGTACTTACGTATGCCGGAACCGTCATCGGGCAACCAAGGCATATAGGTAGGCGCTTGCGAGATGGTGGAAAGATAAGCGTCCGTATCACCTTGACGGGTCTGTTGGCGGTAGCTGCGGCTGCCCGCAAAATACATACCGAACTTAATCCAACTATTAATCTCGGAACGCAGGTCAAGAGCCGCATTGTAGCGCTCATAACTCTGCCCTTTCATCGTACCCGGCTGTTTAATCATGCTGAGCGACGCATTATAAGAAGTTTTGCCTACCGTACCTGCCACACTCAGGTTATGTGTCTGTACAAAAGCCGGATTGAACATGTAGTCAATCCAATTAAAACTGGGGTATTTCTCCGGGTCGGAGGGATTGGTGTAGGCGTCAATCATCTCCTGCGTATAGCGGTCTGTCGCCGGAGCACCGGAATTATCCTTCGCCATATTGAAATATTTCATGTAAGTCGGCGAATCCCAAACCAAATCCAACAATGTCGTAGGGGTATGGATGGCAAAGTTTCCATTGTAAGAAACTGAAACTTTATCTTTTACTCCCGCTCCATTTTTGGTTGTAATCAAGATAACGCCATTCGCCGCACGCGAACCATAGATAGACGCGGAAGCGGCGTCCTTCAATACAGAGACGGACTCTATCATATTGGGGTCGAGTGTCGCAAGGTCTCCTTCCACACCGTTAATCAGAATAAGCGGATTAGAACCTGCGGATGAATAAGTACCTTGACCGCGCACACGGATCTGTACATTTTCATCACCGGGTATACCACGGTCCGAAGTCACCCGCAAACCGGGCATCTGGCCCTGCAACATCGTAGACGTATTGGCCACCGGGCGTTTAACCAGTTCTTCACCACCTACGGCAGCCACGGCACCCGTCAGGTTGACTTTCTTCTGCGTGCCATAACCCACGACCACCACTTCGTCCAACGCCTGCAAGTCTTCCGTCAGAATAATGCGCAAATGCCTTTCCGTGGCTCGTTCCGTATAAGTCTTATAACCCACATAACTGAATTCGATCATGGACTCGCGTGAAGCTCTCAATGAAAATCCGCCTTCCGCGTCCGTAATGGTTCCGTTATCCGTATTCAACTCTTTTACGGAAACTCCAATAAGAGGTTCCCCATTGTTGTCGGTCACGACGCCATGGACATTCATTTTCACTTGTTGCGCATGCGCGAGCAATGAGCAACACAATAGCATTAGCAGTAAACTCCAATGCCGCAAATAAAATCTCTGGTTTTTCATTAATAATTAGTTTTATATGATACAATCATTTTATCGGCTGCAAATGAAACAACAAAAAAAAAAAACGCATGTTAAAATCGTATCATTCGCTTTAGAATTCATATCAAACAATAAATATATGAGGGATAATTGCGCCTATGAAACTACTTTCAGGCATCATAGGTTACTTGCCCAAGTATTATTGCTGACTTTGCCATTTCAGCTTGGTGACTTTGCCATTTCAACTTACTTACTTGGGCATTGAAGTTTGCTTGCTTTCGAACGGCACTTTCCAAAATGCCGGATGAAACATATTTTCAAGGGCGGAATAATGCAATATTCGTTTTTTTCCGTATCTTCGTCCGACACAACGGGTAATAAGCCTGTCAGGACTGAGTAAGAAGACATCGTTTATAAAAAATACAATTTTAACAGGATGAAGAAGAAAATACTTTTTTTGAGCTTATGGATGTTTGGATGGCTCATAGCCTATGCAGGCAGTTACTTGCCGAGAGAACGCGTGAATATCAACCGAGGATGGTACTATCAAGAAAATGATCCGGCCGGGGTTGATTCCGCCTTGCATTACACCCGGTTGAAACCTTATTTGTTGCCATGCGCCAATGATTTCTTTGTTTTTGGAGATAAACACAAACGCCCGGAAGGGAATCCGGGGAAGGATGTTCCTTACATCAAGGCTGATTTTGACGATAGCCGGTGGAGGCAATTGGACTTACCCCATGACTGGGCAATAGAAGGGCCGTTCAATATTGATTATGCCGGCGCTACCGGGAAACTTCCTTACTGGGGGATACGCTGGTACCGCAAAAAGATAGATTTGCCGAAAGAAGATGCCGGGAAACAAATCTATTTGGATATAGACGGCGCAATGTCTTATGCTTCTGTCTGGTGCAACGGACGGTATGTAGGCGGCTGGCCATACGGCTATGCCTCTTTCCGCCTGGACCTGACCCCCTATGTGAAATTCGGGCAACAAAACGTATTGGCTATCCGCTTGGAAAATCCCGACAATGCTTCGCGTTGGTATCCCGGAGGAGGCATTTACCGCAACGTGTGGTTGGTGAAAACCTCGTCGGTCCACATCTCCCAATGGGGAACGGACGTACGCAACCATTCCATCGGTACCGACAAAGCGGTTATGGAAATGGGAGTCCGCATTGAAAACCATCAGGAGACGGATGTGCAGGCGACGCTTCGTACCGTCATTTACCATCAGGATGAGAATGGGAACCCGACGGGCGATGAAGTGACCCGGACAACGGATAAGACACTCAACATAAAAAAGGGAAGCCGGGGAACTGCACGGTTCAATTTTACGGTCACTGAACCGGTACTGTGGGATATAGACTCCCCGCATGGTTACGTCGCCGTAAGCCATGTATTTGTAGGAGGGAAAGAAGTGGACACTTATCAAACCTCTTTTGGCATTCGCACGGCCGAATTTACCTATGACAACGGTTTCCTGCTGAACGGGCGCAAAGTCGCGATCAAAGGCGTATGCTTGCATCACGATCTGGGCGCATTAGGCGCAGCGTTCAATGAAGTGGCGGCGGAACGGCAGTTGCGTATCATGAAAGAGATGGGAGCCAACGCGATACGTACTTCCCATAACCCGCCGGCACCGGAATTAGTGGCTCTTTGCGATCGGCTGGGCTTGATGATGCAGATAGAACTGGCCGACGCATGGCACATCGGCAAGAGAAAAAACGACTATAGCGTGCTCTTTGACGATTGGAGTGAAGCCGACATGCGCTCCATTGTACGCCATTACCGCAACCATCCATCGGTGATTATGTGGAGCATCGGCAATGAAGTGATGGAGCAGATGAAAGAGTCGGGCGTGGAAATAGCGCATCGGCTGACCGCGTACTGCCACGATGAAGACCCTACACGACCGACTTCTTTGGGATGCAACAACCCGAACGCGCTTTTCCAGGACATCGTAAACCAAGTGGATATATTCGGGCAGAACTACCGCCACCAGGCATATTCCAAATTTAAAAAACAGAATCCCACACGCAGATTTCACGCAAGTGAAACTTCTTCCGCCATCAGTTCCCGGGGAGAGTATTTTTTCCCCGTTACGAAGAATCCTGCCGATAGCCGCGACGGATTCCAATTGTCTTCCTACGATATGGTCGCCGTCAGCTGGGGATGCTCTCCCGAAGCCCAATTTAAAATGAATGAAGAACATCCTTTTTCATACGGAGAATTTGTCTGGACCGGGTTTGATTATTTAGGTGAGCCGACTCCTTACAACAAGGACCTAACCAACCTTTTGAATTTCAGCGACCCGAAGGAAAAGGAAAAAGCCAAAAAGGAGTTAGAAGAATTGGGAAGAATCAAAACTCCTTCCCGCAGTTCCTATTTTGGCATAGTGGATTTATGCGGTTTCCCCAAAGACCGTTATTATAATTACAAGAGTTATTGGCGTCCGGAAATCCCTACCGTGCATATTTTGCCTCACTGGAATTGGGAAGAACGCAGGGGGGAAATTACACCCGTACACATATACACGTCCGGGGATGAGGTGGAACTGTTCCTGAATGGCAAGTCGTTGGGATATAGAAAGAAAAAGAACGCTTATGACCGTCTGACTTGGGACGACGTACGCTATGAGCCAGGAACTTTAAAGGCCATAGCTTACAAGGACGGTAAAAAATGGGCGGAAGAAACAGTTGAGACAACGGGCAAGCCGGCCGCATTGCAAGTCCTGCCGGAAAAGAAAGTTCTGAAAGCCGATGGCGCGGATTTATCTTTTGTCCGCGTTCGGATAGTGGACGCCAAGGGGCGCATGGTTCCACGCGCTAAAAACCATTTGAAGTTCTCGGTTTCAGGTCCCGCAGAGATTGCGGCTACCGATAATGGCGATGCCACAGACCTGTCTCCCTTCCAAACGCCCGAACGGGATGCCTATAATGGCATGGCATTGGTGATACTCCGTAGCCAATATCAGAAAACGGGCAAAGTGGTTTTGACGGTTGAGTCAAAAGGCCTGCCTAAACAGAAAGTTGTTCTAAATGTAGAATAAACCAACAGAAAAGAATCCCGCTGTTTTATCCATCCATTCATAAAACAGCGGGATTTTCACTTTATGGTTCCCTATTGAAAACGGAAGCTGCTCCTATCGGTTCACAGCTTTACTGCAGCGGGTCAAAATCGCCGCTCTCCCAACCTATGGTCTGTTGCAGTTTGGGATTCTGCTCAAAATGCTCACGGGACAATCCTTGGAAATAATAATTGTCTTTCACGTCCCATTGATAGAGTTCGTCGATATTCCAAGTCTGCGTGGTGAAATACTTGAAATAATTCTTCGTCATCAGTTCCGGATCCTGCTTAATCATGACGATAAACTGTTGGCGAGACAGGGAAGCATATTCCGGTTGCACTTGAATCTCGATACGATGGCGCGTATATCCTTTCATGTCCGTAAAAATCTTGCGGCGCATCATGTCCCAAAAACGTTTTCCTTCGAAAGCCAACTCTATACGGCGTTCGTACAAAACCGCATCTATCAGTTCCTGTTGGCTCATGTTGGCCTTCAAACCATATAATCCGTCCGCATTCGGGGTGATGCCGGCCCTCTCACGAATCTGCTTCAAAATGTCATAAACTTCATCGTCTTTATTACCGACCTCCGCCGCGCATTCCGCCAAATTCAGCAGGACTTCAGCGTATCTCATCTCTATCCAATCCATGTCTCCATGGTCTTTGGCCTCCGTAGCCGTTTTCTCGGGAATGGAGAACTTGCACGAATAGAATCCAGTGCCCGTCGGGCTATGGGTATCTTCACCACCTTTATACGTGTACATGCAACCTTGGAACCATTCCGGCATGCCATTCAGCGGGTATTCCGCCCCATTATACACAATGATGGAATAAAAACGGGGGTCTCTATCCAACCAATAAAGTCCTCTGGCATCCGTAGCGGTCGGGTCAAACTCTTCCTTAACTCCATCCCCGTTGACATCCACACCGGGAGCCGTTCCGTCAGCCATCGGGAAAGCGAGCGCCAAATCCAAGGACGGCTGGTTATTGCCCACCGCACCTACCGAGAACTCCAACGGGCGCAAGCCTGCCATGAAGTTATGAGTACGGACCGGATCCAAGAAACGGGTGGTGATGACGGTTTCCGAAGTAGTTTCCTGCGTCCATATCTCGTCATACACCGGATGCAAGGCACGTTCGCCATTGGTGGACAATTCCTCTTTAGCGGCTAAGCAAGCCTGGTAAGCCTGCTCCCAACGCGACCTGTCGTTATTGGGATTAAACTGCTTGCTGGCATACGTCAACAACACACGTCCCTTGAAAGCCATAGCCGCCCCCTTGGTAATGCGTCCAAAATCCTCTGTTCCCCAAACACTTGGCAACGAAGCGGCCGCGTCATCCAAATCCTTTACGATTTGGTCGATACACTCTTTCGCCGTATTCCTCGTCACGTACAAATCGTCTTTATAACGGTCCTGCGGCGCCAAAATCAAAGGTACTCCGCCATAAATCTTCACCATCTGGAAATACTGGTAAGCACGGAGGAAAAGGGCTTGCGCCTTAATCTGGTTGCGCACTTCTTCCGAAAGGCTTCCTCCGTCGATGCTGGTCAGCAAAACATTCAGCGTGTAGATTTTGTCATAAGGCCAATATTCAGCCAAAGGACCACCGGCGGTGGCAACCGCCGTCAGCCGACCATGAATAAAATCGCCGCCTCCATTGCTCTCATCGCAATACTCCGACAAATCGCCGTCAAACCCCGGCATATTATCCAAATAACATTTATCCAAAAAGGCAGTAGCCAATATCTCACTGTCCCATGTAGCCTGTTCACTTACAGCCGTCAAATCGTCTTTGTCCAAAACAGCTGTGCAACTTGCCAATCCACAGGAAACCAGCAACGCATATATATATTTCTTCGCTTTCATATCCTATAAGGTTTAAACATGATTAAATAGTAACATTCACACCAAATGAGAAATTCCTCATCACGGGATAATCCGAAATACTTGTGGCTTCCGGATCCATCCATTTCACTTTGTCTTGCAACAGGAACAAATTGGAACCGTTCACGAACAGCCTGATTTTGTCAATGCCGAACCGCTGCGTGAAGTTCTTGGGTAGGTCATACGACAACGACACGTTCTTCAGGCGCAGGAAAGAACCGTTGCGCACCCAGAAAGTAGAAGCCTCGTTGTTTTTGTATTGCGTGGCACCCGGCATGGAAGCGTCCGTATTTTCCGGTGTCCAGTGGTCTTTGTACCATTCGAACGTGCTTGTATGCGCATTGATGCCGTTGCCACGGAAATCCATCAACTTCTTGTTGCCGGCCATACCTTGGAAGAACAAATCCAACATAAAACCTTTCCACTGTCCTCCGATGGAGAAGCCATACGTAATGGGCGGTACTTTCTTGTCGATAATCACGACCTTGTCGTCATCCGTAATGATGCCATCCGGCTCGTCCGACTCCGGCCCGCGCACGTCTCTGTAAATCAACATACCCAAGCCCGGTTTCTGTCCTTTGATTGTCATGTTCGGGTTTTCTTTCATGTATTGCTCCAATTGCTCTTCGGTACGAATCATGCCGATACATTCAAAGCCCCATTCCCGATCCAAGGATTGTCCGATTTCCGATTTATAAGGCCGGATGTTTTCCGCCTCGTCTTTTTTCGACCACCAGCTGTTCGCAAGACTGAAGTTACCCCGCACATACCAGTCCACATTGCCAATCCGGTCGTTCCACCCCAACTCTACCTCAAAGCCACGGGATTTCACTTCCGAATAGTTTTCTTCAGGCAATTCCGCACCATAAGTAGTCGGCACGCTGACACTCAGTTCGTCCAAGATGTCGTACGTGCGACGATAGAAATACTCAAAACTGAAATCCAATTTGTTATTGAACCAACGGCTGTCGAAACCTATATTATAAGAGGTGGACTTTTCCCACGTCAGGTTCGGATTGGGCACTTCTTTCGGTTCCAAGCCATACGACAAGGAATTGAAAACAGCACCTGTCGTGATACCGTAGCGGGCCATCCACTGCCAACCACCGATAGCGTCGTTACCCAACGTCGCGATAGAACCGCGCAACTTCATGTAATCAATGAACTTAATGTTGTTATAAAAGAACGGTTCGCTGGAGATACGCCAACCTAAAGACACGGAAGGGAAGAATCCCCAACGCTGGCTCGGAGCGAACTTGGTAGAACCGTCCACACGGAAAGCGGCTTCCAACAAATATTTGTCATCATAGGCATAATTCACACGACCAACATAGGACAAACGGCCGGTCTCTTCCACATCTCCTCCTCCTACAATCGACTGAGAGGCATCTCCACTGGCCGCAAAGAACTCCGGCATTTCCCATGTTATCAATTGATTACGTTGGGCATCAAAAGCCTCACTATTTCCTTCGGCCTGTTCGTATACGAACAAAGCGCTTAAGTCGTGTTTCCCAAACGTACGGTCATAAGTAACAAAGAAGTTCAATTGATAGTCTTCGGCTAACGTATTCTCTTTGAAGACATAGTTTCCGTCATCGCGGGTTTTCGTTGAAACAACTATGTTCGCCGGATCAATGTAATGATTGTTAGTGCCCGCCGTCTGGAACACATACATATCATACGGATAATTGAATTTCTTGATAACACGATTGTCCAAATTTCTGTTATATTGCAGCCTCAGTTTCAATCCCTTTACAAAAGGCACCCTGTATTCAAAGGTCGCGTTCACGTTCACATTCTGCCACTTCTTGGTATGCAGGCCGGACTCCTCGCTAATCAGCATCAAAGGATGCCATTCGATGAAGTTACCTACAGGCAAACCGTTTATCATACTGGGAATCATCTTTGTGCGGAGCAGCAATCCTTTATACAAGTCGTTCATGCGGTCTCTGTCCCCATCCGATTTCCAGTTAGGTTTCGTGTCCTTACGGTTATCCGTACTGATGTTCAGCCCTACGGTGATGTCTTTGGTAACATCAGCGTCAATGCTGGCACGGAAATTATATTTGGAATATTTCAGGTTATCGAAAGAACCTACATTATAATAGTAACTACCGCCGATGAAATAACGGACCTTGTCCGTTCCGCCCGTTATGTTGACCGCATGGCGGGTAGTCCACGGAGTCCTCCACGCATCGTCCAAGAAACAATAGTCCGTAGATTTGAAATGTTCCAACTCGTCGTCCGTATACCAGGAAGCGGTCGTAGTAGGATCTTGGTATTCGCCGGTCGGATTCCAGATTTTATTGTTGATGTATCCCTGAACAGCCCGGTCGTTGAGGTAGGTGGCATGTTCATAAGCGGTCAGCGTTTCCGGTATCATTGCAGCCACGTCTATACCGATGGTACCGGTATAATTGATGGTCGGTTTCCCGCTGCCGCCTTTCTTGGTAGTAACCAATACGACTCCGTTCGCGGCCCTCGAACCATAAACCGCCGCCGAAGCGCCGTCTTTCAGGACGGAGATATTGGCAACTTCGCTGGCATCGAGCGCGTCAAAAGCCATTTTGTCACGGATAGCCCCGTCAATGACATAAAGCGGGTCCGAATTATTGGGAGTACCCTTGGCACGTACACTGAAAGATGCCGCCGAACCCGGTTTACCTGTCCCCTGACTGATATATACACCGGACAAACGGCCTGCCAACGCCGTAGACAAATTGGCGGAAGGAAATTCTTGTATCGCCTCGGCGTCCACGCTGGTGATACTGCCCGTGATGCTACCCTTCTTCTGTGTACCGTAACCTACCACAACCACTTCGTCCAGCGATTGCGAGTCTTCTGTCAGCGTCACGTTGATTTTCTCCCCATCAACCCTTTCTATGACATCTTTATA
>CASGED010000028.1 GCA_949300425.1 uncultured Bacteroides sp.
ATAACTGAATTTCAAACGGGCACCTTGAGCAGTTCTTATCGAGAAATTACCTTCCACATCGGTAATGGATCCGTTGTCCGTATTCTCCAAATCCAATACCGTTACGCCTATCAGCGGATTCCCGTCTGAATCCGTCACTGTCCCCGTCACTACAATGCCTTGCGCATAAGCCGACAAGGCAAACACACAACCGCATAAAATTAGAAAGATGCGGCATGCGAACGTTCGCAAATCAAATACATGTTTCATGGTTACTTAAACTTTTAATGATACAATCATTTTAACAACTGCGAAGAAACAAAAAAAAAAAAACAATGCTTGTTAAAATCATACCATTTACTTTCAAAATCATATCAAGTTTAAAAACGACTGATAATCACCGCATTTCTATCTCTCCATAACATTTAATCTCATGCGCCTTCCCATTAAATGTGCCGCCGAGTCTCTTTAAATGTAAAGGGATGAGATAAATGTAAACCGAACGAAAAGAAAATGATTCCCCGAAATAAAGTGAATATGAGAAATAGCGCATTAAGAGCCTGTTTAAATTTTCCTCTTTAAGATTTTCATTGAGCAAAATTTAAACAGGCCCTAAACGACAAATAGAATTTCACGACAACCCGTGATATTCCATTGTATGTATTTTAGAACTGTATTTTAAGAAGAGATTTATCCTTGCCAAAAGTCCTTCCAAGCAAGGAATGGGAATGTTTCTAACATAAGCCCCGAATGTTTCTAACATTCCCCTACAATGTTAGAAACATTCCCTCCTTACGTTAGAAACCTGAAATGAGACATTCTTTCGCCCTCTTCCTGTTTGTAAATTCTATTAACCATCGGACATTTTACTTTTCCATCCCCTATAATTACAAAACAGAAAGAGAGCCGTTAAAAAGGGAAAGATACATCTCTCTACTTCACCTTCAATTCTATTTGTTCGCCTGCCGAAGTAGGGAACTGAATATACCTCCCACTGAGTGTTTCCGTCTTTGTCCCGTTTCTCCATAACTCGACTTCCCTGCCCGGCCAAGGATTCTCCATTTTGCAGGGCCTTCCTTTCTCGCTAATCAAGCTTACCGATTCAATCTCGCCTCCCTTCAAGGAACCGCTGACTAAAAATGCACCGTATGCACGCAACTTGCTGAACGACGCGTCACGTGTCCTGTCCCAGTTGGGGAAAATGCGTACCGTCCCCTCGTAACTTTGCAACAACATCTCGTTAATGGTCAACGGAACGGCGGCCAACGTCTCAATGCCTCCGCCGCCTTGCACAATCCATCCGTTGGGATATAAAGTCAACGCCACGCGCTTCTTCAAGCGTTCCAGCAAATCCTTCGCGGGATAACCCACTCTTACGGCTCCCGGGAAACAGGTTTCTATACCATTATTATAGGTATTGCCCCAATCGTCCGCACGGCGCATTTTGTCCTGCCAGTGATTAACGTCGTCCAGCAAGATGGCATTGAACACGGAATCCGTCAAAGGACCGGCTACCCCGCCCGGCAATATCAGTCCGTGGATGGAAACACGGTTCAGCCCTGCAGGTGTATTCTCCACTCCCTTGGGAGCTTTCTCCATGTTTCTCAGGGTGAGACGGCCTTCCGCATTGCGGACTACCGGGTAGTCGCTCAAGCGGGCCAATATATCTTCCCATTTAGAACGCCTGTCCGCATCGGCTTGCAGAAACCCGCTCATGTCCATCACGCCTTGAAACAACATCCGCACCAATCCTAAAGAAAGTGTGGAATTGAAATCGCCCAACCGGTGACGCCATTGCCCATGATTCCTTTTGTTGGGCATCACTTCGTTGAAGTGGTCCATCTTAATGACATAGCGTCCGCCTTCCAGGCAAAGGTAGTCTTCCCAAAAGTCCGCGCACGCCAACAGGTAGGGATATACCCTGCGGGCGTATTCCTCGTCATACGTGCTGTAGTGGCGCATCAGCATGTTGCCGACGCTGAATACCGCATTGATTTTCTGTCCCAAGAATTTATAGCCGCCGTCAATGGTATTTTCTGTCGTAGCGTATTTCTCCATCATTTCCTCCGGCGTGAAAGGCCACATCGACGTACACAACCCCTTGGGGCCAATCCCCACGGGATAATATATGCCGCGGCATCCTAAGAGTTCCTTCGCATGCTTCCGGCCCGCTTCCATGTAGTCCAACAACGGCTGGTCGAAATTGTCGGTCAGATGAATGTGGTTGGAAGAATATGCCGCCCAATAGGGAGCCTGATAGTTGTAGTTCAGGTGATAATCGCCTCCCCACGCCGCATTGTCGCACGTAACAAAAGGTCCCCATATTCCGGGCGCGAACTTTCCGCTGCGCGACGAGCAGGCAAAAAGATATTGGGACATGTAATAGAGACGTTCCAACTCTTCGTCATGAATCTGTACAGAAGACTCCCGCCAAAACGACTGCCACCAATCCCGATGCTCCTTCTTGGCTTCCCGCAACGCGTCGGCCGTAAGGTTCTTTGCTTCATCGATGGCCCGTTCTTTCCACCTGTCGGTATCATGATTGGTGTATGCCGTAACCACCATCCACCGCTTTGTACCCGGTTGCAACACTATCGGTGAAAGCCCGGAGCGTTCAACACCCGGCATTCCTACCGCCATGGCAATGTGCGAAGGCCACCGTAGCGAGGGCGAATCCGCAAACGACCGGCTCACCCATGTCACCGGTTCGCTTCCACCGTCGTTGGTCGAAGTTTCACCGGACGTAGCCCACAACCTACAGGAAACCTCCACCTTACGATTGGCTTCCAGCTCAATGACAACCCAATTACGCAAAGCTGCTACCCAAGCGGTCATCTCCAAACAGGTATCTCCCCGAGTAAACCTGCCTCTTATCTCCGCGCTGCCGGGTAACTGCTCCACATGGTAGTCCGCTCCTTCCAGGGAAGGTATCCGCAAATCCAATCCTCCCGGTGAGGCTATTCCGCCGGGATAGACCGGATAGGCCATCCAGAAATCATTTTTTCCAATGTACAAGCTGAGGCTATCAGGCGTTCCGCCCAACGTAATACCCAAATCACCGTTCCCCGCCAAAGCTCCATCCGGAGTTTTAGTAGAAGGAACTTTTGCCGGAGGAGCGTTCAATACCACTTTATAACGATCCATCGAAGACGCCACGTCCGCCTCCTTATCCGGAGAAGCCACAACACAAGCCGTCAGCAAGGCGCTGAAAGCAACACATACAGTTATTTTAGCCATCATTTCCTTAGAATTAGTTTAGTAAATGGGAATTTAAACCACTGATGAACACGGATTAAACGAGATGAGCACAGATGTATCTGTCACCCTGAGCGTAGTCGAAGGGTCTCATGTAAGACCTCCTCATGCACTACGTGAGATGTCTCGACAAGCTCGACATG
>CASGED010000029.1 GCA_949300425.1 uncultured Bacteroides sp.
AAATAATTCTAAAGACGAAGCGCATTGGAGCACAAGAAACTGCATCTGAAAATATCCGCATGGATGCTCACGACAGTGGCGGTCATCGCAAGCATGGCCGCCATTTTGGTGCATGAATAAAGGGAACTCGGCTTGTACGTGCTGGAAAAGGAATAACAGAAAAGCCTATCCGTATTTTCCCGCAAAAGTTTTGGTGGGCTTAAAACAAAGCCGTATCTTTGCAGCACGAGAACCCCCAAGCCTCTCAACGATGCTCAAATCGGGGGTCGTTTTATTTTTATACCAATTGAAGAAAGGAAAAAATATGGCAAGACCTATAAAAGAAACCCCGATACTGTTTGGTGAGGATGCACGGCGGTTTGAGGCACGGATGCAGCAAGTGCGCAAAGAAACACCCGAAGAAAAACAGGCGCGGATGGAAGCATACAACATGGTGATGAAATGGTTCGAGAACGGCAAGAAATATGAAGATAGACTACGAGCAGCTAAGGGTGAGGAAGCTTAACCCGGCTGAACATATAGCTTCATTTGATTGCGGCGATGAAGACTTGAACAGTTTCATCTTGGAAGAAGCTCCGTTGTACCGCAAGGCGTTGCTTGCCGTGACATACGTGGTGGAAGACAACGAGAGTGGCAAGGTACTGGCTTATTTCAGTTTGGCCAACGACAAAGTGTCGCTAAGCGACTTCGAGAGCAAGACCGAGTTCAACCGTTTCCGCAAGCACCGCTTTGTGAACGAGAAGCGCCTGAAGAGCTATCCTGCCGGGAAGTTGTGCAGACTGGCTGTGGACAACGTAGCCAAGAGTCTGCATCTTGGTTCTTACCTTGTCAAGTTTATCAAGAGCTATTTTGTAACCGACAACAAGACAGGATGCCGCTTCCTCACTGTGGACGCATACGCCGATGCCATACCGTTCTACCTGAAAAACGGTTTCATCCCACTGAATGAAGACGATGCCGGTCAAGCGACACGGCTATTATTCTTCGACCTGAATGATATAGACGAAACGGAGTGACCATCCCCGTTTCAGATGGCTTTCCATTATTCCGCCTGCCCTTTGCGAACAACCGCAAGAGGCAGGCGGCTTTCTTTTTGAATATATTTGCATGGGTGTTCACGACAGTGACGGTCATCGTGGGGGCATGGCCGCCATTTTGGTGCATGAACAGAGGGAACTTGGCTTGTACGTGCTTTGACAGACTGGAAAAGGAATAAAGGAGAGAAAAGCCGGACGGCACATCCGGTTTTCGGGAATTTGTGTTACCTTTGCATCGGTAACCCTTAACTGAACGGAAATATGAAAGTAGGAGATAAAGTACTCATTTCGCCCGATTTGACTTTGCAAAAGGAGTGGGTGTCGGGCACAATTATCCGAGTGGAAAATAATCCCTTCGTAGGCATCGTGATTTCTGCGGAGACCGAGGACCGCAACGTGTTCTTCGGTCGTGAAGACCTGTTCAAACCGGAAAAGGAGGAAGTGTGTTTGCCATAAGATTGGTCTGACTTCACACAGATTGTAAAAGAGAGCTAAGAGAGTTCGCTCCATTCATTTCGTCCCGCCCCTCTCCCCACCGTGGAGGAGGGCGGGACGCTTGTTTTCCAGCCTGCCAAGGATAAAGGATATAAAGATAAAGCGTTCTTTACAGAACAACGGCTGCGCCTCGGCTATGCCGTTCAAGCAAGCTTGACGGACATTGCGCTCGCCTTGCGCGTTCTTTGACAGACTGGAAAACAAACGAGACGAAAGAAGAAGGATATTCCGATAAATTTCTTACCTTTGTAGGCAGATTATCAATCAATAAGGAGGTATAGCAATATGAAGGCAACAATTTCATTAGAAGGACTATTGGCCCTTATCCATACATTCTCGCTCAGCGCAAGCAACAAACGGTGGCTGGGAGAGAAACTAATAGAAGAAGCACATGCGGAAGAGGCTAAGCCAGCACACATATCTGCCGGCAAATTCTATGGCGTATGGAAAGACGAGGACTATCCGGAGCTGAGTGCCGATGAACTGGCGAAGGAAATA
>CASGED010000030.1 GCA_949300425.1 uncultured Bacteroides sp.
ATCGGTCAGATAGCCAAAAAGTTTCATATAAATGAAGGTACGGTGTTGACGCATATACGCCGTAATTCTATCCCTACCCGTCAGATAGGTAGCTACGTTTATGTTCCAAGGTCAGAAATAAATAAATTATATAAGTCATTATGAAGAAAGCATTGCCTAACACCAAAGTGACCGTCAAACTCAGACGGTCGAGATACAAAGAGGAGTGGTATCTGATTATTGAATCGTACCCGGTTTACAAACGAGGCTCAACCAGAGCAAGCCGAGTGGTAGAGTCAATCAACCGGACTATATCCACGCCCATTTGGGACAAGTCATCCATCGCCCGCATCCTGCCGGACGGGAGTTTCAACTACAAGCCCAAACGTGATTTGAACGGAATCATCCAATGCCGTTCCACCATCGACCAAGAAGCCTGCATCTATGCGGATAACGTCCGTAAGTTGCGCCAGCATGAATATGACAGTGCCATTCTCTACACCGATAAAGAGAATGAAATCGCCGCGCAGAACGAACGTGGCGAGCAGGACTTCATCAGGTATTTCAACGGCATCATCAGCAAACGCCATCCCAACAGTTCCAATTCGATTATCGTCAATTGGATGCGTGTGGGCGAGTTGCTGAAAATCTATTCGCAAGGGAATCCGATACCCTTCAAATCCATTTCCGTCAAACTGCTTGAAGACATTAAAATGTTCTTACTCCGTGCCCCGATGGGAGGCAAGAAGAAAGGTACTATCTCACAAAATACGGCTTCAACCTATTTTTCTATTCTCAAGGCCGGACTGAAACAGGCGTTTATTGATGAATACCTCACGGTTGACATCAGCGCAAAGGTAAAAGGCATCAGTTCGATTGAAAAACCTCGTGTCGCCCTTACCATGAATGAAGTACAGATGCTGGTTGATACGCCTTGCAAAGATGATGTTCTGAAACGTGCGTTCCTCTTTTCCATCCTCACGGGATTACGGCATAGCGACATTCAAGCCTTGCGGTGGAAACAGATTCAGCAGACAAGCAAAGGTACATGGCAAGCCTTGGTTGTTCAGCAAAAGACCAAACGCCCAGATTATAAACCCGTCACGGCACAAGCTCTCCAATTATGCGGCGAACGGCCTGACGATGATGAACGCCTGGTGTTCGAAGGGCTGACTGATGTTTCGTGGATTTCCATACCATTGAAAGCATGGATAGAAGCGTCGGGCATAAAGAAGCACGTAACCTTTCACTGTGGACGTCATAGCTACGCCTCGTTATTGCTTGAAAATGGCGTGGACATCTATACAATCAAGTCCTTGATGGGTCATACCAATGTAAGAACCACCCAAATTTACACCCATCTTGTCGATGCGGCAAAGGAAAAGGCAGCCAATACGTTGCATATTGACAACTTGAGCCAATATAAGTAAAGGTGGAAAGTTGCACCGTTGAGCATCAATGAGTTATAAAGATTGTCGCCTCTTTTACCACCGTTTGCCCCTCATAAAGCACCCCACTTTTTGAGGGGTTTTCTTTTCCTTTCTACAATACTATATTGCTACCTGCCCTAATTTCGGCTTTTTTCTCCCTTTGTTTATTCTATCCGACTATTCCGGTCTTAATGAAACTTAAATCTGTCGGTGGTAAATGAGGGGCGGATTGGGGGCAATCGAGCACCTATTTAGCCCCGTAAGCATCCATATACTTTTGCGGCATTAACTTAAAACCGAAAGAATATGAGTTATTTCGTAAATTCATTCGAAGAAATGCCTAACGCATTGTCCTATCTGATCAAGACAGTTGAAGAACTGAAATCTACAGTTAAAGCCTTGCAGCATAAGCAGGCAAGTGATTCACCTAAATGGATGGATATAGATGAGCTTTGCGCCTATCTGCCATCGCATCCGGCCAAGCAGACGGTTTATGGATGGGTGTCGGCCAAACAGATACCCGTACATAAGATAAATAAGGCTTTGGCTTTTCTCCAATCAGAGATAGATGACTGGTTGAAGAACAAGGTGCACAAGACTCAGGCCGAGCTGATGCAGGAGGCCGAACAATTTGTCAAATCCAAAAAGATTATCAGGTAATATGGAAGCGACAGACTATTGTTTTTCATTCTTCCGCAGGCCCATTCAGAACACTGAGCCGCTAAGGGCAATAGGCATTGTGGATGTGTACCGCTATGTGGTCGGTCATTATGCCCGTCCGCAAGCAGAAGCTCTGCGCTCAATGGCTTCTCCTGCCGATGCCAAGAGATACAAGGCTGCCCACTTTGACTATTGTACTTTCTCCGGTCTTTTCCGTAAGCGGAATGAAAAGGAATTGATAATGCACTCCGGACTTATGTGCCTGGATTTTGACCACGTGGAGGATATGGAAATGGTGAAGCAACAGCTTCTCAATCATGAGTATTTTGACACGGAACTATTGTTTACCAGTCCTTCGGGGAATGGATTGAAGTGGGTTATACCTGTGGACTTGAAAGGATGGGAGCACTCAAGATTCTTCAAGGCTGTTGCCAACTGTGTCCGCGCAACGGGCTTGCCAATGGTGGATATGTCGGGAAGTGACGTGGCTCGTGCCTGCTTCCTGCCTTACGACCCACAAGCATACATTAACCCTAAATACAACGAATATGTCGAAGAAAATATTTTCCGCCCAAGATTGGGAGAATGTCCCTTTTGAGAATAGTGCTCCAACATACCCCAAATTACTTCCGGCTCCCAATCCAGCCTCTAATGATAAAGAGGGAGAAGTGGAACGTATCATTCGCGAAATAGAGCAACGTGCCGTTGACATCGCACCTGAATATAAGGATTGGGTGGAATTGGGCCTTGCCTTGGTTGACGGATTGGGCGAGAACGGAAGAGAATATTACCACCGCATCAGTCGGCTTCATCCAGACTATCAAAGGGAACAAACAGACAAGCAATACACCTATTGCCTGCAAGCCAAAGGTCAAGGCGTTACCATCCGCTCGTTCTTTCATTTGGCAGGTCAGGCTGGTATTCCTTTAAGTCCGGTAGAGGAACAGCATTTATCCATTTTACCAAATATCCAAAATGGCAAAACGGGCAAATGGATAAAATCAGCCGATGAGCTTCCGGCTTTTCCTGAATGTGTGTTTGAGCAGCTTCCGCCATTTTTAAGTGAGGTCGTCAGCAATTCCATTTCAGAAGATGACCGCGACACCATTCTGATTGGGGCGATTGTATGCCTGTCGGTCTGCTTCCACAATGTCTGTGGTGTGTATGACGAGCGTATCGTTTATCCCAACCTTTACTTGTTTGTCGTGGCTGATGCCGGAATGGGCAAGGGCGCATTGACTTTATGCCGTGAGCTGGTGGCTCCCATCAACCGTAATCTGCATGAGCTTTCGCAACGGATGGAGCAAGAATACAAGGAAGCGATGAACGCCTATATCAAAAGTAAGAAGTCGGACGGTGCGACCATGCCGACCGAGCCGCCTATGCGTATGCTTATCATCCCGGCCAACAGCAGTGCAAGTTCCTTATTGAAGATATTAGGTGACAATGACGGTGTCGGGCTGTTGTTCGAATCCGAAGGTGACACGTTAAGCCAGACATTGAAGTCGGACTACGGCAACTATTCCGATGTGCTGCGCAAGGCGTTCCATCATGAGCTGGTCAGTTTGAGCCGACGCAAGGACAGAGAGTATTGCGAGGTCAGCAATCCGAGAGTCTCAGTAGCTTTGGCCGGAACGCCCGAACAGGTAAGGCGGTTGATACCCGATGCGGAGAACGGACTGATGAGTCGTTTCTGTTTCTACATCATCCGCTTCAAGCGTGGCATCAGGAACGTGTTTGCCACAAACGACATTTCCCAATCAAAGAACACCATGTTCAGGATATTGGGCGACCGCTTCTGCCACTTGCATGAAGAGTTCTTGAATCACAGCTATTCCTTTTCCCTTCCCTTTGTTTTGCAGGAACAGTTCATTGAATACCTGAGCCGAGTGAACGAAGAATGTTGTGACGAGGTGGACAACAGGATACAGGGTATAGTCAGACGGATGGGACTGATTGCTTACCGTATCATGATGGTGCTGACTGCTGTCCGGCATTTGGAAAACGTATACAATGTGCAGGTGGATTCTGATGGTATTGTCCGGTTGGTTTGCCAAGAATCGGACTACTTCATTGCCATGAACATCTGCGACACGCTACTCTATCATGCCGTTTTTATTTATCGGAATCTGTCAGGAAGTCAGAACAAATCATCCGCTTCCATTTTGCAGGAAACGGGTGTAGCGGCGCGGAGGAATACCCTTTATAATATGCTGCCCGAGACGTTCACGAAAAAAGACTACGATGCAGCGGTCTTGGCATTGGGAGAGAATGGAAGCACGGCTGCAAAATGGATAGAAGCCTTCATCAGAAGCGGCAAACTATGCCGGATTGAACAAGGAAAGTACAGAAAGATTTTTTGAGTGGCCAGTTTGTGTTTTAGTGTCACTAAAACCTTTGCGGCAAGCGGCAAAGCTGCCCACTCAAAATACTCAAAAAATCAATATCAACAAGC